>JAIENA010000500.1 GCA_019751755.1 Burkholderiaceae bacterium | reverse complement strand
GATGCATTGGGCCGCTGGGCCTGGCATTGCCATCTGATGTTCCATATGGATGCGGGCATGTTCCGCGAAGTGGTGGTCGCATGAACCTCGCCAGATTAAAAGGAAACCAAGTGAAGAATCGCTATCCACTCCTCGTCGCCTGCCTGACGGCGGGCATAGCCAGCATCGGCGCCCAGGCAGCCTGGGCACAAAGCAGTCACTCAGGACATGCTGGCCATGCGGGCATGACCATGCCCGCAACGCAAAAGGCGCAGGAAAATGCCGCAGCCGAATCGGATCACGCAACCATGCCGAGGATGAACCATGCCGCCCCTACTTCGGCAGCCACTGCAGATGCAAAGGCGGAAAACGCGGCGCCCCAAGCCGGGCAACAACCAGCCGCGCCGGCAATGGACCACAGCAACATGCAAATGCAGGGCGGCTCGGCTCCGGCGGACGCTCGTGATCCACACGCCTATTCGGGCGGCTACGGCTTGGGCATCGGCAAGTATGCGCTGGGTGGACCACGACAGCTGCGCATGGCGGACGAACATAATTTCGGCAGCGTGCTGGTCGACAAGCTCGAGCGCGTGGACGCGAAAGATGGCAACAGCACCGGCTACGATGTGCGAGCTTGGTTCGGCCGCGACTATGACCGCCTAGTGATCAAGGCAGAAGGTAATGTAGCCAAGGGCAAGTTGCAGGATGCCCGCACCGAACTGCTCTGGGGTCATGCCATTGCAAGTTACTGGGATACCCAGCTGGGCTTGCGGTACGACAGTGGCAACGGGCCGAACCGTACCTGGTTAGCCTTCGGGATACAGGGGCTGGCGCCCTACTGGTTCGATGTGGATGCCACAGCCTATGTCGGCGAAAGCGGCCGGACCGCGTTGCGCCTTAAAGCGGAATATGACGTGCTGCTTACACAGAAGCTGATCCTGCAACCCAGCACGGAGTGGAGTTTTTACGGCACAGCGGATCCGGAAAAAAGTCTCGGCAGCGGCTTGACCAATGCGTCGGCGGGCGTACGGCTGCGCTACGAATTTTCGCGCCAGTTCGCCCCTTACGTTGGCATTCAATGGAGTCATAAATTCGGCTCAACCGCCTCCATGGCTAGAACTGCCGGCGAGCTCGCCAGGAATACGCGCTGGGTGGCTGGTGTGCGGTTTTGGTTTTAAGCTGGGATGACCCCGGCACACATTTTTTTTAAACAACAAGGAGCATTTATGAACAAAAAATATATAGTTGGTCTACTGATGGCCGGAGTTTTCCCTGTCATGACGCTTGCTGCAGGCAATCATTCTAACGGTCACGACATGAAGGGGAACGACATGTCTTCCATGGATAAAGAAGAGCAGTCCGCGATGATCGGAAAACCAGGCAATCCAGCCAAGGTGGATCGCACAGTGGAAGTGAGTATGGACGACAACATGCGCTTCACTCCAGCAAGCATTGGGGTCAAGGCTGGGGAAACGATTCGCTTTTTCGTCAGAAACACAGGGAAAGCCCAGCATGGAATGGTACTCGGCGATCTGAAGTCACTGAAAGAACATGCGGAAATGATGCGCAGCATGCCCAATATGCAACACGGGGAACCCAATATGATCAACCTAAAACCAGGGCAGCGTGGCGGCATTACGTGGGAATTCACACAGGCCGGCACGGTTGATTTTGCCTGTACGATTCCAGGCCATATGGAGTCGGGCATGGTGGGCAAGGTGGCAGTGTCCCAGTAACGCTCTGTCAGCCTGACGCGCCCGCCACACCGTGCCGGTTGGCGGGCAGCGTCCTCCTCAGATCCTCTCGCATATCCCGCCCCTTTCAGGCCTTGCCCGACACCGGCAAAAATTCGGCGGGCGCCCACGCAGCAGAATGCAATCGCGCTCCCTGAAAAGTTGCGGCGACGGTTGTGCAATAATGGGCGCACCGAGAATAAATAATAAAAAACTGGATTGAATGTGGATTTCACAGCATCTCTTCCCGACGCGTTGTCTCTTGCCGCATCGCTGGCAGTTGGCTTGTTGATTGGCCTCGAACGTGGATGGCGCCAGCGCGAACTTTCCGAAGGTGGCCGGGTCGCGGGCTTGCGCACCTTTGCCTTGACCGGCTTATTGGGAGGCCTGCTGGCCAGTTTGCCCGATGCTTTCGGCGGATGGCCGTTATTCAGTGGTTTTCTCGGCCTGTCGCTGCTGCTGGCGGTGGCATACCGGGAGGAAGTACGCTTATCCCGCGACCTCAGCATCACGACCGCTGTCGCAATGCTGATGACGCTCGTTCTCGGGGCGCTGGCCGCCAGCGGCGCAATTGCCTTGGCCCTGGCGGCGGCCGTCATTGTCGCCGTCCTGCTTGACCTGAAACCAACCTTGCACGGCTGGCTACGCCTGATAGAGCATCGTGAACTGACTGCCGCCCTGCAATTGCTGGTGCTTTCCGTCGTCATACTGCCCAACTTGCCCAATGCCGGCTTTGGCCCCTATGGCGCGCTGAATCCCTATGCGCTGTGGTGGGCGGTCGTATTAATCGCCGGCCTGTCTCTTGCGGGGCATCTCGCCATGCGCTTGACCGGCTCCGAGCGGGGCATTCTGTGGACAGGCATCCTTGGCGGACTGGCTTCCTCCACCGCAGCGACCGTTACTTTGGCCCGCCGCGCCCGCGCGCAACCGGCATTGGCCGGGATTTCCGTGGCAGGAATACTGGCTGCCTGTGGCGTGATGTTCTTTCGCATGGCCGTGCTGATCGGCATGATCCAGCCGGCGCTCTTGAACACATACGGGCTGGCGTTGAGCTTGACCGGCTTGGTCCTGCTGCTGCTGAGTGTCTGGACCTGGCGTCGACACGCCAGGTCCGCGCCCCTTGACGGTCCCATCGCGCCAATCAAGCCGTTTGACCTTGGCACGGCACTGGGATTTGGCGTATTCCTGGCGGTGATGGCCGTCTTGGTGCCGGCCGCCAAACAGTGGTTTGGCGCCAGCGGTATCTATCTGCTTTCGGCAGTATCGGGGTTGGCGGACGTGGATGCGATTGTCATTTCGCTGGCGCGCATGCATGCCAGCGATGGCATGTCCACGGCAACCGCAGTGGTGGCATTGGGCCTCGCCACCTTGAGCAACATGGTGGTCAAGGCTTCCATTGCCTGGACCACCGGAGGTACGGCAGTCGGCTGGCAGGTGTGCAAAGGCTATGCGCTTGCCATGCTTGTCGGGACCTTCGTTGTCATCGTGTCGATTGCCGCGTGATGGCCTGTCGGGGCGCTGCCGGATTTGCTGCTGCCGCACCAGTCAATCATGCGCACGGGCGCCAGACTTCCTGGCACCATGGCTGTGAGCGCCGTGGCTGTGGCCGTGCCCATTGCCAGAGCCTGAATTGGCGGCAGGACTATGGCCATGGGCATCCGGGCCAGGCATCGCATCGTGCGGCGCGGCATTGGCCACCATCTCCTGGTACTGCTGCGGACTCATGTGCGGCAGCTTATTGATGAAAGCGACCATGCTCCAGATCGTATCGTCGTCATGGGTCAGTCCCCAAGCCGGCATACCGCTCATTTTGATGCCATGCTTGGTGACCCAGAATGTCGCCCTGGGGTCCATTTGATGTGTCGACAGATTCGGCGGTTGCGGGTAAAGGCCGGCGCGGATTTCCGTGCTTTCGAGGCCAGGCGCGAGATGGCAATTGACGCACATGGCGGCATATTGTCCGGCGCCTTTCGCAATCACCTGCGTATCATTCAAGTTTGACGGCACCTGGATATCCCGGGCCTGCCTGAGGACAGCGCGAGTTCGCGTGGATTCCATGACTTGATGGATGATTGGCCAATGCGGCGTATCGGCGCCAATATCATAAAAACCGGCGTAGAGATACATGCCGGCGCCTGCAGCAACCGCGATTACCGTCACGCCCACCGCAACAAGCCATTTTTTCAACGGCATCCTCGCTTTCGACGCTTAAAACCATATCCGCACCCCGGCCACCACCTGTCGTTCGGAGACATACTCGCCCGCCCGCCGGCTGAGATCGGCAGTATTGCCCAGTTTGCGTGTCCAGGCAACGCCGATATACGGTGCGACTTCGCGGCGGATCTCGTAGCGCAGCCGCAGGCCCAGCGACACATCCGACAGGCCGCTGGCAATGCCGCGTGCAGGATCGGACTTGCCATAGGCATTGGCTTCGAGTTCCGGGCTCAAGAAAGTAACCTGGCTCAAGCGGAACGTATATTCAGTTTTCAGGCGCACCGCCGACCGGCCGCCTGGTCCGGCATAACCGGTTGCCTCAACGTCAAACCAGTAGGGTGCGGTGCCCTGCACGCCGAAGGCAAGCCACTGGCGGCTCGGGCTTTGTCCAAAGTCATGGCGCACGCCCAGCTGCCAATCCCAGAAGGCTGCGAACGCGTGCGACCATAGTCCTTCCACTCTGCCATCGATGGCCCCCTTGATCTGCTCCCCTTCCGACTTGAACCAGATCTTGTCATAGTCGCGCCCGAACCAGGCTTGCGCATCCCAGGCCATGCCATTCCTGCCGTGAGCCCGGACATACTCAAGCTGGTCGAACAACACCATGTAATTCACGTCGTTGTCAGCCATCGCCATGCCCACGCCGGGGATCGGAATCGAGCCATCAGGATTGCGCGGATAGTCCCGACTCGGACGCAAGTCCGGCGGACGGTATGTTTTCTGTGCCGGGGATGGAGATTGCGGAGCAGGCGCATTCGTCGCTGGCCCAGCCCGGGAACCGCCTTGCATGCCTGGCATGGCACCATGGTCCATGCCGCCGTGATCCATTCCCTGCATGGGGAGCATGGTTGATTGGCCATATGCGCTCCCCGCCAGCAGAACGCATGTCAGCAATGCAGTGCGCACCTGCCGTGCACCGCGAATTTGGCCAGCAGCCCGAATCGGATACCGTATGTTCATGCAACCACCACCGTGCGGAACATGCCCGCTTCCATGTGATACAACAGGTGGCAATGGAATGCCCATTGGCCGGGCGCATCCGCCGTCACCAGAAAGCTGATCTGCTTGCTGGGCTGGACATTGACGGTATGCTTGCGCACCTGGAATGCGCCCTCCTCGCTTTCGACTTCACTGAACATGCCGTGCAAGTGGATCGGATGGTTCATCATCGTATCGTTGATCAAGGTCACGCGTAGCCGTTCGCCGTACTTGAAATAGACTTTCTCATGTTCGGAAAACTTTTTGCCGTTGAAACCCCAGACAAAGCGTTGCATGTTGCCGGTCAGGCGCAGCACAATTTCCCGGCTGGGCGGACGCGGATCCAGCGGCCCGCCAATGGTGCGCAAGTCGGCATAAGTCAGTACCCGGCGGCCATTGTCGCGCAGGCGCGGTCCCGGATCGGCGAGCGATGTCGATGGCGACATCACGCGCGCATCGACGCCCGGCTCGGTATCGAGGCCCTTCATGTCTTTCATGCCGTTTCCGGCCGCCTTGCCATGGCCTGGCATCTGCTGCGGCGCCGGCTGATTATCATGCTGCATGCCGTGCATGTTTCCCATACCGTGCCCCGGCATGCCCGTCTTGCCGTGTTCCTGTTCACCATGCCGCATTTCCGCCATATCATGCCCTTGCATGCTGCGTTGCGATGCATCAGACTGGCCTGAATGGCCGGACATGTCGTGACCTTCCATGCCTTCCATGCCGTGCATACCGCCCATTCCCATGTCGACCATGGAAAGCCAGGTTTTCGGGTCCATCTGCGGCACGGGGGCTGCCATGCCGGCCCGCGGCGCCAGGGTCGCGCGGGCGTAGCCGGAGCGGTCGATCGATTGCGCGAAGATGGTATAGGCGCGCTCGTCCGGCAGTTGCACGATGACGTCGTAAGTCTCAGCCACCGATATCCTGAATTCATCGACCGCCACCGGCTCGACGTCCTGACCATCGGCCGACACCACGGTCATTTTCAGGCCCGGGATGCGCACGTCGAAAATTGTCGTCGCCGAGCCATTGATCACCCGCAGGCGCACGCGCTCGCCGGGGCGGGCGATCGCCGTCCAGTTCGCCGCGGGGGACATGCCGTTGGCTAGATAAGTATAAGCTGCGCCGGAAACGTCGCCCAGGTCGGTCGGATTCATGCGCATGGCGTTCCACATCTTGCGCTTGTCGATGGCCTGCGCCCAGCCCATGGTGCGGATATCCTGCACCAGGTCGCCCACCGTGGGCATCTGATAGTTGAAGAAGTCAGACGATTGCTTCAGCCGCCGGAAAATCCATTCCGGCTCGCGATCGCTCCAGTCGCTCAGCATCACGACATAATCGCGGTCGGCCTGGATGGGGTCGGCGCCGGCCGGATCAAGGATGAGGGGGCCATACAGGCCCGTCTGTTCCTGAAACTTGCTATGGCTGTGATACCAGTAGGTGCCGCTTTGCTGCACCTTGAACCGGTAGGTGAAGGTTTCACCCGGCGCGATGCCCGGGAATGCCAGTCCCGGCACCCCATCCATATCGAAAGGCAGCAAAATGCCATGCCAATGGATCGACGAGGGCTGCGCCAGCTGATTGGTGACATGGATGGCCACCGTTTCGCCCTCTTTGAGACGCAGTATCGGCGCAGGGACCATTCCATTGACGGCGGTTGCCTGGCGCGCAGCCCCCGTGAAATTGACAGGTGTCAGACCGATTTTCAAACGGATATCGGTGCCGCGCAGCACCGGCATGCCCCCCGCGTGTTCCTGTCCCCATGCCAGCGCCGGCCACAGGCCCGCGGCTGTCAGCAAGCCACCGCCAGCCACGCCCAGCACAAAGCGCCGCCGCGGCAGGTTGACATTTCCATGCGTCGGACGATGTGATTCATTCGTCGCAAAACGACTTGCGGGAAAGTCATTGGGTTTCAGCGGATCCTTCATTGCCTTCCTCCTTCATGGTGACGTCAAGCACCGCCCCTCTGTCACGCTGTTGGTCTGGCCTGGCAATTGGACTGTAGCCTTATCGCAGGGGGATATCACCAGGATGCTCGCCAGTTTGCATGACCCATGTACCCGGCCAAAATCCAATACATTTGCCGATTGACTGTTGGATCGGCAATAATTCGTCCACACGCATTGCCACCAAGATCGGAGAGGCAGTCCACAGGATAGGAGGAAAATGCTTAATGTCGGCATTGCATGCAGGACGTATGATGCCGGTCAAAATCCAGTCTCTTTAACTGGCAACATCAGTCAGAACAGAACACGTATTTAGCAAGGGAGAATAGCTTGAGCATGATGGCGCAGGTACAACAGGAAACAGGCAACAATGACCTCGGCAGGCTCATCGATGCATGGCAGCAGGACGCTGGCGCGACTTATCAAAGCTGGTTCTTGTGGGAAGAACGGTTAAAAAATTTTCGTTCCATCCGGCGCGGCTTGCAGCTTGTCGTGGAAGAAATCCGGCAGAATACTTTTGGCAATGCCTATCGGGGTTCTTCCCTGGAAACCGTCGTGCATTCCATCGCCGAGCAGCGACAGATTTTCAAAGGCGCCGACCATGCCTTTCTCTGGAAGCCGAAACTGCGCATACCGGACATTTATGAAAACCGCGCCAACCAGCTTGCCTTCGGCCGTTTCCTCGATACCTGCCTGTGCTGCAACGAGGAAAGAGACTTAATCCGGGCAGTAAGGGAACTCGATGCCCAGGCGATCAAGGGACTGGGGCCGGCCTGTGCCAATCTGCTGTATTTCCTGCATCCGACGATTGTGCCCCCTTTTAATACGGCGATCGTCAAGGGCTACAATTCACTGACCGGCGCGAAAGTAAAGCTGGGACGCTGGACCGAGTACTTGGCCATGCGAGAAGGCATTCTCACGCTGAACGGGCAATATCGATACCGGCTGTCCAATGACCTCGGCGCCATCACAGGCCTGCTGTTTGATATCGGCTCAGGCCGGTATGCGGTAGCGCACGCCGATGACAGCGGCATCCAGTGGGAAGACGACCTGGCCCGTGTGCGAGAAGAATCTGCGGCGGCAGCCAAGTCGCGCGCAACTGCGCTGGAAAACGACCATACGCATACCGAAATCCAGGGGTGGCTGCGCGACTTGGGCAAGGCGATGGGCTATGACATCTGGATTGCCAGCAATGACAAGAACCGGCCCTACCTTGGCGATCGCTTGAGCGACGGCTGCCTCACCCAGCTGCCGGACAACGTGCGGCAAAGCCAGGCGGTCGATACGGTTTCCCTCATTGATATTTTATGGATCGCCAAGGAGTCGCAAAAGATTGTCGCGGCCTTTGAAGTGGAGCATAGCACCAGCATCTATTCCGGCATTGTCCGGATGCTGGACTTGGCACTGGGCATTCCAGACCATGGCGATGCGGCGTTTTTCCTGGTCGCACCGGACGCCCGCGAACAAGATGTGCGCGCACAATTTTCCCGCCCGGCCTTCTCCCGCGTCTCGGAATTGAACGTGCGTTATCTTGGCTACAGCCAGCTGAAAGAGCACAAGGAAGCAATTGCGCGATTCGGCATAGGCTTAAAAGGCATTGCGGCCATTTCATCCAGCCTCGCCTTGCGCTAGCCAACCTGCCCGTGTTTTTTCCCGCCGTCGATTCGCCCTTCAGTTCCCTGCAGGCTTAATAGTGCAAAGTGGGCGAATCACCGCTATCGCAGCAAGCCTACCAAGCCACCCCATGTCTGCAGAAAAATTTCCATTAAGATTCTCAGTTGCGTAAATGACCATGCGCGGCCGTGATAGTTTTGTGACTTTTGGCTGTTAAGCTCAAAACCAAGTCCGGTTCTGCCAGGGCGAAGTGTCATCTGGCCATGAGCGCTTGCCAGCGATTATTCCCGCGTTGCAGGATGCCTTAGTCCTGTCCCACTGGCTGGCCGCCCCTGGATTGCCGACATCAAGCACCCCGCGTATTGGCTATAGTCCATCGGTTTTTCTGCACTGGATATCGGCGAACAAACGTCATGACGCTGCTTGAACCAATTCACGCATAAGGAGAAATCATGCAAACCAGTACGGTGGAAATCGGCGACCTGCTCTCCCCGCTCGGTGCGGAGGGCGTCAAGAAACAGTTGCTGAAAATCCCTGGCGTGCATCACGTCGCCGCCAATTACGCCGCAGGCAGCGCGACGGTGCACTACGACGAGACACAAACCACACTGGCCAAGATCCGCAGCGTCATTAACCAATGCGGCTATCACTGCCGGGGAGAACTGCTGCCAGAGCACCTATGCAAGCCAGCAGAACCGCAAGCAAAAGCAGCGCTCCCATCCCATCCCGCCCCGCACGAGCAGCACCTGCACCATGCCGGACATGGCGTAGCCACCAAGGCGCCTGAGGCCGGGCAACCCGCGCCGGCCGCCCGGCATGAGCCACATGCCCATGCAATGCAGCCCGACATGATGCATGACATGGGGCATGCGCCTGGCATGTCCATGGAGGGCATGGTGATCGACATGCGCAATCGTTTCTTCGTTGCGCTCATCTTTGCCATCCCGGTATTCCTGTATTCGCCGATGGGTGCGATGTTCGGCGACTTCCCGGTGCCGGTCGGCATGGACCGCAAAGTTTTCCTGTTCATCCTGGCGACTGCAGCGATTGTCTATCCTTCCTGGCCATTTTTTATCGCTGCCTGGCGCGCGCTCAAGTCAGGCGTGCTCAACATGGCGACGCTGGTTGTCCTGTCGGTGGGCACAGGATACCTGTTTTCGGTCGGCGCCACCTTCCTGTTCGAGGCGGAAGTGTTCTATGAAGCCGCTTCGGTGCTGCTGGTGTTCATCCTGCTCGGCCACTGGCTGGAAATGCGTGCGCGCGCCGGCGCCACCGATGCCATCCGGGCGCTGATGGATCTGGCGCCGCCCAAAGCCATGGTACTGCGCGACGGCATCGAAGTTGAAGTGGCGACCGCCGACGTCTTGGTGGGCGATACCGTGGTGATCCGACCCGGCAACAAGATACCGGTCGACGGCGTGGTGCTGGACGGCGGCTCGCAAGTGGATGAATCGATGCTCACCGGCGAATCGATGCCGGTCAAAAAAGGCCCCGGCAGCACCGTGATTGGCGCGACCATCAACAAGAGCGGTAGCTTTCGTTACCGCGCCACCAAGGTTGGTGCCGATACGGCGCTGGCCCAGATCGTCAAGCTGGTACAGGAAGCGCAAAACTCGAAGGCGCCCGGCCAGTTGCTGGCCGACCGCGCGTCCCAGTGGCTGGTGGTCGCTGCCATCGTCATCGGCGTGGGGACCTTCATCACCTGGTACTGGTTGCTGGGCCAATCGCTGCTGCTGGCGCTGACGCTGACGATCACGGTGTTTGTCATTGCCTGCCCCGACGCACTCGGCCTTGCCACGCCAATGGCAGTGATGGTCGGCACCGGCCTGGGCGCCATGAACGGCATCCTGTTCAAAAATGCTGCCGCGCTGGAAAACGCCACCAAGCTCAACGTTGTCGTCTTCGACAAGACCGGCACGCTGACAATGGGCGAGCCGGACGTGGTCGAGATCGTCACCGCCGCCGGCTTCAGTGAAGATCAAGTGCTGAACCTGGCTGGCGCGATCGAACAGCATTCCGAGCATCCGCTTGCGCAAGCCATCCTGAAGCGCGCCGATGGGAAAATCGCAACGGTGGCCACGGCATTCACCAACATTGACGGCCAGGGTGCGAAAGGCGATGTCAGCGGCCGCACGGTATTGCTTGGCAACCGCAAGCTGATGGAGGCGGAAGGCGTCGATCTCAACGGGCTGGAAGCCGAAGCGGCGCGGCTGCAGGGCGCGGGACGCACGGTGGTCCATGTCGCCGACGGCAAGCGCTTGGTTGGACTGATCGCGATTGCCGATGCCGCCCGCCCCACCTCCAAACTCACCATCGCCAAACTGCAGGAACGCGGCGTCAAGGTCGCCATGATCACCGGCGACAACCGCGCCACGGCCGAGCGCGTCGGCAAGGAACTCGGCATCGACATCGTGCTGGCGGATGTGCTGCCTGGAGACAAGGCGGCCAAGATCAAGGAATTGCAGGCGCAAGGCATGAAGGTTGGCATGGTCGGCGACGGCATCAACGATGCCCCGGCACTGACCCAGGCCGATGTCGGCTTTGCCATTGGTGCCGGCACCGACGTTGCCATGGAAAGCGCCCAGGTGATCCTGATGAAGAGCGATCCGTTCGACGTGGTTGGCGCCATCGAACTGTCGCACGCCACCCTGAAAAAGATGCACCAGAACCTGTGGTGGGCGGTCGCCTATAACGTGATCGCCTTTCCACTGGCAGCGGGCGTCCTCTATCCGTTCACGCTGTCGCCGGAAGTCGCCGCGCTGTCGATGTCGGGCAGCTCGGCGATCGTGGCCATCAATGCCTTGATGCTCAAGCGCACCAAACTGACCGGCATCAAGCAAACTGTCGGACACGGCGTCGTCGCCCAACCGGTCACCGCCTGACGCGATTGCCATGATGCCTAAAATCGCACTCCCTGCATGTTCGCCCGGTTCATTTCGGGCAACCATGCATCCTAGAAGGATTCGCCATGCCAGCCAATAAACGCGCCGCTGCTGCCAAGACTGCCAGGAAAGGGAAAGTTGCCGAACCCGGCGGCATGACCATGGTCAGCCAGGATTTGCAGCCGGCACGGGCGACGCCTACGCGGACGCTCGCGACGCTTGCGCCAGCCCCGGCGCCAGAAAGCCACGCCGCAGAACCGGCATCCGCACTGCAGCAGGCGCTGCGCTACCAGATCGATCGCTGGCAACGCAGCATCCTGTTTCTGGATATTCTGCGCGAGCGTGCCAATAATATGCTGACGCACGAGGAAGCCGGCATGCCTGCGCCACTTGACTTCGAGTATGAAACGATCCTGGATGCGCGGCGTTTTGAACGGCCGGCAAATTACGCCTTGCTGCGCATTACCCGTTGCCACGACACTGATGCGGCAGACTGCCTGGATGACAGCAAACCGCCGGTGATCATCATTGATCCCCGCGCCGGACACGGCCCCGGCATCGGCGGGTTCAAACGCGACTCCGAAGTGGGCATGGCGCTGCATGAAGGGCATGCCACCTACTTCGTCATCTTTTTCCCGCAACCCTGCGCGAACCAAACGTTAGCCGACGTGCTGCACGCCTTGCGCCGCTTTGTCGAGGAAGTGAGCAGCCGGCATCCTGGGAAGGCACCCGTGCTGTACGGCAACTGCCAGGCGGGCTGGGCTGCCACGCTGCTGGCTGCCGATTGCGAAGGCCTGGCGGGCGTCACTGTCATGAACGGCTCGCCGCTCTCCTACTGGGCCGGCGACTCGCAGTCAAATCCGATGCGCCTGGCTGGCGGCTTGCTCGGCGGCTCCTGGATGACCCGTCTTCTGGCCGATCTGGGCGACGGCAAACTGGATGGTGCCTGGCTGGTACAAAACTTTGAGAACCTGAATCCGGCCAACACGCTGTGGGACAAGAATTACAAGCTCTTTACGCAGCTCGACACCGAGCGCGAACGCTTCCTGGAATTCGAGCGCTGGTGGACGGCGTACCACTTCCTGAGCCGCGAGGAAATCGTGGCGATTGTGGAAAACCTCTTCATCGGCAACCAGCTCGAACGCGGTGTCATGCGGATTTGCGACTGTTGCTACGTCGACTTGAAACGGATCCGCAACCCGCTGGTCATCTTCGCTTCCAGCGGCGACAATATCACGCCGCCGCACCAGGCGCTGAACTGGATCCCGACCGTCTACCCGACCACAGCTGCGCTCAAGCAGGCCGGTCAGCGCATCGTGTATCTGCTCAATACGCACGTCGGCCATCTGGGGATTTTTGTATCGACCAGTGTCGCCAAGCTGGAGCATCGCGCCATTCTGGAAAGTCTTGGCGACCTCGATGCGCTTGAACCCGGCCTGTACGAAATGAAGATCAGCAACCCGACCGGCGACCCCGATTGCCGCAAACCGCAGTACACGGTGCGCTTCGAGGAACGCCAGGTCGAGCAAATCCAGTATCCTTATCCGCAGCAATCGTTCGAGAAAGTGCACGCGGTATCGGAATGGAACGCGTTCCTGTACCAGCAACTGATGAGTCCATGGATAACCGCGCTTGCCAATCCATTGAGCGCCGAAATGTTCAAACGGCTGCATCCGATGCGATTGAACCATGCGGTGTTTTCCGACAAGTTGAATCCCTGGATGATTCCGGTGAAAGCGCTGGCCCCATGGGTCGCCACCGCCCGCATGCCGGCCGACGACGGCAACCAGTTGGTGGCCATGGAAGGCGAAGCCGGCAAGGCAATTTCCAGCGCGCTGGACAGTTACCGGCAATTCCGGGATGCTGCCAGCGAACGTCTTTTTTCCATCCTGTACGGCGGCAGAGCAGACTGAAGTCGGCCTGCCGTATCTTTTGCGAAATCAACCTGCAAGGAGATGATCATGCAATGGCTTACACAAAACTGGATCTGGATCGTATTCGCGATCGGCGTCTTCCTGCTGATGCGGCGGGGCGGCATGGGTCACGGCCGTTCGCACGGCAATGACGGGCCCGCTCAGCATCATGAGGATAGCAGCGATAGCCAATCCAAGGATCCCGTCAGCGGCGAGCGCGTTAATCCCGAGACGGCCGTCAATGTCATGTACCAGGGACGCGTGTACTACTTCGCCTCCCGCGAAAACCGCGAAAAATTCGAAGCATCACCTGCCCAGTATGCCGCTTCCGCAACTGGCCGCCATCATCGACGGCATGGCTGCTGAGGACGGCTCCGCCGCATACGGAGATACGCCGCCGGTGGCGGCGGCAATCCACTTCCCCATGCTGCTGGCGGCGGCATTGTCTGTCTCGATGGCTTATGGCGTGACGCTTCCGATTCTACCCTTCATCATCGAGCGCACACTGGATGCCGATGCGGCGGCCGTTGCATGGCATACCGGTGCCCTCACCGGCCTGTACACCTTTACGCTGTTTGTTTTATCTCCCTTCTGGGGTGCCTTTTCCGATCGCATCGGCAAGCGGCCGGTCATCGCCATCGGCCTGATTGGCAGCAGCGCGGGATTGCTCTTGCTCGATAGCGCCACGACCTTGCCTGCGCTGTATCTGGCACGAGGAGTCAGCGGCGCATTGTCGGCGGCAGTGCTACCGGCAGTACTGGCCCTTGTTGCCGAAGCTTCGCAGGCGTCCGAGCGCCCTCGCAAATTTGCCATCATTTCATCGGCGACTACTTTGGGTTTCCTGCTCGGCCCGATCATGGGCAGCTGGCTGTCGCCAATGGTGCTCGCACCGCTTGCCGGCATGCGCATTGCCGGCATTCTGATGCTGGACTCGCCTTTTTTTGCCGTGGCACTGACCAGCTTGCTCATCGTGATTCCGCTCATTTTCCTGCGCTCGCATGAAAAGCCATATCGCGCCAATGCCACGATAGCGCGCGATAGCCGCAACGCCGCCGATCAATCGGGCATAAACCTTGGCCTGTTACTTACCTGTATCACAGTATTTGGCATTACCATCGCGGAAGTCGGGATCACCTTGCTTGGCAAACAAGTGCTATTGCTGCAACCCGAGGGTATCGTAAAATTTTTCTTGCTTTGCAGTGTCGTCATGATTGTGGTGCAGATCGGCGTTTTCCCATTATGCATGCAGCGGTTTGTCTTGCCGTCATTGATCGCCGCCAGCCTGCTTGTGGTTAGCGCCGGACTGGTTCTGATTGCCTTTGCCAGATCGTCGGAAAGCGTCATGCTTGCCTTTGCGCTCGTTTCGATCGGTACCGCGATCCTGATTCCCGCATTGGCCACGCTGATTTCTGAAGCTGCCGGTCCAGCACAGGGAAAGGCAATGGGCCAGCAGGCCTCCGCTGCCAACCTGGGACAAGCGCTGGCTGCGTCGTTGACCGGCGCCTTGTTTCTCGTGACGCCGGGTGCACCATTCATGGCCGGCGGCGCTGTGGCGGCCTTTGGGCTGCTGTTGGCGTACCGGCTGCACAACAAGCGATAATCCTGCCCAAAGAGGCCTGGAGGGGAAACATTCATGCATGTGCTGGTTCGGTTGTGGCAAGTCAATATCGCATTGTGGGGCTATCTTGCCTGGTGGGGTTGCGTGCACACGCGTCTGATTCGGCCTTCTACTCCCCCACCCCTGCGCTTTGCGGCCACCCTCGAAGCGCTTGGCACGACCTTTGTCAAGCTTGGCCAGGGGCTCAGCCTGCACAGCGAACTGCTGCCGGATGACTATATCGCGGCACTGCTGAAGTTGCAGGACCACGTCGGCCCATTCTCCGGCGACCTGGCCAGGGAAGAAGTCGCGCGCTCGCTGAATCGTCCCTTGTCACACGTCTTTGCGCAATTCGATGCACAGCCACTGGCCGCCGGCTCGATTGCGCAAGTGCACCGGGCTGTGCTGATGGATGGCCGAACCGTGATCGTGAAGGTGCGCCGCCCTGGCATCAAGCGGCAAGTCGATGAAGACGTGCGCATTCTGCGCTGGGTTGTCAGAAGCGTACTCTTTGTGTTGCCGCGCTTTCGGCGCTTTGCACCACTCGACCTGATCGATGAATTGTCACGCAATCTGCACAAGGAGATCGCATTTCGTCAGGAAGCGGCCAATATCGCCCGCTTCGTCACGCTGTTCCGTGACTCGCCTACCATCTTTGTGCCTGCTGCCATGCCCCACTTGTGCTCGGACTGGGTGCTGGTTCAGGAAATGAGCATGGGCCGGCGCATTGATGATCCGGTGTTTCTGGCGGATGGCCCGCGTCTGGCGCAGAATCTGGTCGATGCCTACGTACACCAGTTTTTTGTCGCCGGCGTATTCCATGGCGACCCGCATCCGGGCAACCTGTTTGTCTTGTCGGATGGCAGAATCTGCATGCACGATTTTGGCCTGATCGGCTTCCTGGATCAGGCTACCCGTGCCAACCTGATCGCTTTCATGCAAGCGTTTGTGCAGCAGGATGGCGAGTGGCTGCTCGATGCCTGCCTGGACCTTGGCATCTTGAGCGGCAAGCTGGACCGGGCGCAGCACCGGGCAGGCCTGGAAGAACTGATCCAGGACTATGCGCACCTGCCGCTGCGCGACTGGTCGTTTGGCGCAGCCTTCATCCGGATTGCACGCATGGGCAAAGGCCAGCATGTCCGCATTCCCCATCATTTGCTGGTGCTGCTGCGCGCCGTGTTTTTGATGGAAAACACCGTGCGCAAGCTTGATCCCGAATTCAACCTGCTCGATGGCTTGTTCGCCAAAGCGGGCGCCATCCTGAAGGAAGCGGTGCACCCCGACTTCGATGAACTGGCTGCCCGCATCAAGTATGAATCCCTGGTATCGCTCAAGGAACTGCCTGCAGGCTTGAGCCGGATGATGCATCGCATGCGTTCGGAAGGCCTCGTCCTGTCATTCCACCATGCCGGTCTGGACGAGATGCGCCATGAAGTCAAGCATGCCAGCAACAAGATATCGCTGGCCCTGATTACATTGGGACTCTACATCGCCGCCTCACTGCTCATGCAGCACAGCATCGGCCCGCGCATTGCCGGCATGCCCGTGCTGGCCGCCTTCGGCTATGGCCTGGCGTTATGGCTCACAATGCGGGTCGTGCGCAGTGCATCGAAAAGCGACTAGCAGCGGCAGTTACGGCGACTGGGGCGGCAAGGATCATCCATCCTGGCAATGCAGAATGACCTGCCACCCGTCCCCCGGGGAAAGCTTATTTGCCGTCGCGCGGGTGGTAATGCTTGGATTTATCCTGGTCGGCCTTGCGCTTCTCGGGCTTGGTATCACCTGCCTTTTCCTGCGGCGCGATGCCCGTCTTTTCCTGCATATGGGAGTGCGGCTGCATTTTTATCGCTTCCGACTTGTCCGCTTGCGCGGCGCCAGCGGTCGGCTTGTCGGCATCGCTTGCCGCATAGGCGCCCAAAGACAGGGAGGTAGCTGCAGCCACTAGGGCCACGGAAAGGAAAGACTGCAGTTTCATGGTGAGACTCCTTAAGGTTTGATGAAGCATCCAAACTGCGCAATGTGCAACAACGACCATGCTACGCCTTCGCGGCTATCACCAGCCTGACCTGACCATGACGTTTTTGTCAGGCTGGGTGACGGGCGGTGTGGCGTACCGTCATTAATGGCAGCAGCAACCGCCTCTGGGCTTTGGCGTGGCGGCTTGCACAACGTTGGTGTCATAGCCCGCCTGACGAACCACCGCCTGCAATTGCTCCGACGTCGTCAACTGGTGATCGAACTTGACAGTTGCGGCGGCACCTGCCAGCGAAACATTGACGCTGTCGACGCCATCGACTGACCGCAAGGCATTCGTAACGCGGGTGACGCAGCTGCCGCAAGTCATGCCCGCCACATTAAATGATGTCGTTTGCATAGCAATATTCCTTTCTCAAGTAGCAATAAATCTACCCCAGTATTCCCACCGCGGCGATTCTGCGGTGGTACAAATTCACTGTAGACCTTCCCATGATGGCAATGTCAAGCTTTTGCCAGCATTTTTATTTCCTGCGCCTGCCCCGTCTTTTGCGGCCCTGCACCTGCGGCTTTCCCTGCTCCCGCGTATTAGGCGGGCCGCGCCACCATCCCTCCCGAAGCACCACACACACGATGATGGCGATCATCATGATCCACAGCAAGAGAATGGTGTTCATTAATTCGATTGGCACCCAGCGCCCATGGAAGATCATAGCGATCGCGTCGTTCAGTGTTATCAGGGGATCTTGCCCGCGCCAGCCTTGGCCTCCTAACGGATGCCGACCTTCCGTTGCTCCATCCGCACGTAGGCAGTGATATGCGCAACCTCATCCGGCGTCACGGCCGGCACCGGCTTCATGTCGCCGAACTGCCAGTGATGCGCCCGCACGCCGTACTTCGCTGCCATCTGGAAAGCGGCATCGCCATGGTGAGAAGGCTCATAGACCTTGTGCAGCATGGCCGGCCCCTTGTCCGTGCCTTTCAGGTCGGTGCCATGACAGGAAGCGCAGTTGGCAGCAAACAGCTTTTTGCCGAGCGCCGCATTGGGCATCAGGTGTTCACTCGCCTTCGGGATTTGCATGGTTTGCGCTTGTGCCTGCAGCCCCGTGCCCGCCCCAAGGGCAAGCAACAGTGAAGTAATCGGCCATAACGCCCTGGTCCTCGGATTCAAATCATTCATTTCAGCAATCTCCTTCAAGTTTCCCACCCCTTGTTGATCCGCCACTGTTTGACCAACGCATACAGCGCCGGGATCACCGCCAGCGTCAGCACCGTCGACGAAATCATGCCGCCGACCATCGGCGCGGCAATCCGGCTCATCACTTCCGAACCGGTGCCGGTGCCCCACAGGATCGGCAACAGGCCCGCCATGATCGCCACCACCGTCATCATTTTCGGTCGCACCCGCTCGACCGCGCCTTCCATCACCGCCGCATACAGGTCGGCAGCGCCCGGTGTGGTGCCGGCGGCGCGGCATTTCACCTTGGCTTCTTCCCACGCATGGTCCAGATAGATCAGCATCACCACGCCGGTTTCGGCCGCCACGCCGGCCAGCGCAATAAAGCCGACCGCGACCGCGACCGACATGTTGTACCCCAGCAGCCACATCAGCCACACGCCGCCCACCAGTGCGAACGGCACCGACAGCATCACGATCAACGTCTCGGTCAGGCGCCTGAAGTTCAGGTACAGCAGCAGGAAGATGATCAGGAGCGTCACCGGCACCACGATCTTCATCTTTTCGATGGCCCGTTCCATCGCCTCGAACTGGCCACTCCAGGTAGCGTAGTAACCCGGCGGGAACTGCACCTGCTCATTGACCGCCTTGCGCGCTTCGGCCACGTATCCGCCGATATCGCTGCCGCGTATATCGACATAGATGTACGCCGACAGCAGCGCATTCTCGGTGCGGATGCCGGGTGCGCCCTTGGCGATCTCGATGCTGGCCAGCTGGCCAAGTGGAATCATGGCCCCATCCATGGTCGGCACCAGCACTTCGCGCCCGATCTGTTGCGGGTCGGAGCGCAGTTCGCGTGGGTAACGCACGGTCACGCCGAAACGCTCGCGGCCTTCGACGGTCGTTGTCACCATTTCCGCGCCAAGGGCGGTGCCAATGACTTCCTGTATTTCGCCAACGGTCAAGCCATAGCGGGCCAGTTGCGCCCGGTTCGGTTCGATGTTGAGGTAAAAACCCCCGGTAATGCGCTCGGCAAAAGCCGAGCTTGTGCCGGGTACCTGCTTGACGACCGCCTCGATCTGCTTGGCCAGCCTTTCCATCTCCTGCAGATCCTTGCCGAACACCTTGATGCCGATCGGCGTGCGGATGCCGGTCGACAGCATGTCGGTGCGTGCCTTGATCGGCATGGTCCAGGCGTTGGACACGCCAGGAAATTGCAAGGCCTTGTCCATTTCCGCAATCAGCTTGTCCACGGTCATGCCGGCGCGCCAGTCGGACTCCGGCTTCAAGTTAATGACCGTCTCGAACATTTCGGTCGGCGCCGGGTCGGTCGCAGTATTGGCGCGTCCGGCCTTGCCCCAGACCGATGCCACTTCCGGGAAACTCTTGATGATCTTGTTCTGGGTCTGCACCAGCTCAGCCGCCTTGGTCATCGTCATGCCCGGCAGGCTGGCCGGCATGTACAGCAGCGTGCCTTCGTTAAGCGTCGGCATGAACTCGCTTCCCAGCCTCGATGCCGGGTACACCGAAATAACCAAGGCGAACAGCGCAGCGACGATGGTCAGTTTTTTCCAGCGCATCACGCCCTGGATGATCGGCCGGTAGATCCAGATCAGGAAGCGGTTCACCGGGTTCTTCGCTTCCGGCATGATTTTGCCGCGGATGAACAGCATCATCAGGACCGGCACCAGCGTGATCGACAGCAGCGCCGCACCGGCCATCGAGAATGTCTTGGTATAGGCGAGCGGCGAAAACATCCGCCCCTCCTGGGACTCCAGCGCAAACACCGGCAAAAACGATACGGTGATGATCAACAACGAAAAAAACAGCGCCGGCCCGACTTCCTTACAGGCGGCCAGCATGGCTTCGACGCGCTGCTGCTTCGAATGCTTTTCCGGCAACCGCTCCAGATGCTTGTGGGCGTTTTCAATCATCACGATGGCTGCATCGACCATCGCGCCGATGGCGATCGCAATCCCGCCCAGGCTCATCAGGTTGGAATTCATGCCGAGCGCGCGCATGGTGATGAATGCCATCAGCACGCCGACCGGCAGCATCAGGATCGCCACCAGGGCGCTCCTGACATGCAGCAGGAACACCATGCAGACCAGCGCGACGATGATGCTTTCCTCGATCAGCGTCACCTTCAGCGTATCGATGGCGCGATGGATCAGGTCCGAGCGGTCGTATACCGCTTCGATCGAAACGCCTTGCGGCAAGCCGGCGCTGACCTCGCTGATTTTTTCCTTCAGGTTGTGGATGACTTCCAGCGCATTCTGGCCGTAACGCGCCATCGCAATGCCGGACACGACTTCCCCCTCGCCATTGAGCTCGGTCATACCGCGCCGCTCATCCGGCGCCATTTCGACGCGGGCAATGTCGCGTATCAGCACCGGCGTGCCGCCCGCGCTTTTGACGACCAGCATTTCAATGTCTTGAATGCCGCGCAGATAGCCTTTGCCGCGCACCATGTATTCAGTCTCGGCCATCTCGATCACGCGTCCGCCGACATCGCGGTTGGAGTCGCGGATCACCTGTGACACTTTACCCAGGGGAATGCCGTACGCGCGCAATTTCACCGGATCGACCGTGACCTGATAGGTCTGCACGAAGCCACCGACTGACGCCACCTCGGATACGCCGTGTGCCTTGGACAACTGGTAGCGCAGATACCAGTCCTGCAGTGTGCGCAGTTCGGCCAGCGTCATGTTCTTGGCCTGCACCACGTATTGATAGACCCAGCCGACGCCGGTCGCATCGGGCCCCAACTGCGGCGCCACGCCCTTGGGCATGCGCCCGGACGCGGCATTCAGGTATTCCAGCACCCGTGAGCGCGCCCAGTAGATGTCGGTGCCGTCCTCGAAGATGACGTACACGAACGAGGCGCCGAAGAACGAAAAGCCGCGCACGACTTTCGATTTCGGCACCGACAGCATGGCGGTGGTGAGCGGATAGGTGACCTGGTCTTCCACCACCTGCGGCGCCTGGCCTGGGTATTCGGTATACACGATCACCTGCACGTCCGACAGGTCGGGCAGCGCATCGATCGGCGTCTTCAGGACGGCATAGATGCCGGCAATCGACACAAACAGCGTGGCAAGCAGGACCAGGAAGATGTTGCGGCCCGACCAGTCGATGATCTTGTTGAGCATGGCTGGTCTCCCGTCAGTGGCCGGCATGCGGGTTCGCTGCCGGCGCGCTAGCCGCAGGCGCCGTGGCATCCGCCTTGCTGCCCCCGACCGGCCGCACGCCGGTGACGACCCATTCGCCAGGCTGGCGCTCGACAATTTCGAACGCCACCCGCGCGCCCGGCTTGAGCTGCTCCAGCAAGGCGCTGTTGGCGACCTTGAATTCCATCGTCATGGCGGGCCAATTCAGGCTCGCAACCGGACCATGGTTGATACTAACCATGCCGCTGTTTGCATCGACCTTTTCGACAACGCCTTCGCCTTTGTGGCCGACGCCGCTCGCACCGGCTTTGGCAGCCGGTTCCGTATCCTTGGCAGCGCTGCTGCCGTGCGCGGCATGGCCAAAGCTGCCGACGGCCGCCTTCAGATTGCTTTCGGCATCGATCAGGAAGTTGGCGGCCACCACCACATCCTCGCCCTCCCGCACACCTTCGAGCACTTCGACAGCGTCGTCGCTGCGCGCGCCAAGCCGAACTTCACGCGGCTCGAAACGCCCTTCCTTCACCTGGACCAAGACAATCTGGCGCGTGCCGCTATCGATCACGGCAGACACTGGCACCGTCACGACTTCGCTCCTGGCGGCAACCGCCACCTCCACGCTGGCGAACATGCCGGGCTTGAGCAACTGTTCCGGATTGGCGAGTTCCACCCGCGCCTGCGCGGTGCGCGTGGCGGCATTGAGCGTCGGATAGACGTAAGTGACCTTGCCCGAGAATTCCTTGCCCGGATAGGCGTTGATCATGACCTTCGCGCTTGCGCCCGTCTTGACCAGCCCGATATCCTGCTCGAAGACATCGGCTAGCACCCACACGGTGGACAAGTCGGCCACCTGGTACAGGGAATCGCCCGGCATGAAGCGCATGCCCTGGATTGCCTTCTTTTCGGTGACGATGCCGGCAACCGGCGAGCGGAACGTCATGGTGCGCCGGGCCGTGCCGGATTTGGCCAGCGCGCGGACCTGTTCCTCGGAAATGTCCCAGTTCTTCAGCCGCATCAGGCTCGACTCGGCAAGCTGCTGCATGCCTTCCTGCGCCTCGCTGCCGGCACCCTTCAGGGATTGCACGCCTTGCGCAGCAATCGCATACTCACGCTGTGCCGACACCAGTTCCGGGCTGTACACCTCGAACAGCGGCTGCCCCTTGGCGACCGCCTGGCCGGTGGCATTGACGAACAGGCGCTCGACATAGCCTTCGAATTTGGGGGAAATCGCATACACGCGCCGCTCGTCCGGCTCAATGCGACCTGCCGCGCGCACCGTCTTGCTGATCGCTTTCCGGCTCGCTTTTGCGGTGCGCACGCCCAGTTTTTGGACCTTGTCGGTGCTGATGGCGATCTGGTTGGCGGCGGCGGGTTCAGCTGCTTCGCCGCCTTCAAAGACCGGGATGTAATCCATGCCCATCGGGTCCTTCTTCGGCACCGGCGACGTGTCCGGCAAGCCCATCGGGTTGCGGTAGTACAGTATTTTACGTTCCTTGCTGGCGCCACCGGCGCCGTCCGCCTCGGACGCAGCGCCCTGCTTCTGCGCACCACGGTTGCCCGCCCAGTAGCCCCCTCCTGCTGCCAGTGCCGCAACGACGATCATGCCGATGGCGATATTGGTTCCCTTGCTCATAATTCTTCTCCCAACAGTCGTTCGATTTCAGCCAGGCGCGCCTGGGCATCCGCCTGCGCCTTAAAGCGGTTTTGTTTGGCCAGACGGATCTGCCGCTGGGCATCCAGCAGGGTCGCGAAATCCACTTTGCCGTTTTCATAACTGGCCAGCGCCGCCCGGTAAGTCAGCTCGGCCTGCGGCAACAGGCTGTTTGCCACCAGCGTTTCCGTGCGGCGGGCCGCCTCCAGTGCGGACAGGTTTTCCGAAAGTTCGGCCAGCACCTGGTTGGCGGTGGCGTCCTTGCGCGACTGGGCGGCGGCCAGCATGGCCTGCGCTTCGCGTTCCTGTGCGCGGCGCGGCGCCTGCTGCAGGGGGATCGTCATCTGGAACATCACTTCCCATTCCTTGACGGAGCCGCCTGTCTGCATCGGCGCGACGCCGACGGCGAAGTCGGGATAGCGGTTCTTGTAGACCAGGTCGCGGTTCTTTTCCGCCGCCTTGAGCCGTGACTCTTCGGCGAACAGCCGGGGATTGCGTGCCCGCACCCGCTCTGCCAGCGCGGCATAATCGAGTTTCACCGGCTGCGGCAGCGGACGCAACTGGTCCGGCGCCGCCAGCGGCGCTTGTGCCGGGCGCGCCAGGAGCATGTTCAGGCGGGACTGGAGCATGCGTTTTTCATTCTCCAGGGCGATCAATTCGTTCTTCAGGTTGGTCTGTTCCACCTGGGCGCGGATGGCATCCTGCTGCGCGGCCAGGCCGCCGGCATAGCGCACCTGCGTCACCTTTTCCAGGCGCGCCATGAGGTCGAGGATTTCGCGCGCCAAGCCCTCGGTTTGATGGACGGCGTAATACTGGGCATAACTTGCCTTGATGCGGGAAGACAGTTCCGCCCAGGTGCCGTACGACAGTCCCTTGGCGCCTTCGGCTTCCATCTGAGCGATGTCGCGCTGCAGGCCGCGCTTGCCGAACCAGGGCACGTCCTGCATGATCTGGTAGCGGGTGGTGCCGACGCGGCTCGGTGCCAGGGTCGGATTCTGCGTATTCATTTTGGTGATGTCGCGCCACTCGATCTGCAGCTTCGGATCGGGCAGGCTGCCGGCGGCGGCGGCGCGTTCGCTGGCGGCTTCTGCCTCAAGGCGCATCGCGGCGAATTCGGGGTTGCGCTCCCGGGCATAGTCGAGCAGGCTTTCCACCGAGCCTCCCGGCAGCGCGTCTGCGGATGCCGCCATGGCGGGCGCGGCCAAGGCAATTGCCACCGCGAGCGCGCAGGCATGTAAGGGGTATTTCATGAGATGACTCCGGACAATGATCAACGACTACCGCGCGCGCATGGCGGCGGCGATGAAGCACCACGCAGCCTGGAATGTCAGATTCGGAAGCAACAGTTCCGGATCGCGAGCGGGGGATCGGAAGAGCGCCTCAGCCCTGCGGCATCGGCGTAGAAAACAACCAGTGGGGGTGCGAGATGCAAGTCGCTCATGACCGGCATCAGCAACACGGCCACAGTGGGAGGCACATTCGGTGATGGCGGCTTGTCGAGGGTCTGGTCGCCTGCCTGCATATGCGCATGGCACAGCGCAGGCAGCGCGCTATCCATTTGCTCGCAGTCCGGCATGACATGGTCCGCCTCGGCAGCCATCGCCATCGCCTGGCCTGTCGGCAATCCGGGGCATGCGTACGCTGCCATGGCGAGCTGGGAAAACAGCACACTCACGACGGCTGCCAGCACAGCGAAGAAACGGGACGGACGGGACAGCCTCATGGATAACCTGCTTTGATCTGAGCAAAACCCCAAAAATAGTACACTGCAACCGATACAACACCTCGACATCCTTTATGACTAACCCTCAGCCTACTTTGTGCCGCCGCCGGTCTTTTTGACTAGGGCCTGGCACATCGCGCTTGCAGCTGCGGGACAACTCTGCCGGAATGCGGTGCAGTTTTGCAGGCGAACAGACAATGTTTGCCTTTAGTTAATCTCATTATATCGTAGAGGAAAGGTATCCGCCCAAAAATGACGAAAATGTAATGTGGCCGTCAGGCTGTTGTCGGCATCGGCACACAAGCGTGAAGCAGTTCGTGCCGAAATGTGTCGATAAGGAAATGCCGTTACGGCTTTGCAGAAAAATCGTGCAGCGGCATATCCGTCACCGGACCTCACAGAAGCCCTGTACAGGAATGCTCCTTATTAATGCCGGCCATGCCGCCAGTCCAGACTGATGGTGAATTTCAATGATTGCCAATGATCAACAAGATGCATTGCCGGCGCCAGAAACACCTCGCCCCTTGCAAGCCGCAGCAGGCAAGGGGCGACCGTTCTCATGGTCGAACTTATTTGGTGACTTCGATCGCGGTGACGACCAGCGCGCCATTGGCTTTTACCGCGACAAAGTTGACTTGCTCCCCGACGTTAAGATTGCTCAGCATCGCCGGATCTTTTACGCGAAAAACCATCGTCATGGCGGGCATGTTCAGATCCTTCATCGGGCCATGCTTGAGCGTGATCTTGCCGGTATCCTTTTGGATTTTTTTCACTTCCCCCGGAATCATGGACGAAGACGGGTGATCCATGGCGCCATGATCCATCTTGCCCATTTCGCCAGACTGCATGTTGCCCATTGACCCGGATTGGGTAGCATTGTCCGCCGCCACAGCGGCAAGCGACACGCCGCAAGACAAGAACAAAACAGTGAGTAAATGCGACAGTTGTTTCATATGCGTTTCCTTAGCAGTTGTCTACACAAATCACGCCATCATCCAGCGACAATCGCGCTTCCATGAAAGCCACATTGTAAAGGCTGGCGCTTTGCTTGCATGTGACGCAATGACGACAGTTGTGACAAAGGGTAATTTCCCATCCGGATCCTTTTACCAGCGTCCAAGTCACCTTTTCACTCACATGCTTTATACACCCCGCTTGGGATAGTGGCGGCATGCCTGCCTGAATGGATACCTTCCCATTTGCCATAGCGGCTCTAAATTGCTTGGGATTTTTCAAGATGTCGACCTGCCCCCGATCCACCGGCCGTCGCCGCAGGCAAGCGGATCATGCGATCACAGCCAATCGACGGACCGGCAAAGGAGGCCCACTCGGCAGCCGTGATAGTTTCGTGACATTTCCCCACTATGCTGAGAGTGACATCCCCTACAGCATGGAGCAGGCTCATGGAAATACTGGATTTGAAAGGCAAGAAAGGCTTGGTAGTCGGCATTGCCAACCAAGAAAGCCTGGCGACATGGGCGGCAAAGCACTTCCATGGCGCGGGCGCAGAACTGGCCGTGACCTACTTCAATGACAAAGCCAAATCCTTTGTCGAACCTATCGCCGGGCAAGTAGAGGCAAGCCTGTTTATGCCGTGTAATGTGTCCCTGCCGGGACAACTGGAAGCCGTGTTCGATGCCATCCGTGACCGCTGGGGCAAGCTCGACTTCATATTCCATTCGATTGCTTCAGCCCGCAAGGAGGAAATTCACGGGCGCCTGATGGATTGTTCGGCGGAGGGTTTTTCCGAAGCGATGGTCATTTCCTGTCATTCCCTGATCAGAATGGCCAAGCTTGCCGAACCGCTCATGACATCCGGCGGCAGCATCTCCACGCTGAGCTATCTGGGCGCGGAAAAGGTCGTGGAGCATTACAACGTGATGGGACCGGTCAAGGCGGCGCTGGAAGCCTCGGTACGCTATCTGGCGCACGAGATGGGCAAGCAAGGTGTGCGCGTCAATGCCATTTCGGCGGGTCCGGTCAAGACGCGCGCCGCTTCGGGCCTATTGCATTTCGACGAACTGCTCGACGAAGCCGCGCGCAAATCCCCGCAGCGTCGCTTGATCGATGCGTGCGAGGTCGGTAAAACCGCCCTGCTGCTGGCCAGTGATTACGCATCCGCCATCACTGGCGAAATTGTCCATGTCGACGGTGGATTCCATATCGAAGGCATGGTTTTTCATTGACTGGGCGCGGACCTGAATAGCCACCTGTGGACGTTTGGCTGCCCTCCACCTCCTGGGATTAGCAGGGGAGCGCACGAGACCCCGTCAGCGAGGATGTCGAAATTGTCCAGTATTGGCAGCGCCCTGTCTGCACAATATCGTGAGGCATTTTATGAACGACTCCATAAAGAATGCACCCGCGGACGCTGAACGGCGTCTGCTGCTGCAAGCAACCGTGACCGCGGGTGCCATCGCGGGCGTCGCCACCGCCGTGCCGTTTTTAGGCAGCATGGCGCCGAGCCAGCGCGCGCTGTCGGAAGGCGCACCAGTGGACGTGGATATCGCCGCCATCGCCCCCGGCGCCATGGTCTCCATCGCCTGGCGCGGCAAACCAGTCTGGGTCGTGCACAGGACAGAGGCAATGATCGCCGCGCTCCGGCAACACGACGACTTGCTGCAAGACCCGCTGTCCAAGGATTCCGAACAGCCGGTCGACGCGCACAATGCCCTGCGCGCGATCAGGCCGGAATACGTCGTACTGGTCGGCATTTGCACGCACCTGGGCTGCGTGCCGCTGTTTCGCCCCGACACCGCCCCGGCGGACCTGGGCGCGGCTTGGTCCGGCGGCTTTTACTGCCCTTGCCACGGTTCCAAATTTGATCTGGCCGGCCGCGTTTTCAAAAATGTCCCGGCGCCGGTGAATCTGGTGGTGCCGCCGCATCAGTATCTGTCTGACAGTATCGTGCGCATCGGGATATGAAATTTGCAAAATCACAGCGAAACGGCTTGCGCAAGCGACGCCCCAGCCATCCCCATGCATTGTCACATCAGATAAGGAATCCTCCATGAAGGCATCAGAACCTGCACCCAGCGAAGAACAGGCCGATCAGGCAAATCGTTTCCCCTATGCTGCCGATCTGCGCACGCCGGCGCAAGCGCACGAGCGCTTCCGGATTGCCGCCGAAGCCTGCGCCTGGCGCGAGTCCGATCAGCACTTCGCGCGCTGGGCGCAGGGCTATGGTGTCATCCAGCACGACGATGAAACCCAGTTGCGCGTGCGGCGATACGTCGCGGACCTGCTGGCCCGGGAGCCCGGGCGCAGTGCCGACGCTGTCTGGCGCCTGCTGTGCGCGGCAGACCGCCTTGCCAGCGCCGCCATGTGGCTGGTGGTGCACATGACCTATGCCAAGCGGGTTCGCGTGGACGGTGAAGCGTTGCAGGCGACCGACTTCAAGCCTACTCCCGACGGCCATACCGGGGGCTCGCTCAACATGGTCCCGGCGTATGTCGGCTACCTGCTCGCCAATGCGTTCACCGGCCGCACCCGCTCCTGGCTGATGGGCCAGGGCCACTGTGTGGCGGCAATCGACGCTGTCAATATCCTGGTTGGCAACCTGCACGCAGAGCAATCCCACCGCTATGCCAGTACCGAAGCGGGCTTGTCGCAACTGTGCACGGATTTCTACTCGTATGTGATCCTGCCTGACGGCAATCCTGCCGCGCCGCTGGGCAGCCACGTCAATGCCCATACGGCAGGCGGCCTGATTGAAGGCGGCTACCTTGGCTTTGCGGAATTACAGTACGTCCACATGCCCCTGCCAGGCGAGACGCTGGTGGCCTTCCTGAGCGACGGCGCCTTCGAGGAACAGCGCGGGGCGGACTGGGCGCCGCGCTGGTGGCGCGCCAGCGATACTGGCATGACATTGCCGATCATGCTGCTCAACGGGCGACGGATCGAACAGCGCAGTGCCATGAGCCAGGACGGTGGTGTCGAATGGTTTGCCCAGCATCTGCGCCTGAACGGTTTTGACCCCATGGTCATCGACGGCACCGACCCGGCCGCCTTCTGCTGGGCCATCCTCGAAGCCGAGACGCGCCTGTCTGCATGCGCCGGTGCCGAACAGGCCGACCACTTCAGCTACCCTGCCCCGCTGCACTACACGATCGCGCAAGCCCCAAAAGGATACGGCTTTCCAGGGGCGGGAACCAATCTGGCCCACAATCTTCCGCTCGGCAGCAACCCTTCGCTGGAAGCTGCGGCACGGACCGCCTTCAACCAGGCGGCGCGCAAGCTTTGGGTGCCGATGGACGATCTGGCCCAGTGCGTTGATCTCCTCAATACGCACGGCGTCGACGGCCGGCCGCGCGAGCGCGACCATGCGCTTGCGGCACGGCAGGTGCGCTGCCGCCAGGGCGAACTGCCCTGGCGTACGCTCGCGCCGGCCGGCGTGGCCCACTCACCGATGCAGGCCCTGGACCAGGCATTTCTGGCCATCACCGATGCCAATCCGGAACTGCGGGTACGCATCGGCAACCCCGATGAATTGCGCAGCAACGGCATGCCGGGCACGCTGGAGCGGTTCTGCCATCGCACCACGCTCCCCGAGCCCGGCGTTTCGGAAGCGATCGACGGCGCCGTCATCACGGCGCTCAATGAGGAAGCGGTCGTCTCGGCCGCGCTGGCAAACAAGGCTGGATTGAATCTGGTCGTCAGCTACGAAGCATTCGCCGTCAAGATGCTCGGCGCAATGCGGCAGGAAATGACGTTTGCCCGGCACCAGGCGCAGGCCGGCAGGTCGCCCGGCTGGCTGTCGGTTCCCGTCGTGCTTTCCTCGCACGCCTGGGAAAACGGCAAGAATGAACTTTCCCATCAGGACACCACCTTGTCCGAGGCCTGGCTGGCCGAGCCGGCGGACCGGGCCCGCACCCTGTTCCCGCCCGATGCCAATGCCGCCATTGCCTGCCTTGCTGGCTGTTATCGCACTCAGGGCGAAATCTGGACCGTGGTCGTGCCCAAGCGTCCGGTTCCGCTGTTGCTGGATGCCGAACAGGCGCGGCGCCTCATCGCCGATGGCATGCTGCGCATGGCAGGAACCGGTGCAGAAAATGAAAGGCTCCAGCTCGTCGCCATCGGCGCCTACCAGCTCGGCGAAGTGCTGCGCGCCTCCCGCAGACTGACCGAACGCCAAGTGCCGCACTCGGTGGTGGTGATCAATGAGCCGGGACGGCTGCGCACGCCGCGTGACGACATGGAAGCCGGTGTCACCTTATCCGATGCCCAGTTGGCGGCACTGTTCCCGCTTCACACCAAGGCACGTGTAGTGCTGTCACACACCCGCACGGAACTCCTGGCGGGCGTATTGCGGCGAATCGATACTGGACGCAACGGAACAGCCTTCCTCGGTTTCAGCAATCGCGGCGGCACGCTCGACACCTTCGGCATGGGGAGGACACAGGATTCGGAAAAAATCGGGCGCTAAGCCATTGCTGCGCCATTTGCCTGCAGCGCATTCCGGTCAC
>JAIENA010000188.1 GCA_019751755.1 Burkholderiaceae bacterium | reverse complement strand
AACGCAGCGCGAAATCGAGCACGATGCCGGCAAAGACGGCCGCGCCCAGCCAGTTATTGTGTCGGAACGCGGCAAAGCAGGGCGCACGCTCGCGGTCGCGGATCAGCGTGTAGTGGTAGATCGCGCAGCCCGCCGCCACGGCCAGGCCAGCATGGAACCACAGGCCCAGGCCGTAGTGGATGCCGGCCGCCGCCAGCATGCCGAGATTGACCGCGTAGCACAGCATGATGGCGGCCACGTCATGTCGGCCAAAGGTGATGGCGGAGGTCTTGATGCCGATCTTGATATCGTCGTCGCGGTCCACCATCGCATACTCCGTGTCGTAGGCGACGGCCCAGAAGATATTGGCCACCAGCAGCCACCAAGCGAGCGCGGGCACCGTGCCTTGCACGGCGGCATAGGACATCGGGATGCCAAAGCCAAAGGCGATGCCCAGGTAGGCTTGCGGGATCGCGAAGAAGCGCTTGAAGTAGGGGTAGCTGCCGGCGATTAAGAGCGCCGCCACGCTCAATTGTTTGGTCAGCGCATTGAGTGGCTGGATCAGCATAAAGGCCGCCAAGGCCAGCACCGCCGCCACCGCCAGCGCTTCCTTGCCGCTGACGCGGCCGCTGGTGATCGGGCGCTCGGCCGTGCGCTTGACGTGGCGGTCGAAGTCCTGGTCCGCGTAATCGTTGACGGCGCAGCCGGCCGAGCGCATCAGGAAGGTGCCGACGCAAAAAATCAGCAGGATGCGCCAGTCGGGCACGCCGCCGCTGGCCAGCCACAGCGCGCCCAGGGTCGGCCACAGTAACAGTACGGTGCCGATCGGTTTGTCGAGGCGGATCAGGCGGAAATAGAGCTGCAGCTTGTTCATCGCGATGGAGGCTATAGGCAAAAACGCGATTATAGCCCGGCGCCAGCGGCCCTTTCAGGCGCGGCACCCGGAGTCGCCTCAGCGGTCGTTTCAGAGGTCGCTATTGGCGGCCGGGGTGACGCCGGGCAGCTGGCACTGGGCCACCGCGGTGCAGATGGCGTCGATGGCGGCCTTGCGGGTAAAGCTCTTGCGCCACACGATGACGACGCGGCGCGACGGTTCAGGGTCGGTGAAGGGGCGGAATTGCAGCATGCCATCCTGCGCCTGCATGTCGGGCACGGACGCGCGCGGCAACACGGTCAGGCCGATGCCGCTGGCCACCATGTGGCGGATGGTTTCCAGCGACGACCCTTCGAACGTGCGCTGCATGCCATTGCCTGGCGTCGCATAGCGCGCCATTTCCGGGCACACTTCCAGCACCTGGTCGCGGAAACAATGGCCATTGCCCAGCAACAGCATGGTCTCGGTCTTCAAGTCTTCGGCGGGGATGGCATGGCGCGCCGTCCACGGGTGATGGTGTGGCATGGCGACCACAAACGGTTCGTCATACAGCGCTTGCAGCGCCATCCCATGGTCGGGCAGCGGCAGCGCCATAATGGCGGCGTCGAGTTCGCCCTGGCGCAGCATTTCGAGCAATCGGACGGTGAAGTTCTCTTGCAGGATCAGCGGCATTTGCGGCACGTGGCTGACCATGGCCTTGACCAGCGGCGGCAGCAGGTAGGGGCCGATGGTGTAAATCACGCCCAGACGCAGCGGGCCGGCCAGCGGATCCTTGTTTTGCTTGGCCAGTTCCTTGATGGCGGCGGTTTGTTCCAGCACCCGTTCGGCCTGTGCGACGATTTGCGCACCCAGCGGTGTAACCGAGATTTCCGCGCCGCCCCGTTCGAACAGGACCACGCCGAGTTCATCCTCGAGTTTTTTAATGGCGACCGATAACGTGGGTTGGGCGACATAACAGGCTTCGGCGGCGTGTCCGAAGTGTTTGGCGCGCGCAACGGCGACAATGTATTTCAGCTCGGTCAGTGTCATGCAATCTATTTGAACACAGGCAACCGGCGCATGCAATGGCCGTGTGGTGAGAAGTGCCAGTGACAGGTGCCAGTGACAGGTGTCAGTGAAAGGTGCCAGCCAAAGTGACAACGTCGGCCAATGGTCACGGCCTGGGCTGCGGCCTATAATGGGCCGCACCGGTTACAGCCTGACAGGAGCGCTGCGCATGTCTACTTTTGGTCACGAGGAAGCCCAGGCCTACATCTACAAATTGCTGACGGTGATGCACCAGACCGGCGGCTCCGACCTGTTCATTTCCGCCGACTTCCCGCCCAGCATGAAGTCGCAAGGGGCGATGAAGCCGTTGAGCCAGCAGCGCTTGACGGGCGAAGTCACCAAGGCGCTGGCGTACGCCATCATGAATGAACGGCAGCGCGCCGAGTTCCAGGCCGAGATGGAGTGCAATTTCGCGATCTCGCTGCCGAATGTCTGCCGCTTCCGCGTCAATGTGTACGTGCAACAGCAAAACGTCGCGATGGTGATCCGCACCATCGCGTCGGAAATTCCGAATTTCCAGAAGCTCGACTTACCGGAAGTGCTGAAAGACGTCATCATGACCAAGCGTGGGCTGGTGCTGGTGGTGGGCGGCACCGGCTCCGGCAAGTCGACCACGCTGGCGGCCATGATTGACTACCGCAACGCCAATTCAGCCGGCCACATCATCACGGTGGAAGACCCGGTCGAATATGTGCACAAGAACAAGGGCTGTCTGATCACGCACCGCGAAGTGGGCGTCGATACGCTGTCGTGGCATAACGCCTTGAAAAACACCTTGCGGCAGGCGCCGGATGTGATCCTGATCGGCGAAATCCGCGATACGGAAACCATGGAACACGCGATTGCGTTTGCGGAAACCGGCCACCTGTGCCTTGGCACCCTGCATGCCAACAACGCCAACCAGACCATGGACCGCATCATCAACTTCTTCCCGGAAGAGCGTCGTAACCAGTTGTTGATGGATTTATCGTCGAACTTGCGGGCCATCGTGTCGCAGCGGCTGGTCCGCACCGAAGATGGCAAGGGCCGCAAGGCGGCGATTGAAATCCTGCTCAATTCGCCCACCATCGCGGAAATGATCTTGAAGGGGAATTTCCAGCAGATTAAGGAAATCATGCACAAGTCGCGCGAACTGGGCATGTGCACGTTCGACCAGGCACTGTATGAACTTTATAATAAGGGCTTCATCTCATACGATGAAGCCATCCGCAATGCCGATTCCGCCAACGGCCTGCGTCTGCAAATCAAGTTGCGCGGCGACCGCAAGGAGCCCGGCGAGGCCGGCGCCTCCAGCAGCGCCGGTGGCTTGCGCATGCAGATCGAGGAAAAAGACGAAGCAGATGACGCGTCCGGCACTAAAACCTGAATCCATTACCCCCATCCATGCCTGAATTTGAAGACAAAATCTGCAGCCGCTCCACCTTGAAGGAGCGCGTGGCGGCACTGCCCAAGCCGGTCGTGTTGACCAACGGCGTATTTGACATCCTGCACCGTGGTCACGTGACGTACCTGGCCCAGGCGCGTGCGCTGGGCGCCTCGCTGGTAGTGGCGGTCAATACCGATGCGTCGGTAAAACGCCTCGGCAAGGGCGATGACCGCCCGTTGAACCCGTGCGAAGACCGGATGGCGGTACTGGCCGCGCTGGAAGCGGCCAGCCTGGTGGTGGCCTTCGATGAACAGACGGCGCTGGAAGTGGTGCAGGAATGCCAGCCCGAGATTTATGCCAAGGGCGGCGACTACGACATGACGGCGATTCCGGAAGGGCAGGCGGTGCTGGCCTATGGTGGCAAGGCCGTGGCGATCGACTTCGAGCATGACCGCTCGACCACCAAGTTGCTGGCCCGGGTGCGCATGTATGGCAACTGAGCGGGCATTGAGCGGTAACTAGGATTTTTTCAGGATGGTGATTTTGCCATCCGATTCCAGGAAGATGCACTGCATGTCTTCAATTTTGCAGTCATCTTCGCGCAATGCCCGCTCAATTTCACTGTCGGCCACGCGGTTTTTCATGGCGGCGCGGTGAAAAATCTTGCCATGCCGGCCCAGCAGCACCGGCGTGCCGTCGATCCAATCGTTGGCCTTGCGGCTGTGCGCCGTGATCCAGGCGATCAGCATATTCAGCGCAATCAGGGTGGCGGCCAGCAGCAGGCCGCCCGGCACCGACTGGTCGCCGCCGGACAGCGAATTCGACACCGCTTCGGACAGCAGCATGATCACCAGTAAATCAAACGGCGAAAATTGCCCCACGGTGCGCTTGCCGGAAATCCGCACCATGACCAGCAGCGCCCCATAGACAATGGTGGCGCGGGCGATGTATTCCCACCAGGGTAATGCCATATTGAACATAGCGCCTCCTGTCGTTTTGCTTGTTATACGACAGCCAACCTAAGCGCGCCCACACGCTTGCCCCGATGTCCCCCTTGGGTGGGGTACAGCAGGCTGGAGTGATTTAAGCGCCGCCCTGGTAACCGTTCTGGCGCCAGGCCTCGAACACCACCACCGCCACGGTATTGGACAGGTTCAAACTGCGGTTGTCGGGGCGCATCGGCAGGCGGATGCGCTGGGAGGGCGGGAAGCTGTTGCGGAAATCCGGGTCCAGGCCCTTGGTTTCCGAGCCGAACACAAACACGTCGCCCGGGCGGAATGGCTGGTCGGCGAATGGCGATGAGCCGTGGGTCGTCATCGCGAACAGGCGGGCCGGGTCCGGTTGCACGGCTGCCAGGAAGGCGGCCCAGTCTTTGTGCACCTGCATCGCGGCATATTCGTGGTAATCGAGGCCCGCGCGCTTGAGTTTGCTGTCATCGAGTTCGAAACCCAATGGTTCAATCAAGTGCAACTGGGCGCCGGTATTGGCGCACAGGCGGATGACGTTGCCGGTATTGGGCGGGATTTCCGGTTTGACCAGGACTACATGAAACACTGACTTCTCCTTAAAACTTATACATTGTGCGGGCTTGTGCGGGCAAACACCAGGCATGTGATGCGTGCCGCGCCATAGCGCTTCAATAGCGACGCCAACTCATTCATGGTCGCGCCGCTGGTCATCACATCGTCCACCAGGCCGATATGGCGTCCTTCGATCCATTCCCTTTGCTGCGCGGCAAACGCCCCGGCAATATGCGCGCGCCGTTCCGCCGGCGTGGCTGCCCGGCTCAGCGCCAGGGTTTCCTTGACGCGCACCGCCATGCGCGCCTGCAGCGGCAACGCCAGCCGGCGCGCCAGCGGGCGGGCCATTTCCAGCGCCTGGTTGTAGCCCCGTTCGACCAGCCGGCGCGGCCCCAGCGGGACCGGGCACAGGATGTCGGGCTGGATAAAACCGGGCGTGGCCAGCGCGGCGTCCGCCATCGCTTCGCCCAACAGTCGCGCCAGCGCCAGGCGGCCGCCGAATTTCAGTTGCAGCACCAGTCGGTCCAGCGGCAACGCGTACGGGGCCGCGGCCACCGTCATGTCGAACGCGGGCGGCCTGCGCAGGCAATCGGCGCACAGGCCGCTGGCGGCCAGCGGCAGCGGCGTGGCGCACTGGCGGCAGCGCGCTCCCGCCGTGGCAAGCCACTCGCCTATATAGTAGCGCTGGCACGCGGCGCAGGCCAGCCGTCCGCCGCCAGCGGTGCTGTGCTCCACCAGACCGCCGCACAGCACACATTCTCCGGGCAATAGCCAGGCGCCGGCCAGCGTCACCATGCGCCGCAGCGGCAGGGCGGCGTGGTGGAAAAAGTCACGCGCCGGACCGGTCCGCATCGCAAACCTCGCCAACCATGTAAACTGCCGCCATTATCTCATCCCAAGCAGTCAAGACCATGCATCCACCCTCCAAGCCGCCCAAACTCAGCGCCCCGATCGATATCGAGCGGGTCCGCGCGCAATTTGCCCATCCCGAGCGTATCGCGCCATCGGATTTCCTGCGCCGGGAAATCGCAGCGCGCATGCAAGATCGCCTGGCGCTGGTGAAAATGATCCCGCGCCGCGTGCTCGATGCCGGCTGCGGCCCCGGCGCCGACCTGGCCATGCTGCATAAAATGTATGGTGCGGCCCATATCGTCGGTATCGATGCCGCCGAAGCCATGGCGCGCGCGGCCCGCGGGCCGGCCGCGAAGGGTTTGAATCAGTTCCTCAGCAAACTGTTGCCCGGCAAAACCGGCGTCGACTTGCTGTGCGGCGATTTCGCCGAACTGCCCTTGCCGCTGCACAGTATCGACCTGGTCTGGTCGAATCTGGCGCTGCACTGGCACCCGCAGCCGGACCGCGTGTTTGCCGAGTGGCGCCGCGTGTTGCGGGTGGAAGGTTTGCTGATGTTCTCGTGCTTTGGCCCGGATACCTTTGTCGAAGTGCGCAATGCCTTCGCCGAAGTGGATTTGGCGCAACATGCATTGCCCTTTGTCGACATGCACGATTTTGGCGATCAATTGGTGGAAGCGGGCTTTTCGACGCCGGTGCTGGACATGGAAAAAATCACCGTCACCTACGATACGCCGCAGGCGCTGTTGGCCGATGTCCGTGCCTGGGGCGGCAATCCCTTGGCCACGCGCCGCCACGGTTTGCTGAGCCGGGCCGCGCATCAGCGCCTGCTGCACGCGCTAGAGCGCCAGCGCCGTGCTGATGGTAAGCTAGGTTTGACGTTTGAAGTGTTGTATGGACATGCATTCCGACCGGCGCCACGCACCACCAGTACCGGTGAATCCATCGTGCGCTTCGATCTGCCCCGCAAGGGTCCGAATACGCCGCCGACCTCATCCCAATAGCAGGCCGGACATACGCGGAATATGGCTATTAATATGTGGCAAATATCGCCAAAGCTGTTGGCTTTGCTCTTGCGTAATGGATAATCTTCTTGATGCGCTCAAAGGATGTTGACTATAATCCTTGACTAATTTTGCCACTTTTTTGTCCTGTTTTTGGGCATGACAAAAAGGTTTTAGGTGTTGTAGCGCTCGGCGGCTATTCAGAACATCGGACGGCTGCCTTTAAAAATATTTTTATTTCTTGGGTGGTTGGGGACAATATGATATATGCGAAGCGATTTCAATCGTTGATGCTTGCGCTGTCGATGACAGCCGCCTCCGCTTCGGCGTGGGCGGCGGACACGGCGGCGGCTGCAACTGAATACTCGAAAGCCACCGGCGGTACTGGTGGTCCGATTCTCAATCAGCTGAACTTGCAGCCGCCGGCAACGAAGATCGCGCATGAGATCTACGATCTGCACAATTTGATGATGTACATCTGCCTGGCGATCTTTGTCGCCGTGTTCGGCGTGATGTTCTACTCCATCTTCAAGCACCGCAAATCGCTGGGCCACAAACCCGCCACCTTCCACGAATCGACCGCCGTTGAAATCGCCTGGACCGTGGTGCCATTCCTGATCGTGATCGGCATGGCGCTGCCGGCGACCCGCACCGTGGTCGCGATGAAAGACACCTCGAATGCCGACATCACCATTAAAGCCACCGGCATGCAATGGAAATGGGGCTATGATTACCTGAAGGGCGAGGGCGAAGGCATCAACTTCATCTCCAACCTGTCGACGCCGCGTTCGCAAGTGGGCGCGCCGGGTCTGGCGCCAACGGAAAAGCGCTCCGATACCTACCTGTTGGAAGTCGATAACGAAGTGGTGGTGCCGGTTGGCCGCAAGATTCGTATCGTGACCACCGCCAATGACGTGATCCACGCCTGGACCATTCCCGCCTTCGGCGTGAAACAGGATGCGATTCCGGGATTCGTGCGCGACACCTGGTTCAAGGCGGAGCATACTGGCGTTTATCGCGGTAACTGCGTGGAACTGTGCGGTAAAGAACACGCCTTCATGCCGATCGTGGTGCGTGTCGTGACGGCGGACGAGTACACCGCCTGGGTTGGCAAGAAAAAGGCCGAACTGGCGGCGCTGGCCGATGATCCGAACAAGACCTGGACCATCGATGAATTGAAAACCAAAGGCGAAAAAGTCTATAGCACCAACTGCGTTGCTTGCCATCAGGCGACCGGCAAGGGCGTGCCAGGCGCGTTCGCCGCGCTCGACGGTTCGGCGGTGGTCAACGGTCCAAAAGCCGAGCAAATCAACGTACTGCTGCATGGCCAGAAGTCCGGCAAGTTCCCAAGCGAAATGCCTGGCTGGAAACAACTGTCGGATACCGATATCGCCGCGGTGATTACGTACACCCGCAACAGCTGGTCGAACAAGGCTGCTGAAAACATCGTTCAACCGGCCGAAGTTCTGGCTGCACGTAAGTAATTAGGAGTTGCCTATCATGAGCACGACTGTCGATCACGCACACGATCACGCGCACGACCATGCGCACGACCATCCGCACGGCTTGCAGCGCTGGCTGTTCGCCACCAACCACAAGGACATCGGTACTTTGTACCTGTGGTTCTCGTTCATCATGCTGCTGTCCGGCGGTGTGCTGGCGCTGATGATCCGTACCGAGTTGTTCCAGCCTGGCCTGCAATTCTTCCAGCCTGAATTCTTCAACCAGCTGACCACCATGCACGGCCTGGTGATGGTGTTCGGCGCGATCATGCCGGCCTTCGTCGGCTTCGCCAACTGGATGATCCCGCTGCAAGTGGGCGCGTCCGACATGGCGTTCGCCCGCATGAACAACTTCTCGTTCTGGCTGCTGCCGCCAGCGGCGCTGCTGCTGGCCGGTTCGTTCTTTGTTCCCGGCGGCGCCACCGCGGCCGGCTGGACGCTGTACGCACCGCTGTCGACCCAGATGGGCCCTGGCATGGACATGGGTATTTTCGCCATGCACATCATGGGTGCCTCGTCGATCATGGGTTCGATCAACATCATCGTCACCATCCTGAACATGCGCGCGCCTGGCATGACCCTGATGAAAATGCCGATGTTCTGCTGGACCTGGCTGATCACCGCCTACCTGCTGATCGCCGTGATGCCTGTGTTGGCCGGCGCGATCACCATGACCCTGACCGACCGTCACTTCGGCACCTCGTTCTTTAACGCCGCCGGCGGCGGCGACCCGGTCATGTACCAGCACATCTTCTGGTTCTTCGGCCACCCCGAGGTGTACATCATGATTCTGCCGGCCTTCGGTATCGTGTCGCAGATCATTCCAGCGTTCGCCCGCAAGCCACTGTTCGGCTATGCCTCGATGGTGTACGCCACCGCGTCGATCGCAATCCTGTCGTTCATCGTCTGGGCGCACCACATGTTCACCACCGGCATGCCAGTGACGTCGCAACTGTTCTTCATGTACGCCACCATGCTGATCGCGATTCCGACCGGCGTGAAAGTGTTCAACTGGATCGCCACCATGTGGCGCGGTTCGATGACCTTTGAAACCCCGATGCTGTTCTCGGTGGGCTTCCTGTTCGTGTTCACCATGGGCGGCTTCACCGGCCTGATCCTGGCGGTGACCCCGATCGACATCCAGCTGCAAGACACCTACTACGTGGTGGCGCACTTCCACTACGTGCTGGTGGCCGGTTCGCTGTTCGCGCTGTTCGCCGGCTTCTACTACTGGGGTCCGAAGTGGACTGGTTTCATGTACAACGAAACCATGGGCAAGATCCACTTCTGGGCATCGCTGATCACGTTCAACATCACGTTCTTCCCGATGCACTTCCTGGGTCTGGCCGGTATGCCGCGCCGCTACGCCGACTACCCTGCGCAGTTCACCGACTTCAACTCGATCGCCTCGATCGGCGCCTTCGGTTTCGGCCTGTGCCAGGTGTTCTTCCTGTTCTTCGTGGTGCTGCCAAGCATCCGTGGCGGCAAGCCTGCGCCAGCCAAGCCATGGGAAGGCGCGGAAGGCCTGGAGTGGACCGTGCCGTCGCCGGCGCCGTTCCACACCTTCGAAGAGCCACCAATCGTCAAGTAAGACCATCCGGCGGAGGCGATCAGCCTCCGCCCTCGCAGATAGCAGACAGGGGTTCAGCATGTCCGATCCAAAGAAGCAAAACAGCAGCAACCTGAAACTGGCGTTGACGCTGGGTTCGATCGCGTTGATCTTTTTCATCGCGGTCTTCGTCAAGCGCGGCGTGCTGGGATAGACAGTGAACGAAAATCGCCGCATGCTGGGTAAGCTGGTCGTCATCGCCGTGATGATGTTTGGCTTCGGATACCTGCTGATCCCGGTCTACAAGCATATTTGCGAAGTGCTGGGCATTAACAACATCACACAAAAAGACGGCACGGTGGCACTGCCGGCCAATACACAAGTCGATACCAGCCGCAGCATCACGGTCGAACTGGACAGCAATGCGCATGGCCCGTGGCGCTTCCGCTCCACCCAGCGTTCGCTGCAAGTGCATCCGGGCGAGCTGGTGACGGTGGTGTATGAAGTGGTGAATGTCCAGTCACGGACGGTCAATGCGCAAGCGATTCCCAGCTATGCGCCGAGCCAGGTGGCACAGTATTTTAAGAAAGTCGATTGCTTCTGCTTTAAACAGCAGACCTTGAAGGCTAACGAAGCGCGACAAATGCCGGTGGTGTTTTATATCGACCCGGCCTTGCCGAAGGATGTGAAAACATTCACGCTGTCGTATACCTTCTTTGAAATCGAAGGTCTGGATAACAAGACGGCGTCGCGATGACGGATAAACCCAAACATGCCTCGTTCCTGTACTCGCTGAAAGCGGTGCTGTGGTCGTTTTTTGGCCTGCGCAGGAAAAGCGATTTCGACCAGGATGAAGTGAAACTGAACCTGGCCTATGTGATTATCGCCGCGCTGCTGGGAGCCGCTGGTTTTATCGCGTTGCTGATCACCATAGTGAAATTTGCAGTCAGTAAATAAATTGGACAACATGGCTGCCGGGCCTGAAGGCCGGGCAGCCGCATATCAGGAGATGACGAGATGAGTTCTCATAAAGCGGCACCGTACTACTTCGTGCCTGGTCCATCCAGGTGGCCTATGCTGGGTGGCATTTCGCTGCTGATCACGATGATCGGCGCGTCGGCCTGGGTCAATGACGCTTCGTGGGGTTCGACGGTGAACTTCATCGGCATCGCGTGCACGCTGGCCGTGCTGTATTTCTGGTTTGGCGACGCCATCAAGGAATCCGAAGGCGGGCTGTACAGCAAGCGCATCGACGCCTCGTACCGCTGGTCGATGGGCTGGTTCATTTTCTCGGAAGTGATGTTCTTTGCCGCGTTCTTTGGCGCTCTCTACTATGCGCGCAGCATCACCCTGCCATGGCTGGGTGACCTGGACCACAAATTCATCTGGCCGGATTTCGTCGCAAGCTGGGGCAACAGCCCGGCTGGCGTGGTGGACGAGTACAAGACCATGGGGCCGTTCCCGATCCCGACCATCAATACCGCATTGCTGCTGACGTCGGGCCTGACGCTGACCATCGCGCACCACGCACTGGTGGCCGGCAACCGTGCCAAGACCATTGTGTGGCTGGCCGCCACCGTGTTGCTGGGCGCCGTGTTCATGGGCTTCCAGGCGTATGAATACATGCATGCGTACAGCGACCTGAACCTGAAGCTGACCTCCGGCATCTACGGTTCCACCTTCTTCATGCTGACCGGCTTCCACGGCTTCCACGTGACCATGGGCGCGATCATGCTGGGGGTGGTGCTGGTGCGCCTGATGAAAGGCCACTTCACGCCGGAACACCACTTCGCGTTCGAAGGCGCCGCCTGGTACTGGCACTTCGTCGACGTCGTGTGGCTGGGCCTGTACGTCGTCGTGTACTGGATGTAAGGGTATAATCAAAAAAAGGGCCAGGTCCGATGACCTGGCCCTTTTTTATTGGCGTTCCTATCAAACTAGCGGATACCGGTGGGCTGTATATAGCCGAGGTAATTCGCCAGCAGGATGCACAGGAATAAAAAGATTGAAAAGCCCACGCGAATGCCCAGCGAACGTGCCATGCGTGGATCGGCTTTGGTTTTCTGGCGCATCATGTGATAAAAGGCCGAGCCGAGGCTGGCCAGGATCAGGATGAAGGCAATGGCGACGAGGATTTTCATGATGTTCGACGAGATGGGTGCCGCGCCTTTTGGCCGCGCATTCCCAAATCCATAATAAGGGAAGGTTGCATTGTAATGCGTCCGTGGTTTCCCCTTAGCTTCCGTTTCAAGCTGATTCCCTTTATTGCCACGGTCTTGCTGGTGGCGTTGGGTGTTTCCCTGGGCCAGTGGCAAGACCGCCGCGCCGAATACAAGCTGGCGCAGCAATTGCGCCTGCAGGCCGGCCGCACCGGCGCGCCGCTGGCCATCAGCGCGCAACCGATGTCGGCGCCGCTGGTGGAATTCCGCCGCGTGCGCATCAGCGGCGAATTTGTCGCGGGCTGGCCTATTTATCTCGACAATCGTCCGTATCAGGGCCGCGCGGGTTTTTATTTGCTGATGCCGTTTAAAATCGCCGGCACCGACATGCATGTGCTGGTGGCCCGCGGCTGGTTGCCGCGCAATACCGCCGACCGCAACCAGTTGCCCGACTACCGCACGCCGTCCGGCACGGTTACGCTGGAGGGGATTGCGCGGCTGGCGCCGGGGCAGGTGATGCAGTTGGGGACGCCGCTGCCGCTGCAACGGCACGCGATCGTGCAAAATGTTACTGTTCAGGAAGTCGCGGCGGCCAGCGGCTTGCGCATGCAGCCGTTTGTGGTGGAGCAATCGGTAGCGTCCGGGCCGGACGATACCGGTGTCGTCCATGACTGGCCGGCGCCATCGACCGGTGTTGATAAACATAAGGGCTATGCATTCCAGTGGTATGGGCTGGCGTTGATGGCTTTACTCTTTTTTGTCGTAACAGGATTCAAACGTGGAAAAGCAACAAACTAACGACGGCCAGCGCCGCAAGGGACGCTGGAAACTGCTGGCGGTTCTGGCCGTGTGCGCGGCGCCGATGATCGCCTCGTATTTGACGTATTACGTGATCAAGCCGGAAGGGCGCACCAATTACGGTGCGCTGATCGATCCGCGCCAACACCCGATTCCGACCATGGCCAGTACCGAATTGGACGGCAAGCCGGGCAAGCTTGAGGACTACAAGGGCAAGTGGATCATGCTCAAAGTGGGCCCGTCCGCGTGTGCCCAGGCGTGCCAGGACCAATTGTTCGCCATGCGCCAGCTGCGCACCATGCAGGGCAAGGAGGCCAGCCGCATCGAGCGGGTCTGGCTGATCACCGATGAGGAGCCGCTGGAAACCATGCTGTTGCGCGTCAATGACGGCACCCGCATGCTGCGCGCGCCGCAACAGGTGGTGCAACAGTGGCTGCCGGTGGAGCAGGGCGGGCAGGCGTCCGACCACATTTATTTGATCGACCCGCTGGGCAATTTGATGATGCGCTTCCCGAAAGATGCGGATCCGACCCGGGTCAAAAAAGACCTGGGCAAGGTGCTCAAAGCATCGGCCATCGGTTAAGGATACGGTTGAGGACATTGCCATGCACCTGACTTCCCTTGCGCAATTGCTCATCACGGGCTTGCTGGTGGCGTTGCTGCCGGCCGCCATGGTGTGGGTGTCGTCGGACGAAAACAAGTACCGCAAGCTGGTATGGACTTCCGTCTTCCTGACGTTCGACCTGATCGTGTTTGGCGCCTTTACCCGCCTGACCGATTCCGGCCTCGGTTGCCCGGACTGGCCCGGCTGCTACGGCTTGGCCAACCCCTTCCTGGCACACGCGGAAATCGCGGCGGCCGAAGCGTTGCTGCCGACCGGTCCCGTCACCGTGTTCAAAGCCTGGGTGGAAATGATCCACCGCTACCTGGCGATGGGGATCGGGGTGCTGATCGTGGCCATGATGGCCACCGCGTGGCGCCAGTGGCGCACCGCCAGGCGGCCTGGTTTTGAACCGGCGATGCCGACCTTTTTATTTTTCTTTGTCTGCCTGCAAGGCGCGTTCGGCGCCTGGACCGTGACGCTGAAACTGCAGCCGATCATCGTCACCGGCCACCTGTTGCTGGGCATGGGCCTGCTGGCCTTGCTGGCCTGGTCCGGCTGCCGCCAAAACACCGTGCATGATGCGCTGAACGGCAAGAAAGTCCGTCCTGGCGCGCCGCCGCCGGTGCTGCGGGCGATCCGCTGGCTGGCCATCGCGTCCGGCGTGGTGGTGGTGGCGCAACTGGCGCTGGGGGCGTGGGTCAGCACCAACTACGCGACGCTGGCCTGCACGGAATTCCCGAAATGTGGCGGCCGTTGGGTGCCGGTGATGGATTTCGAGCATGGTTTCCATCTGTGGCGCGAACTGGGCAAGACCGCCGCCGGCCACTATCTGCCATTTGAAGCACTGACCGCCGTGCACTGGGTACACCGCAATTTCGCACTGGTGGTGCTGGCGGTGGCGGGGTATACCGCGTATCGCGCGTGGCACATTGCTGGCATGACAAAACTGGCGCGCGGCATCGCCATCATGCTGGCGGCGCAGGCGCTGACGGGCATCGCCACCATCTATCTGAATTTCCCGCTGACCATCGCGGTCCTGCACAACGCCGGTGCGGCGCTGCTGGTGTTGTTGCTGGCCATGCTAAACTACCGGGCTAAGCATCAATTCGACACGGCCCTGCACAGCGAACGCAGTACTTTGCGCGCAGCGGCGCCTTCCAGGCACCAGCAATGACGACCCAGACTATTTCGCACAAACCCAGCATGTCCCGCATCTCCCAATACCTGGCGCTGACCAAGCCGCGCGTTACCCAACTGGCGGTCTTTTGCGCTGTGATTGGCATGTTCCTGGCCACCGACGCGTTGCCGGACTGGCGCGTCGTGGTGGCCGCCACCATCGGCATCTGGCTGCTGGCCGGTGCGGCGTTCGCCGTCAATTGCCTGGTGGAGCGCGAAATCGATGCGCGCATGGCGCGCACCGCCCGCCGTCCGATGGCGCAGGGGGAAATTTCGCCGAAGGAAACCATGGTGTTTTCTGCCATCATCGGCGGCGCCGGCATGTGGATCTTGTATGCGCTGGTGAATCCGCTGACGATGTGGCTGACTTTTGTCACGTTTGTCGGCTATGCCGTCATCTATACGATGATCCTGAAGCCGGCCACGCCGCAAAATATCGTCATTGGCGGCCTGTCCGGCGCCATGCCGCCGGCGCTGGGCTGGGCCGCCGTCGCCAACGAGGTGCCGATGCAAGCCTGGCTGCTGGTGATGATCATTTTTGTCTGGACCCCGCCGCATTTCTGGGCGCTGGCGATGTATCGCCGCGATGATTACGCGAAATCCGGCCTGCCGATGCTGCCGGTCACGCACGGCATGCAATTCACCGGCTTTAACGTGTGGCTGTATTCGATCGCGCTGGCGGCGACCACCTTGCTGCCGTTCGCCGTCAAGATGAGCGGCCTGATTTACCTGGCCAGCGCGATCGTGCTGAACGCGGTCTTCCTGTGGCACGGCTGGCGCATTTACCGCCATTACAGCGACATCGTGGCGCGCAAGGCGTTTGCGTGGTCGATCATTTATTTGTCCCTGCTGTTCGCCGCGCTGCTGGTGGACCATTACATCAAAATTTAAGCCATGAAAAAACTGCTTGCCGCCCTCGGGGTTTCCGCCGCACTGGCGCTGTCGCTGGCGGCCTGTGACAAGGGCCCGGATAAACTGCAATTCCAGAACACCGACTTGACCGGCCTGTCGTATGCGGAAAAGCTGTCGCTGACCGACCATACCGGCAAGCCGGTGACGCTCGACACCTACAAGGGCAAGGTGCTGGCGATCTTCTTCGGCTTTACCCAGTGCCCGGAAGTGTGTCCGACCACGCTGGCCAACATGGCCAACGTCATGCAGCAACTGGGCCCGCAGGCGGACCAGGTGCAAGTGCTGTTCGTGACCCTCGATCCGGAGCGCGATACGCAGGAATTGTTGCAGCAATATGTGCCAGGCTTTGACCAGCGCTTTGTCGGCCTGCGCGGCACGCCGGAGCAAGTCGCGGCGGCGGCCAAGGAGTTCAAGGTGATCTATAACAAGGTGCCGGGCAAGACCGCCGACTCCTACACCATCGAACACACGGCCGCCACCTTCGTGTTCGACAAGAACGGCAAGATCCGCCTGTACGTGCGCGACAAGCAAGACCCGGCGACGATTGTCCATGACCTGAAATTGTTGCTTTCCTGAAATTGCTGCATTCCTGCTAAGCTCATCCTTCAGAACAATTGAAGGATGATGCTTTGGAAAAACGTTTTCAACCCTATACCCGCCTGGCCGCCGTCATCTTCCTGGTGATCGGCTGCCTGACCGTGCTGCAGCCCTTCTTGGCGGCCATCCTGTTTGCCGCCGCCATCACGATTTCCTCCTGGCCCTTGTTCCTGCTGCTGTTGCAGCGCTGCCAGCAACGCAAGACGCTGGCGGCGGCGATCATGACGATATCGCTGGTGTTCGTGATTATCATGCCGCTGACGCTGGTGACCTGGAACGTTGCCGACCATGCCGCGGAAGTGGTGGAGCACGTGCGCGCAGCGATGGCGGACGGCACCATGGCGCCGCCGGACTGGCTGAAAGACGTGCCGATGGTGGGCGAGCAGGCCGATGCCTACCTGCGCAAGCTGATCGGCAGCCGGGAAGAAATGGTGGCGCTGGCCCAGCGCTATATGGAACCGGCCCGCAAGATCGTGCTCGGTGGCGGCATGGTGCTGGGCAGCGGGGTGGCGCAAGTCAGCCTGGCCGCCTTCGTCTGCTTTTTCCTGTACCGCGACGGCCTGGCCTTGCTGGCGGCGCTGCGCACCGCCATGGCCAAGATCATGGGCGAACATGCGGAACCAGTCGCCGATACCGTCAGCCGCACGGTGCGCGGCGTCATGTATGGCTTGCTGGGCACGGCGTTGGCGCAGGCGGGTGTCGCCGCCATCGGCTTCCTGATTGCCGGCGTGCCCGGGGTGGCGCTGCTGGCGGTGGCGACCTTCCTGTTTTCGCTGATTCCAGTTGGCCCGCCCCTGATCTGGGGCGGCGCCGCCATCTGGTTGTTCAACCAGGGCAGTACCGGCTGGGCGATTTTCATGGCGCTGTGGGGCATGTTTTTGATCAGCGGCGTTGATAACGTGGTGAAACCGATGTTGATCAGCCGGGGCAGCAGCTTGCCATTCCTGCTGGTGCTGCTGGGTGTGATGGGCGGGGTGCTGGCGTTTGGTTTTGTCGGCTTGTTTATCGGGCCGACCTTACTCGCCGTCGCCATGGGACTATTACGCAACTGGACCAGCAGTGCCGACGAAGCGCCGACGGGGCCGAACTGACGTTTGTCCACTACAACGTTTATACTTGGGGCAGAGACACTCAAGGAGAGGCCGCCATGAAAGGCGTGGTATTTACCGAATTTATGGAACTGGTCGAATCCCGCATGGGGCTGGACATGCTCGATCGCATCATTACCGAAGCGGCATTGCCGAATGATGGCGCCTACACCTCGGTTGGTACCTACGATCACGCGGAGTTGGTGCGCCTGGTGATGGCGTTGTCGAACGCCACCTCCATGCCGATTCCGGCCCTGGTTCACTTGTTTGGACAGCATTTGTTCCAGCGCTTTTCCGAGTCGTATCCGGTGCTGTTCGAGAACGCCGATTGTGTCTTTGATTTCCTCAGCCGCATCGACGACGTGATCCACGTCGAGGTTCGCAAACTGTACCCCGACGCGGAGTTGCCGAGCCTGCCATGCACGCGGCTGGCGCCCAATCAGCTGGAGTTGTTATACAGCTCGCCGCGCGGCTTTGCCGACCTGGCGGCGGGCCTGATCGATGGCTGCATCAGCCACTTTAAGGAACCGATCACGGTGACCCGGATCGACCTCGAAAAAGACGGCAACTTGCACCGCACCCGCTTTCACCTGCAGCTCGAGGCGGCATGACACAACGCGATACCCGCGGCCCAGCACTGCCCGGCACGCCGGCCGGCGTCACGCCCGCAGGTACGTTGGCCAGTACGTTGGCAACCACGCCGGCGGGCTTTGCCCTGCCACAGGCGGCAACCTCGACCGTCGCGTCGCGCAGCCTGCTGCGTGAACGGGCGGCCCGCAAGGAAGCCGAAACCCTGCTGGAGAAAAAGAGCCGGGAACTGTACGACATCAACCAGAACCTGCGCGCGCTGAACACCCATATCGAGCAAAGTGAAGCGCGCTACCGCACGCTGGTGGAACTGATTCCCGATGCGATCTGGATCCATGCCGGCGGCAAGATCATTTTCATGAATCCGGCCGCAGTGCACTTGTTTGGCGCCCAGGCGCCGGAGCAGTTGCTGGGCACCGACGCCATGCAGCGCATCGCCACCGATTGCCACGACCAGGCGCAAGCCGGGACCTACAGCGACATGGCGATGGCCCAACTGGTACCGCGCAAAGCGCTGCGCGTGATGCGGGTCGATGGTGAGCAAGCGGAAGTGGAATTCTTTGCCAGCCGCATCTGGTTCAATAACGCCGATGCCGTGATGAGCGTGGCGCATGACGTGACGGAACGGCGCTTGCATGAAAAAGCCATCGAGCACCAGGCCACGCATGACCAGTTGACCGGCTTGCCGAATCGCGCGCTATTCCTGGACCGGCTGGCCCATGCCATCAAGCGCGCCGAGCGCCGTGGCGACCGGCTGGCGGTGATTTTCATCGACCTCGATAAATTCAAGCAGGTCAACGATACGCTGGGCCACGCGGTCGGTGACGAGTTGTTGCGCGCGGTGGCGGAAACGCTGCGTCACAGTGTGCGCGAATTTGATACCGTGGCGCGCCTGGGCGGCGATGAATTCGTGATCCTGCTCGACAGTCCGCTGGGTGACACCACGCCTGGCATGATTGCCGAGCGGATCGGCAACAGCCTGGCCCGACCGGTCATGCTGGCGGGGCAGGAGCACGTGATCACCGGCAGCATGGGGTTGTCGCTGTACCCGGACGATGGCGCGCAGGCGGAAAACCTGCTGCGCCAGGCCGACATCGCGATGTACCGCGCCAAGGAAGCGGGCCGCAATGGCTTCCAGTTCTTCACGCAGGAAATGCAACACCGCCTCGACGCGCGGGTCACGCTGGAGCAGGGCTTGCTGCGTGCCTTGCAGCGCGATGAATTCGTGCTGCACTACCAGCCGCAAATCGACCTCGCCAGCGGCCGCATCATCGGCCTGGAAGCGCTGCTGCGCTGGCAGTCGCCGGAACTGGGGCTGGTGCCGCCGATGCAATTCATCCCGGTGGCCGAAGAGAGCAACCTGATTACCGCGATCGGCACCTGGGTGATGGATAAAGCGTGCGCCACGCTGCGCAAGTGGATCGATGCGGGCGTGCCGCTGGTGCCGGTGGCGATCAACGTGGCCGCCTCGCAATTCGCGCACCAGGACCTGGAGGCGACCTTGCAACAGGTGCTGGCGAAATACCAGTTGGCGCCGTCGCTGCTGGAATTTGAATTGACGGAAAGTTTATCGATGGACGACCCGGAAGCGTCGATCGCGCTGATGCACCGCCTGAAAGCGGTTGGCATCGCGATGGCCATCGATGATTTCGGCACCGGCTATTCCAACCTCAGTTACCTGAAGCGTTTTCCGGTCGATAAATTGAAAATCGACCAATCCTTTATCCGTGGCCTGGTCAACGATGCGGAAGACCGCTCGATCGTCACCGCCGTGATCCGCCTGGCGCACAGCCTGGGCTTGCGCACCATTGCGGAAGGCGTGGAAACCGAGGGGCAGTTGCGCCTGCTGGCGGCGCAGGGCTGTGATGAAATCCAGGGCTATTACTTCAGCCGCCCGCTGCCGGAGGCGGGGATCGTGGCGATGTTGAAGAGCGCGATGGTGATGGATCTTGGGGTGTTGCGCTAGGGTTGTCGCCTCAAGGCGTTGTTTTGCGCTGCGTGGCAAGCTCCCTCGTCAGCCACAGTTTGCTGTCGAGGGCATGGTCGGCGCCGCACTTCACCTGATAGGGCTTACCGGACGAACTGCTCTTGGTTGCGGCCAGTTCGATAAACTGCTCGGTGTTTTTCACCGTTCCCTTGTCCTCAAAATATTCCAGCTTGCGCAGCAGGTGCGACTTGGCTTCCGCGCCGCTGTACCAGGAACCGTTGCGGTTGAACTGGCAGCCGGACGATTGTAGCTTGTTGAGCAAGGTGTCGATTTCCGCACGCACGGGTGCGGCGGTCGGCGCGGCGCTGGCCGCCGTCCAGAAGGCGGCGAGTATGGGGGCCGCCAGCAGATATGTTTTCATCAGATTTACCTTCGCCGTTAAAACCAATAATCCGCCACACAGCGCCCGTCACGGGGCAAATCATCAAACGTATCGAGCCCGTCAAAATGGTCGATCGGAATGGCGGCCACGGCTTCCGGTTCCGCCAGGCGCAAATTGACGGCGATGCGGCGGCGTCCCAGTTCATCGAGGCGCAAACCGCGCCAGAACGCCACGCAGCCGCATGTGGGACAAAAGTGGAATTCCAGCGCAGTGCCCCGGACGAACGCTTTGGTCGGGCCGGCCACCTTGATGCCTTCGCCCTCGTGGTCATACGCCCACAGCACGCCATAGCGCCGGCAGGCGGTGCAATTGCAGGCGGTGGCGCCGTCCGGCACGCCGTCAAACGTCCAGTGTACGGCGCCGCACAGGCAAGAACCTTTAATCATGGCACGCACTCCTGTTACTCATGTTGTTCCAACAAAATCGGGTTCCGGTCCGGGTCTTCCAGCGTGAAGCCGAGCGAGTCCGCAGTTAGTCTTGCTCGTCCGATTCGCCGAGGCGCGGCTGGCGCGGAATGACTTTCACCAGCAGGATACGGGGGCCACTCATTTTCTTGACCACGATATCGAAGCCATTGAATTCCACGCGCTGGCCCTGTTTTGGAATGTCACCGAGTTTCAGCATGACCATGCCGCCCACCGATTCGATGTCCTGCAAGCCCATCTCTTCGTTTTCAATGTCGAGCCCCAGCGCGCGTTCCAGCGACACGATCGGCAAGCTGGCCTTGCCGACCAGCGCGCCGTCTTCCTGCTTCAGCCAGTCGTTTTCATTGAGGCGGAATTCATCGTGGATTTCACCGACCATCGCGCCCAGCAAATTATCGAGGGTCAGGAAGCCGACCGGGCGTTTGCCCTTTTCGCCAATCAGCGCAAAGTGCGGCGCGCCATCTTTCAGGCGGCGGAACAGTTCCAGCGCGGGCGTGCGGGCCGAATAGGTTTCCACCGGGCGCAGGAAGGGCGTCAGGGACGTCAAGTCCTTGCCCGACTGCTCGGCAAAGAACAGGTCTTTCAAGTGCAGCATGCCGAGCACGGTCTCGCCATCCTCGTCGTAATACGGATAGCGGGAAAAACGGTTGCGCACCACGGTTTGCAGGTTTTCCTCCAGCGGTTTGCTGGCATGCAGGGCAATCACTTCATGGATCGGGCGCATCAGGTCGGACACCGACATTTGCGAAAATTCCAGCGAGTGCGCCAGGATATTGCGTTCATCCTTGTTGAATTTTTCGCCCGGCTGACTGGTGCGCAAGATCATTTTCAATTCTTCCGTCGAATAATGCGCATCGCCATGGCCACCCGAACCGGCCAGGCCGGCCAGGCGCAGCACCATGTTGGCGCTATGGTTCAGCATCCAGATGGCGGGGTACATGGCCCAGTAAAAGCCATACAGCGGCACCGCGCACCACAGGCCGACGGCTTCGGGCAGGCGGATCGCCAGCGATTTGGGCGCCAGTTCACCCACCACGATGTGCAGGAACGAAATGGTGACGAAGGCGAAGACAAAGGAAACACCATGCACCACTTGCGGCGACGTGACGCCCAGCACGTGGAACAGTGGCTCCAGCAGGGAGGCAAAGGCGGGTTCGCCGACCCAGCCCAGGCCCAGCGATGCGAGGGTAATGCCTAGTTGGCAGGCCGACAGATAGGCGTCGAGTTCGCCGTGGACCTTGGCCAGGATGCGGCCGCGCAGGCCTTGTGTTTTTGCGATGGCGCGCACGCGGGTGCGGCGCAGTGTGACGATACCGAATTCAGCTGCAACAAAGAAACCGTTCAGCGCGACCAGGAACAGGGCGAGCAGAACGAGCAATAGATTACCCATATGAATCGCATTACGCGACCGTAGTTGAAACCTCTATCTTAGCCGACCCGGCAGGTGGCCGTATGCTGTTTTGGCATTTTCTGTCCCGTTGATGAATTTTGGTAAGGCCAATAATTGAAATGGATTGGCCAAAATATTTATCTGGTCAGTCCAGATGTTGTATTTTGGTCAGACCATATAGACTTTTTATTGTGAAAAACGCATGCTGACCTTGGTGCCCGGCCGGCCCAACATCCAACATCCAATAAACGAGACAGGAGATTTGCGAATGAAGCTGATGCATCTGAAAACGCTGTTGATGACTGGCGCGCTGGCTGCCGCCGGGGTGGCCTCGGCCGGGCCGGTTGGTTATGGCGCCGCCACCACTGGCGGCGGTAGCAAAACCCCGGTTAACGTGGCAACCCTGGCCGAAATGCAGGCGAAAATCGATGCTTATACGGATAACGCGGGTCTGGTGCTGAATTACACTGGCAAGTTCGATTACAGCAAAATCACCGATGTGTGCGCCCAGTGGAAAAAGCCGGCGCAAACGCTGGAAGTGAAGAACAAAAACAACATCACGATCCGTGGCGCCAGCGATTCCAGCGCGAATTTCGGCATCCACATTGCCGGCAATGCCCGTAACATCATCGTGCAAAACATGATGATTGGTTTGTTGCAAGGGGGCGAAGCGGCCGATTCCATTTCGATTGAAGGCATGTCGTCCGGCCAGCCCAGCAATATCTGGATTGACCACAATACGATCTTCGCATCGACAACGTCGTGCCCGGGGGCCGGCGACGCCTCGTTCGACGGTGGCATCGACATGAAAAAAGGCGCACACCACATCACGGTGTCGTACAACCATGTCTACGACTACCAGAAAGTCTCCCTGAACGGCTACAGCGACAGTGACACCGCCAACGTGAATGCCCGCACGACCTACCATAACAACCGTTTTGAAAACGTCAAGTCGCGCTTGCCGCTGCAGCGCTTTGGCCAGACCCATATCTTTAACAATTACTTCAACAACGTAGGCTCGTCCGGCATCAACGTGCGCATGGGCGGACTATCGCTGATCGAGGCCAACTATTTTGAAAACGTGAAGAATCCGGTCACGTCGCGCGACAGCAGCCAGATCGGCTACTGGGAATTGCGCAACAATTACGTCGGCCCCGGCATCACATGGGATACCCCAAGCGGCGCTGTGAATGCCACCAGCTGGGGCACCACGCAATCGTATGGCGCGACCGGCTATGCGTACAGCGCGATCCCAGCCGCCAACGTCAAGGCCAAGGCCATCGCCACGGCGGGCGCGCGCACCAACCTGGCGCAGTAAGCGCTGTCATTTTTTGTTCCAACACGCCAATACGCCAATACGCCGGCGTATTGGCGGCGTTTGACCGCTATGGAGCGCTGGCCGAGCGGACGACGTTCAGCGCGCTCAGGGCATGGCTTGCGATGACTCCAGGATCGCTTCCACCGCCGGATGCTTGATCTTGCGTTCATTGGAAATGGCATAAAACTGCTCGCGCAACTCCGAGGCCTGGCCCACCAGGTCGACGTTGAACTGCTCGCGCATATCCTGTTCCAGCATGGCGGGCGCAAAGAACAGGCCCCAGCCATTGCGGCCAAACGTGTTCAACATGGCGTTATCTTCAAATTCACCCACCACTTCCGGCTGCACGCCGTGCTGGACAAACCAGGCGTCGATCCTGCCGCGCAGCGCATTGTTGCGCGTTGGCAGCAGTAGTGGGGCGCCATTCAGGCTGGCGGGGAAATTGCGCCGGTAGCGCCGCGCCAGTTTCGGCGCACCATACAACTGCATCGGGCTTTCCATCAGCAAGTGACTGAACACGCGCAGGCTGGGCGTGGCGCGCACGGCGCGGTCGGTCAGCACCACATCGAGCTTGTTCAAGGCCAGGTCGGCCAGCAAGGCATCGTATTCATCTTCCATGCAGATCAGCTTGACGTTCTTTTCCAGCTTGCTGGTCACCGACAGGAAATGGTAGGCCACCGGCTTCGGCAATGAGTCGGAAATGCCGACCGTCAGCCGCATGCGGCCCGCATCGACGTTGGACAGCGCTTGCTGCAACTGGTCTTCCAGCTGAAAGATCTGGTCCGCGTAATCGAGCGCGACCCGGCCCGCCTCGGTCGGCACCAGGCGACGGCCTTGCTGCGTCAACAGGGCCTTGCCCACCGACTGGTCCAGCAAGGTCAACTGCGTGCTGACGGTCTGGATCGCCAGCCCCAGGCGCTCGGCTGCGCGGGTCACGCTGCCTTCCTTGGCCACTGCCCAAAAGAAATAAAGATGCCGGAAATTGATGCCTGCGGTTTTCATGGTTCTGTTTTTACGAAGTAATACTACGATTATCTTCTATTTTTCAATTGGCTGGTTTTCTTTACACTGCGTGACATTGATCAACGCAAAAGGAAAAAAATAATGAAACATTTCAGGGTTTCATTCATTGTCTCCTTCATCTGCCTGGCAATCGCTGGCTGGTGGGGATACAAGAATGCTGGCTTGGGCGGCGCGATGACGGCACTGGGGATTGCCATGATCCTGGCGGTGATGGAAGTGTCGCTGTCATTCGATAACGCGGTCGTGAATGCCTCCGTCTTGAAAACGTGGGACGAGTTTTGGAAAAAGTTGTTCCTGGGTGTCGGCATCATCATCGCCGTGTTCGGTATGCGCTTGCTGTTCCCGCTGGTCATTGTCGCGGTGGCGGCCGATATCAGCATGGGCGAAGTGTGGACCCTGGCGCTGAATGATCCGAAAGCCTATTCGGCGCACTTGACCAACCACCACGCGGAAGTGGCGGCATTCGGCGGCGCGTTCCTGCTGCTGGTGTTCCTGAACTTCTTGCTGGACAAGGAAAAAGAAACCCACTGGCTGGGTAACTTCGAGAAGAAACTGGGTTCGCTGGGCAAGATGTCGTCGGTTTCCGTCATGGTCACCATCGGCGCACTGCTGGGTTGCCTGGGCATGGTGGAAGAAGGACAGAAACTGATCGTGCTGGTGGCCGGCCTGTGGGGCGTGCTGATCTACGTGGCGGTTGATGGCTTGAGCAACTTGCTGGAAGGCGAGGAAGAAGGCGGCAATGTCGGCGACATGGTCAAGCGCGGTGGTATCGGTGGTTTCCTGTACCTGGAAGTGCTCGATGCGTCGTTCAGCTTCGACGGTGTGATCGGTGCGTTCGCCATCACCAACGATGTCGTGATCATCATGCTGGGCCTGGCGATTGGCGCGATGTTTGTCCGCTCCATGACCATCTTCCTGGTCGAGAAAGGCACGCTGGATGAGTTTGTCTACCTGGAGCACGGCGCCCACTACGCGATCGGCATCCTGGCAGTCATCATGCTGGCAAGTATCAAGTTCCATATCCCCGAGATCTTCACGGGCCTGATTGGTGTCGCATTCATTGTCGCGTCGCTGTGGTCGTCGGTGCGGTATCGCAAGCAACAAGAAGCGCTGGCGGCCGCGTAAGCAGCCCCAGCAGAAGGAACCGCGGCGCGCCCATGGAACACCGGCCCGCCGCGTCAGCAAGGGGGGAAACCCCAAGGTGTTCAACCATTGGACGTACACACATACATAGGAGTAACACATCATGGCAATCAGTCTGCAAAAAGGCGGTAACGTCAACCTGAGCAAAGAAGCGCCCGGCCTGTCGAAACTGGTCGTGGGCCTGGGCTGGGATGTCCGCAACACCGACGGCGCCGCGTTCGACATCGATAGCACGGCTTTCCTGCTGAAAGCGGATGGCAAAGTGCGCGCCGACAACGATTTCATCTTCTACAACAACCTGAAGTCGAGCGATGGTTCCGTGGCGCACTCGGGCGACAACCGCACCGGCGCCGGCGATGGCGACGATGAAACCGTCACCGTGGAATTGGCAAACGTGCCGGCCGAGATCGAGCGCATTGCTGTCTGCGTGACGATCCACGATGCCGATGCCCGCCGCCAGAACTTCGGCCAGGTACAAAAAGCGTATGTGCGCTGCGTGAACGCCGCCACCGGCCAGGAAATCGCCCGCTTCGACCTGTCCGAAGACGGTTCGGTGGAAACCTCGCTGGTGTTCGGCGAGGTCTACCGCAACGGCGGCGATTGGAAATTCCGCGCCGTCGGCCAGGGTTACAAAGGTGGCCTGGGCGCGCTGGCTGGCTCGTTCGGCGTGAGCGTTTAACGGAACAACGACGGATAAGACCATGCCAGTATTTACCGTTACAGGGGATGTCGATCCCTTCCTGCATGTTTCGATGCGCCACGGCGAAAAGATTTATTGCGAATCGGACGCCATGGTGATGATGGAGTCCAACCTGGAACTCAAGGGCCGCATGTCCGGTGGTCTCGGCAGCGCGTTGATGCGCACCTTTGCCAACGGTGAATCGTTCTTCCAGCAGCACATCGAAGCGGTCAAGGGCGACGGCGACTGCCTGTTGTCGCCGACCTTGCCCGGCGCGATGCAAGTGATGGACGTCGGCCAGCGTCAATACATGATCAGCGACGGCGCGTTTGTCGCGGCCAGCGACAGCGTGCAACTGAATGTGCGTACGCAAAGCCTGGGCAATGCGCTGTTCGCCCAGTCCGGCGGTTTCTTTATCACGGAAACCGCTGGCAACGGCCAGGTGGCGGTATCGGGCTTCGGCTCGATTTCCCAGCTGGAAGTCGAGCCGGGCAAGGATATCGTCATCGACAACGCGCACGTGGTGTGCTGGGACAGCAGCCTGCACTACGAGATGTCGGTGACGACCAACCGCAGCAGCGGTTTCCTCGGCAACCTGGTCAACAGTGTGACCAGCGGCGAGGGGATGGTGCTGCGCTTCTCGGGGCACGGCAAGGTCGTGGTGTGTTCGCGCAACCGCAATGGCTTCCTGGCCTGGGTGCGCACTACTAAAAATTCGTAACAGGAGAGTGTGATGTCAGTCAATCTGCAAAAGGGCCAGAAGATTTCTCTGGACAAAGAAGCGGGCAGTGCGCTGTCCCGCGTGGTGATGGGCCTGGGCTGGGATGCCGTGAAATCCAAGGGTTTCTTTGGCTTCGGCGGCGGCAAGGCGGAAGTCGACCTCGATGCCTCGTGCGTCCTGTTCGACACCAACAACCGTCCGCTGGACGTGGTGTGGTTCCGCCAACTGAAAAGCCGCGACGGCAGCGTCAGTCACTCCGGTGACAACCGCACCGGCGCCGGTGATGGCGATGATGAACAGGTCAGCGTATCGCTGTCGACCGTGCCGGCCGAGGTCAGCAGCATCGTGTTCACCGTGAACAGCTTTACCGGCCAGAGCTTTGCGCAAGTCGACAACGCCTACTGCCGCCTGATCAACGCGGCCGACGGCAAGGAAGTCGCCCGTTTCAACCTGTCGGTGCAGGGCAACCATTCGGCGCAAATCATGGCCAAGCTGTACCGCCACAACGGCGAATGGAAAATGCATGCGATCGGCGAAAACGGCACCGGCCGTACGTTTGATGAATTGATGCCGCAGATTGCGGCGCACCTGTAATGCAACGTTTTAGTTAGTCCGGCGTTCCCGGGGCGCGTTCCCCATGGCGCGTCTCTTTTCGCGGCAGCCTTTGTCAGAGGGGGCTGCCGCTTTTTTTTATAGGACGGTCGATTTCGCCTGGCCCGACTTTGCTGTGCCGTCATTCACGCATAGTCATGCGTCTTGGTGACGCCGGCATTGGCGGATTGCGCTGCTATGGAGCTAATCCGCCCTACGGTGTCAGCGTTGCAGCGACTCCGTCAACACGCGTCCCTCCGCGCCCGCTGGTGGTCGCACGCCCAGCAAGTACGACAACGTCGGTGCGATGTCCTGCACTTCGGTGTACGCGCCGCTCGCTCCCGGCTTGATCCAGCGCTTGCCCATCATGAACAGCGGCACGTTGGTGTCATACGCATATGGCGCGCCGTGGGTGGTGCCGTGCTTGCCGTAGCCGATGATCCAGTATGGTTTCATCACCAGCAGCACGTCGCCGGAATTGTCGCGGTGCCAGGCGCGCTGCATCAGCGTGCCGAGGCGGGTGCGCGGCACGGTGCCGTTTTCCAGTTGGGTACGCGTCAGCGCATCGGCGATGCCGGGCTGCTTGGCCAGCCAGCGCACGGCGGCCTGTTCGACGTCTTGCCGCTTCAGGCCGGCCTGGGCGATTTGTTCGTAGTCGAGGTGGATGCTGGGCAGCAGGTAAGCGGTGACGGGTTTGGTCAGTTTAAAGGTGGCGGCCAGGTGGGCGTCGAGGTCGGCCACCAGCTTCTTGCCGTCGACGCGGCCGGTATCGAATTTGCGCGACTGGTAAAACTCCGGCGTATTCGGGAAGCCGTGGTCGGCGGTCAGCACCACGATGGTGTTGTCGAGGCCGACCGACTTATCGAGGTCGCTGAAGAAGGTCGCCAGCAAGCGGTCCAGTTGTTGCAAGTGGTCGTGCGAGGCGCGGCTTTCCGGGCCATATGCGTGGTTGATGTAGTCGTGGCTGGACAGGCTGATGCCCAGCACGTCCGGCACGCCGGCCGGATTCTTGCCCAGGTTTTCACCGGCAATCGCGGCGCGCGCGAAGTCCAGCGTCAGCTTGTCGAGGAAGGGCGACGAGCGCAGGCGGTTGTAGTATTTCGCGTCGAGCTGGCCGGACTCGCTGGCCATGCTGAACGGGAAGCGGTTGCGTTCTTCGCCGGCGGTGCGCGGCGCCACCAGGTCATCGTCGGCGTCGTGTTCATAGGCGGCCGGCGGCAGCAGCGGGGTCCAGTTCTTGCCATAGTACTGGTCAGCCGGTTTGGCGTCGTTGAAGCGCGAGACCCATTGCGGATACGACGACATGTAGTAAGTCGAGGTCATAAACTGGCCGGTATCGTCGGCGTACATGTAGGCGGTGCCGGTCTTGCCCGCCAACAGGATCGCACCACGGTCCTTGCCGGACACCGTCACGACTTTCGACTGGTTGCCATTGCTGTAGCGCAGTTCATCGCCCATGGTGTTGACGCGCAGGTTGCGCGGCGAGGTACCGTCCGACGGCTGGGTTTTGACGCCCAGGTAGGTGTGCGCGCGGTCTTCGGTGCAGTACATGCCTTGCTGGTTGGCCGGGTTGATCCAGTTATTGCCGACGATGCCGTGCATGTACGGGTAGGCGCCGGTCAGTACCGCCGCGTGGCCGACCGCCGTGACGGTCACGCCATGGGCCTGGTGCGCGTTCTGGAAATAGGCCCCTTGCTCCATCAGGCGGCGGAAACCGCCGGCGCCGAACTGGCTGCGGTAGCGCAGCACTTGTTCATTGGGCAGGCCATCGACCACCATCACCACCACCAGCTTGGGCGAGGAGGCCGGGGCTGGAGCGGGGGCGGCGGCGTTGGCCGCCAGGGACAGGGTGAGGGGGGCAAGCAGGGTGAAACACCGGGTCAGTGTAGACATTCGTAGGCTGGACAGGTTGGTCAACGGGAGGCCGCCCTGATAGGGCGGCAAGCTTGCATGGTAATCACATGCGCGCCGACAAACAAGCATTACC
>JAIENA010000046.1 GCA_019751755.1 Burkholderiaceae bacterium | reverse complement strand
TGGTCAACGGGAGGCCGCCCTGATAGGGCGGCAAGCTTGCATGGTAATCACATGCGCGCCGACAAACAAGCATTACCGGGCCGATGCCGCCCCATTCACGGACAGCGCGGTAGCGCGGCGCCAGGCTGGTAGCGCTGGAACGCTTCCCGGATGGTGAGTTTGAGGATGTTCTCATCCCATGGGGCGGTCAGGAAGCGGTAGATTTCGCCACGGTTGACCGCCTCCAGCACCGGCGCCAGCGCGGCCGCGCTGCTCAGCGCGATCCGCATGGTGTCCGGATACATGCGGGCCGCGGTGGCCAGCACCGATTTATGGTTGGCGCCATGCGCCAACTGGTTGCAGACGATGACCTGGATCGGGTGCAGCGCCAGCAAGTCCATGGCGTCGGAGGCCGACGCCGCGCACAGGATGCGGTAGCCCTCGGCCTGCAAGGTACGCTCGATACCGGCGCGGAACGCCACATCGTCATCGATCACCAGCAGCGTGTGCACAGGGCAGGCCGGGTCGCTGGCCAGCGCCAGTTGTTTGCCGTCCCGCAGCATGGCATTGAACGCCTCGGCCGGCATCGGTCGGCTGAAGAAGTAACCCTGCAGGTAGTCGCACTGGCGCGAACGCAGGAATTGCATTTGCGCTTCCGTTTCCACTCCTTCCGCAATCACATCCATGCGCAGACTGTGCGCCATCGCGATGATGGCGGTGGCGATCGCCGCGTCATCGGGGTTGTTGCAGATGTCCGTGACAAAGGCGCGGTCGATCTTCACATACTGGAAGGGGAAGCGTTTCAGGTACGCCAGCGAGGAATAACCGGTGCCGAAATCATCGAGTGAAATATGTAATCCGAGGGCGCCGAAATGGCCCATGGTTTGTTGCGCCGTTGCCGGGTCATGCATGACCAGCGATTCCGTCAGTTCCACTTCCAGCCAGCGCGGGTCCAGGCCATGCAGCTCCAGCGCCCCGGACAAGATGTGCAGCACATTGCTTTCCCGAAATTGCAGCGCCGACAGGTTAACCGCGATCGGCACCATGCGCTGGCCCGTGCGCTGCCATTGCGCCTGCTGGGCGCAGACGTTGTCGATCACCCAGTTGCCGATCTGCACGATCAGCCCGGTTTCCTCCGCCAGCGGAATAAAGCGGTCCGGCGACACCATGCCCATGACCGGATGCTGCCAGCGGATCAGTGCTTCGGCGCCGGCGATCTGCCCGGTGCGCAAGTCGACCTTGGGTTGGTAATACATGGTGAACTGGCCGGCATCGACGGCTTCTTTCAGCAAGCGTTCCAGTTCGGCCTTTTCCGCCAGCCGCGTATTCAATTCCTGCGAATAGTACTGGAAGCGGGCCAGCACCGCCTTGGTTTGGCGGAGCGCCGCTTCGGCGTTCTTGAACAGGGATTCGGAGTCGCTGGCGTCGGCCGGATAGACCGAGACCCCCAGGCGCGCCGCCAATTGCACGGTAACGCCATGCACCGTGATCGGTTCGCCGACCAGCTTGAGCAGGGTGGCGCACAGCAGATTGACGTTTTCATCAATGCCGCGCTCCCCGGCCACCGCGAAGTTGTCGGCGCCAACCCGCGCCACCGTGCATTGGCGTCCCAGGTCGGCGCTCAGGCGGTTGGCGATTGCCCGCAACACTTCATCGCCGCCATGCCGCCCGACCGTGTCATTGACCTGTTTGAAGCGCTCCAGGTTGAGCACGATGACAAAGGCGCCGCCGCCGTTGTGGAACGCGTTTTGTTCGATCTGTTCCAGCCGGTCGAGAAACAGTTCCATGTTCGGCAATCCGGTCAGCGCGTCGTAATACGACAGGTAATTGGCGCGCTGTTCATTGGTGATGGCTTCCAGTGCGAAGCCAATGTCGCCCGCCAGTTCGCCCAGCAATTTCATTTCATCGGCATCGAAGCTGCCGGCCACCTGGGCGTACAGCAGCACCACGCCGATCACGCCGCGCGGCGAATGCAGCGGCAGGCCGACCATCGATGCAAAGCCGCGCTCCTGGGCGCCCGTGCGGCACAGGCCAAACGCGTCCGCGCTGTGGACATCGTTGCACAGCAGGGGTTCGCCGTGCCGCAGGATGTGGCGCACCACGTCCGACGCGGCCGGGGGCAGTTCGCCCTGTCCCGCGCCAGCGCCGTCGGTGGCCGACATCGTGATCTTGCCGTCGCAGAGGATGGCATCGGCCAGGCCGATCCAGGCCAGCCCGAAGCCGCCATGGGCGACGGCGATGCGGCAGGCCTCTTGCAGCAGCGCCTGCGGCTGGCGGATCCGCACGATGGCGCTGTTGGTGCCGGACAGCACCGCGTGGATGCGGCTCAGGCGCGCGGTCTTGGCCTGTTCCAGTTCCAGCGCGGCCGCGCGCACCAGTGACAGGTGGGTGCGTACCCGCGCATGCACGATCGCCGGCGACACCGGCTTGGTCAGGTAATCGACGCCGCCGCAGGCGAATCCGGCCGCTTCGTCGCCCACCTCGCCCATCGACGACACGAAGATCACCGGCGTGTTTTCCGTTTGCGGATCATGTTTTAGCGCGCGGCACACGGCATAGCCGTCCATGTCCGGCATCTGCACATCGAGCAGCACCAGGATCGGCCGGTGCTTGCGCGCGGCGGCCAGGCCATCGGCGCCATTGCGGGCAAAGGCCAGCGTATAGGTGTCGCCCAGGATTTGCTTGAGTAGCGCAAGGTTGCTGGGCTCATCGTCAACGATCAGGATCGGTCCTGGTAACATGTTTTAATCCTCCATCTCCAGCCCGAGTTCGGTCATCAGCTCCAAGGCAATGGCTTCCGCGCCGCGGAAGTCGAAATCATCGATACAGCCTTGCAAGCGCGCCGCCACACCGACGTTGATGCGCGGCGCCAGTTGCCGCAGTAGTTCGCTGGCGCGGTCCGGTGCATCGGTATCGAGCGCCAGCAGCAGGGCGCGCAGCAGGGCCGCGCTATCGTCTCTGTCGTCCGCATGGTCCACATTGTCCGCAGCGTTCCTATCGTCCGTCTGATCCATGCCGGCATAGGCGATGATCGAGGCGCAGGTGACGGCCAGCGCATCCTGCAGTGTGCGCAGCGGCATGGCCAGGTCGCTGCCGTCGTGCTGCGCCACTTCCAGTTCGGCCGCCGCGCGCGCCACGTCCAGCAGCGACAGGCTGGCGGCGCCGCCTTTGAGCTTGTGGGTCAGCGCCTGGGCCGACGCGGTTTCGCCCTGTGCATACCAGGTTTCCAGTTGCGCGCCGCAGCGGTCATAGTCGGCGGCGAACTTGCGCAGGAATTTGCGGTAGGCGCTGGCGTCGCGCCAGGTCGCCAGGCCCTGCTGCAGCGCGATGCCGGGCCAGGCCTCGGTCTGGGCTTGCGCTTGCGCGGGAAGGGCGGCCGGCGCCGCGCCGGTCCCGGACGATCCGTTGGCCAGGCGCACGATGGTGGCGATCAATTCATCGACATTGAACGGCTTGGCGACAAAGGCGTCCATGCCGGCGGCCCGCGCCGCGTCCTGCTGGTTCTTGAAGGCGCCCGCCGTCAGCGCAATCACGGGTAATGTGCGGCAGGCTGGCGTGGCGCGCAGGCGCCGCGTCGCTTCATAGCCATCCATGCCCGGCATTTGCACGTCCATCAGCACGATGTCGACCGCCCCCTGGTTGGCGCACAGCCAGGCCAGCGCGGCGGCACCGTCATTGGCCAGTTCCACCCGCGCCCCTTCGGCCTGCAGGATGCGCAGCACCACTTCGCGGTTGATGTCGCTGTCGTCCACCACCAGCACCCGCAGGCCGGGCAGGCGCTGGTGCTGCGCCGGTGGCACGGTGGCGGGAATCGCACCGCCCCTGCGCTGCATTGCGTTGGCCACGCCGTTGTACAGCGCCGAACTGGTGACCGGCTTGCTCAACACGCCGTCCACGCTTGTGATGTCGGGGTGGCGCAGCAACTCTTCCTGGGAAAACGCCGTGACCATCAGTACGATCGGCGTAGCGGTGTCGTGCAGCGTGTCGCGCATGCGCGTGGCCAGTTCCAGGCCATCCATGCCGGGCATTTTCCAGTCCACCAGCATGACGTCGTAATGGCCGTGGCGTGCCTGGCGCGACATGACTTTTTGCAGCGCCGCTTCGCCGCTGTCGACCATGGTGGTGTTCCAGCCCACCGAGCGCGCCGTCTGCGCCAGGTTTTCGCGCGCAATGTCGCTGTCGTCGGCCACCAGGATATCGAGCTGCGCCAGTGCCGGCGGAGCGAAGTCGGTATCCTGCTCCCACGGGAACGGCACCGTGAACCAGAATTCGCTGCCTTTGCCGGGACTGCTGATGACGCCGATCTCGCCGCCCATTTTTTCCACCAGGCGGCGGCAAATGGTCAGGCCCAGTCCGGTGCCGCCAAAGCGCCGCGTGGTCGAGGCGTCGGCTTGTGCAAACGGGGAAAAGATGTGCGCCTGCTGGTCGAGCGGGATGCCGATGCCGGTATCGCTGACGGCAAAGCGCACGGTGGCGATACGCTCGGTTTGCGACAGCAGCGTCATGCCGACCTTGACGCCGCCATGCTCGGTGAATTTGATGGCGTTGCCGGTCAGGTTGATCAGGATCTGCTCCAGCCGCAGCGCATCGCCCAGCACATGGCCGCCGATGTGGGGCGCCGGTGCGATGGCCAGTTCGATGTCCTTGTTGCCGGCATTGGCCGCCATGATGGCGGCCAGGTTGTCGCCAATATCACCGAGACGGAATGGCGTATGTTCGATGTCCAGGCGGCCCGCTTCGATCTTGGAAAAATCGAGGATGTCATTGATGATCGCTTGCAGCGAACGGCCGGCGTTGCGGATCTTGTGCACCATGTCAGCCGATTCGTTGTCGAGCTGGCGCCGGTCCAGCAAATACGCCAGCCCCAGGATGCCGTTCATCGGCGTGCGGATTTCATGGCTCATGTTGGCCAGGAAGTCGGCCTTGGCGCGGTTGGCGCTTTCCGCCTCGTGGGTGCGCACCTGCAGGTGTTGATTGGCCACTTCCAGTTCGGTGGTGCGGGCCTGCACGCGCCGCTCCAGGTCTTCATTGAGCGTGCGCACCGCCAGTTCGGCGGCATTGCGCTCGGCCATTTCATGCGCCAGCGTGTGCAGCATGCCATTGAAGGCGTCCGCCAGTTGGCCGACCTCGTCTTCGGTGGTCTTGGGCGCGCGCAAGGTGAAATCGTGCCGTTCCATCACCTGATGCGCGACATCGGCCACGGCCAGCACGGGACCGGAAATCCAGCGTTGCAGGCGGCTGGAAATCATCAGGCCGAACGCCAGGCTGGCCAGCAGGACCGCGCCCAGGATCGCCAGGTAATCGCGCAGCCAGCCGGACAGGTCATGCCGCTCCCGGACGAACACCGTGCCGACGGTTTCCTGGCCGTTGACGATGGCGTTGACGATCGTCAGTTCCGCGCCGTTGAAATGCACGCCCTCGTCGCCGGGGTGCGCCGGCAGCAGTGTGGCCTGGGCCGGATCGCGCGCGTAGCTGGCGAACAGCGCGCCGTCGCTGGTGTACAGGGCGGCCGACGTGACGTTGTGCGCGGCCCGCAAATTGGCCAGGTTGTCAGCGGCGACCTTGGCGTCGGAAAATTCCAGCGCCGCGATGCTGCTCTGGCCCAGCAGGTTGGCCAGCGCATGCAGCTCCGCCGCAGTCTTGGCGCGGGCTTCGTGGAAATCATGGTAGAGCAGGGCGGCACCCGCCATCAGCAAGGTGCTGAGGTTGGCCGCCAGCACCAGCAACAACAGCTTGTTGCTGATGGAGCGCAGGTGCAGTAAGCGTTTCATCAGATCAGTGCCCAGTGTCTTGTATCTAGTATCGAGTGTCCTATACCGTCAGACAGGTTACGCGCATTGCGGCCGTGACGTAGTCCGCTATAAGTTTCCAATTAGACATCGAAACTTGTTCGGATGGGAGCGCTTTGAAGGGCGGCGCGGCGCTGATAATTGTTGATGAAATTTGATGCGGATTGTGCAGTTCCCCGCTTATAAGGGACGCCCGGCATGCCTAACTTGCAGAACGCAATCAAAAATCACGTTTTCCCTGTGCGGATGTGCAACGAGGATACCAGTGTTGTGGTGGCGGCCCGCTTGGAATGTGGTTGTCATACAACTGCTATAATCACAAGACACAAAAAATACTTTTCCCCTCCGCCATGAATCACATCGCCGCCTTCCCACCCCCGAAGAAACGCCACCGCAACCTTGCGCAAGGGCTGGTGGAGGCCATCACGGCCAGTATCCGTGGCGGTGAACTGAAACCGGGCGACAAGTTGCCGACCGAATCGGTCATCATGGATTTACATGGGGTGTCGCGCACCGTGGTGCGCGAAGCGATTTCGCATTTGCAGGCGGCCGCGCTGGTACAAACCAAACATGGCATCGGTACCTTTGTGCTGGAGCCGCCGTCGCAACCACTGCGCATTTCGGCCGATACCGTGCGCACCATCGGCGATGTGCTGGCGATCCTGGAATTGCGCATCAGTCTGGAAACCGAAGCGGCCTGGCTGGCTGCCACGCGCCGCAGTCCTGAGCAACTGGCGGCGATGGGCGAGGCGCTGGCGCGGATCCTCGCCGGCGGCTCGGTGGAGGCCGACGTGCAATTCCACCTGCTGATCGCACAAGCCACTGGCAACCGCTATTTCGTCGATATCCTGACCGACCTCGGTACCCACATCATCCCCCGCGCCCGCGTCAATACCGCGCACCTGGCGCATGACGACCCCGCCGAATACATCGAGCGCGTCAATCGCGAACACGAGGATATCTATCACGCGATCAGCCGCCAGGACCCGGAAGCGGCCAGCGCCGCCATGCGCACGCATTTGTCGAGCAGTCGTGAGCGGCTGCGCAAGGCCCAGGAAAGCGCGGCAGTCAGTGGTACCTGACACCTGCGGTATCAGGCACGCATTCCAAAGCTAGCGGCACCTGACACCTGCGGTATCCGGCACACAGAACTTAAATAATTCAACGCCATCGCTTGCCTCGTCATCGTTATAGTTGTACGATGTCATACAACAAGCGCGCATGGTGCCGCTGACTACCGAAAACCTGGAGAGATGTCATGCAACCCAATGAATTAAAAACCATCCTGTCGTCCGGCCTGCCATCGTTCCCGGTGACGGACTTTGATGCCGAAGGTAACTTCAACCAGAAAACCTATGCCGAGCGTCTGGAATGGCTGGCGCCGTATGGCGCCAGCGCGCTGTTCGCGGCCGGCGGCACCGGTGAATTTTTCTCGCTGACGCCGAGCGAATACAGCGAAGTGATCAAGACCGCGGTGGACACCTGCCGTGGCAAAGTGCCAATCCTGGCCGGCGCCGGTGGCCCGACCCGTAGCGCGATCGCTTACGCCCAGGAAGCCGAACGTCTGGGCGCGGGCGGCGTGCTGCTGCTGCCGCACTACCTGACCGAAGCGTCGCAAGACGGCCTGGTGGCGCACGTGGAAGAAGTCTGCAAATCGGTCAATTTCGGCGTGGTGGTGTACAACCGTAACGTCTGCAAACTGAACGCGAACTCGCTGGAAAAGCTGGCCGACCGTTGCCCTAACCTGATCGGCTTCAAAGATGGCGTTGGCGATATCGAACTGATGATGCAAATCTGGCGCCGCATGGGCGACCGTTTCAGCTACCTGGGTGGCCTGCCGACCGCCGAAGTTTACGCGGCGGCCTACAAAGCGATGGGCGTTCCGGTGTATTCTTCCGCCGTGTTCAATTTCATGCCGAAGCTGGCCATGGACTTCTACCACGCTGTCGCCACCGACAACCATGCCGAGCAAAACCGCATGCTGGACGAGTTCTACCTGCCGTATCTGGAGATCCGTAACCGCAAAGCCGGCTATGCCGTCAGCATCGTCAAGGCCGGCGCCCGCCTGGTGGGCCATGACGCCGGTCCAGTCCGCGCACCACTGACGGACCTGACTGAGGCCGAATGCGACATGCTGGACAAACTGATACGCGCCCAAGGCGCCCAATAATTCAGGGCCAAAAGCCCGCAACAACCTAGGAGCACACATGCAGATTTCTGGTGAAATGATCATCGGCCGAACCATCGTTCGCGGCCAGCAAGGTACTGTCAACGCCATCGACCCGTCCCGCAACGCACCGATCGAACCCGCGTTCGGCCTGGGCGGCGATGAAGAATTGCAGCAGGCTTGCCAACTTGCCGAACAGGCGTTTGACCGTTACCGTGAAACTTCGCTGGAACTGCGTGCGCGCTTCCTGGAAACCATCGCCGACCGCATCATGGACCTGGGTCCGGCCCTGATCGAACGGGCGATGGCCGAATCTGGCCTGCCGCAAGCCCGCCTGGAAGGCGAGCGTGGCCGCACCTGCAACCAGTTGCGCCACTTTGCCAAGGTGGTGCGCGACGGCCGCTTCCTGACCGCGACGCTCGATTCGCGTTTGCCGGACCGCGCGCCACCACGTCCCGACCTGCGTCTGCGCAAGATCGCCGTGGGCCCGGTGGCCGTATTCGGCGCGAGTAACTTCCCGCTGGCGTTTTCCGTGGCCGGTGGCGACACCGCATCGGCGCTGGCGGCTGGTTGCCCGGTGATCGTCAAAGCACACTCGGCCCACCTGGGCACCTCCGAACTAGTCGGCAAAGCGGTGCAGCAAGCCGCCATCGAATGCGACATGCCCGAAGGCGTGTTCTCGATGCTGATCGGTTCCGGCGTCACCATGGGCCAGAACCTGGTGGCGCACCCCGCCATTAAGGCGGTTGGCTTCACCGGCTCGCGCCACGGCGGCCTGGCGCTGGTGCGCACCGCCAATGCGCGTCACGAACCGATTCCGGTCTACGCTGAAATGGCGTCGATCAACCCGGTGTTCCTGTTGCCGGGCGCGCTCGAAAACGCGCCGAAAATTGCCCAGGCGTTCGCCGATTCGCTGACCTTGGGCGCCGGCCAGTTCTGCACCAACCCTGGCATGCTGGTCGGTGTCGACAGCCCGGCGCTGCAGCAATTCGTCGATGCCACGATTGGTTTCCTCGGCGGTAAAGCGCAGCAAACCATGCTGACCCCGGGCATCCATTCGGCCTACACCTCCGGCGTTGACAAGCTGGCGTCGATTCCTGGCGTCAAACTGCTGGCGCAAGGCCTGGGTGGCGACTTGCCATGCGGCGCCGTGGCGTCGCTGTATGAAGTCGAGGCCGACGCCTTCCTGGCGAACCCGGAAATGGAAAGCGAAATCTTTGGCCCCTGCTCGCTGCTGGTACGTTGCCGCGACCAGGAACAAGTGTTGCGCGTGGCCGAGCACCTGGAAGGTCAACTGACCGCCACCGTGCACGCCACCGGCGCCGACATCGGCTTTGCCGGCAAGCTGTTGCCGACGCTCGAGCGCAAGGCCGGCCGTATCCTGTTCAACGGTTTCCCGACCGGTGTTGAAGTGGCGCAATCGATGGTGCACGGCGGTCCGTTCCCGTCGACCTCCGATCCGCGTTCGACCTCGGTGGGCGGCTCCGCGATCGACCGCTTCCTGCGTCCGGTGTGCTACCAGGAAGTGCCGGCGGAACTGCTGCCGGCGGCGCTGCAGGATGCGAATCCGCTGGCGATCCCGCGCGTCGAAGACGGCGACCTGGTATGGAACGCATAAGCAGTCTTACCTGCAAAACGGGGGAAAGCCCGGTCTGGGACGCCGTCGCCGGCGCCTGGTACTGGGTCGACATCCCGCAACGCACGGTCTGGCGCATGGATGGCGCCAGCGGTGCGCTGCGCAGCTGGCGCACCTCGGAAATGGTGGCGTGCATCGCGCCCCGCGCCGGCGCTGGCGCCGTGCCCACCCTGGTGGCGGGCATGGAGTCCGGGCTGTATACGCTGCGGCTGGATGAATCGTCCGACGCGCTGGAAACCCTGTTGTGTCATGCCGACGGCCTCGGTCCCGGCCTGCGCTTCAACGACGGCCGCTGCGACCGCCAGGGCCGCTTCTGGGCCGGCACCATGTTCATGGATATGGCGGCGGCCAATCCGGCCGGGCTGCTGTATGCGCATGACGGCGCCGCGCTGTCGGCGCCGCTGGTCGATGGCTTGCTGACGCAAAACGGCCTGGGCTTTGCACCCGACAGCCGCACCATGTACCTGTCGGATTCGCACCCGCAGCGCCGTTTAATTTGGGCCTTTGATTTCGATCCTGACACCGGCGTGCCGTCCAATCGCCGCGTGTTTGCCGACTTGCATCACCATGTCGGCCGTCCCGATGGCGCCGCCGTTGATGCCGACGGCTGTTACTGGACTTGCGCCAACGACGCCGGTTGCCTGCTGCGCTTTACGCCCGAAGGCAAGCTCGATCGCCGGATTGACGTACCGATGCTGAAACCATCGATGTGCGCGTTTGGCGGTCCCGACCTCGATATCTTATTGGTCACCTCCATCGTCTCCGGCAAGCCGGAAGATGCCCAGTGGGGCGGCGCGGTGATCACGCTGCGTCCCGGTGTGAAGGGGATTGCCGACGTTCCGTTCCGGGGCTGAGGCAGCCATGTGCGCTGTGTCGCCGTTCTCGCAGCTGCGGGCGCGGCGATTATTTTTGGACCATCCCATGCAACGACTGCTGCTTGCCATCATGCTGGCGCTGCCGGCCTGCGCCCACGCCACGCCGCCATCGCCGGTCTACACCAATCCCATCCTGCACGCCGATTATTCCGACCCGGACGTGATCCGTGTCGGCGACCTGTATTACATGACCTCGTCCAGCTTCAACAGCTCGCCCGCGTTGCCGCTGCTGCAATCGCGCGACATGGTGCACTGGGAACTGGTGGGCCATGCGCTGCAGCGGCAATTGCCGTTGCAGGTGTATGCGCAACCGCGCCACGGTGACGGCGTGTGGGCGCCATGCCTGCGCTACCACGATGGCAAATTCTGGATTTTCTATCCGGACCCCGATTACGGCGTCTATGTCACCACGGCGGAACAGTTCAGCGGTCCGTGGAGCGCGCCGCGCTTGCTGCTGGCCGCCAAAGGCGTGATCGATCCCACCCCCTTGTGGGACGACGACGGCCAGGCGTATCTGCTGCATGGCTGGGCCAAGAGCCGGGCCGGTTTTAACAATGTCCTGACGTTGCGACGCATGGCGCCGGATGGCTCGCGCCTGCTCGATGACGCCGGTCCGGTGATTATCGATGGCAACAAGCTGCCGAACTACCGCACGCTGGAAGGCCCGAAGTTTTATAAACACGATGGCTGGTATTACGTGTTCGCACCGGCCGGCGGGGTGGAAACCGGCTGGCAATCGGTGTTCCGTTCACGCCGCATCGAGGGGCCATATGAAGACCGCATCGTCATGGCGCAGGGCATCTCTGCCGTCAATGGCCCCCATCAAGGGGCCTGGGTGCGCACCCCGCAAGGCAGCGACTGGTTTTATCACTTCCAGGACAAGCGGGCGTATGGCCGCGTGGTGCACCTGCAGCCGATGACGTGGCGCGATGGCTGGCCCGTGATCGGTATCGACCGCGAAGGCAAGGGCAGCGGCGAACCCGTGATGACGTACCGCCCGCCGCTGGCGGCCGATATCCGCATGGTGGCGCCGCCCACCAGCGACGCATTCAGCGCGCCGGCCTTGGGATTGCAGTGGCAGTGGAACGCCAACTGGCGGCCGGAGTGGTATTCGTTGTCGGCGCGCAGTGGCTGGCTACGGCTCAACGCCGTGCACGATGCGGCCGGCGCACGCAACCTGTGGCACGCGCCGGCGCTGTTGCTGCAAAAGCTGCCGGCCGAACGCTTTACTGTTGAAACGCGATTGGATGGCGCCGCGCTGGCTGAAGGCGGCAAGGCCGGCTTGCTGATGTATGGCATGGATTACCGCTGGATCGGCGTCCGGCGCACCGCTGGCAAGCTGGCGCTGGTGCTGGCCGGCTGCCATCAGGCCAACAAGTCCTGCGTGGAGCAGGACGACGCCACGCTGCCGCTGACGGGCGATGTGGTGCACTTGCGGATGACGGTGACAGCTGGCGGCGTGACGCGGTTTGCCTACAGCCTGGACGGTGTGATCCACCACGACATCGGCCAGCCCTTCACGGCGGCGATGGGGCGCTGGGTGGGCGCACAAATGGGACTATTCAGCATCGCCCCGGTGGCCGACGCCGGCCATGCCGACTTCGATGACTTCCGTGTCACCCCTTGATGTTGCCCCTTGATGTCACACCCTGGGGGCAGACCCCAGGTGTGACAGGTGGCGTGGCTTAGCCGGCCAGTTCGGTGTTATGCACCTTGCCGCCGATCGTCACGTTCTTCAGCTTCAAGCCCTTGACGTTATACAGGTACCACGGCGCCTGCTGGTTGACCGGCGTGCCGAAATCGCAGTCGGTGATGGTCACGTTGGTGACTGGCAGCACGGCCGGCATTGGTTGTGCGCCGTTGTAGTCGGACGCCACCGGGCCGAGCACCACGATGGCCTGGAAGCATGATGCCTGCTGGCCGGACTTGGTCGCCACATTGCCGACTTTGACGTTGGAGATGTGCACATTGCTGACCATCGGCGGGCGGGTGCGCACGCTGTCGGCGGTGGGCGTGTAGTCGCAATCGAAGGTCACCACCGCACCGGCTGCCGTGGCTACCGTGCGCGAAGCGATTGGCGAGCCAGGCAGCGAAGCATAGAACGACGGCGAGGTCTGCACGCCGTTCGGGATCGAGATGTTGCGCACGTAGAAATTGCGCAGGTAGCCGCCCCGGTTCATATTGGTTTTGAGGCGGATCGCCGTGTTCAGCGGATTGGTTTTCCAGTGCTTGTTTTCAAACACCAGGTCTTGCGCATAGACGTTCTGGATCCCGCCCGCCATTTCACTGCCAAGGGTCACGGCGCCATGGCCGGCGTGCATGGTGCAACGCTGGATCACGATGTTTTGCGATGGCCCGTATTGCGTGTCCTGGTTCTTGCCGGCCTTGATGGCGATGCAGTCGTCGCCGGCGTCGAATTCGCAGCCTTCGATCAGCACGTGGTCGCACGATTCCGGATCAAAACCGTCGCTGTTCGGGCCATGGCTGTTCATGTAGACGTTGCGCAGCACGATGTTGCGGCAGTGGACCGGGTGGTGTTGCCAGAACGGCGTGTTGGTGACCTGGTAGCCCTGCAACAGCACGTTGGTGCAGCCGACGATGTGGATCATCGATGGGCGCAGGTAGTGGCCCAGGCCGAACACGCGGCGCGCCAGCGGCACGCCGGCTTCCGACAGCGCCGGCAGGTAGTGTTCATCGGCGCGCCACTTATTGCTGTCGCCCTGGATCAGCTTGCGTTCGTCGTCGGTCAGGTGGGGCGCCACTTCCGCCATCGACTTCGGATTGATCGGGTTTTCCATGTTGGCCGCGATCGAGCCGGGCTTGTAGCCGGGCGTATTGGTTTGCGACACCGCGTTGATGGTGCGGTTCTTGCCCTTCCAGGTCCACCAGCAATCCGGGCTGCCGTCGAACGGCACGCCGCCCTGGCCGTTCAAGACACTGGTCCAGTCGTCGCCGGTCAGCGCAATATTGTCCTGGCCGTAGGCATAAATCATCGATGCGAAATTCAGGCAGTCATTGCTTTGCCAGCGCGTGATCACCAGCTTGCCGTGCTTGCCGCAATCGAAGTCGCCATATTTCGCATAGTCTTCCGGGTTGTTGCTGAAGTAGACGTGCGCGCCCTTGTTCAGGTGCACGTGCACGTTCGACAGCAGCACGATCGGGCCGGCGCAGTACCAGTTGCCGGCCGGGATCACGACACGGCCGCCGCCCGCCTTGTGGCACGCGGCAATCGCATCGCGGAAGGCCGCGTAGCAATCCTTGGAACCCTTGACCGGGGTGTCGATCGTGGCTTCATCGTCATGCGAAACCCAGGCCTTGACCTTGGTCAGCTGGCACTGGCCGGCGCCAAATTCGGTGACGAGGAAATCCTGCTGGCGGAACGACGTCGGGTTGGCCAGCTTTTTCGCGATCTCGGCGGCGCGCAGCCACGGGTCATGTTCGGTGGCGGCGATCGACGGTGCGCCGGCCAGCGCCAGGGCGGCGGCCGGCGTGGTTTTCAGCAGGGTGCGGCGCGACGGGTTGATTGGCTTCAGGGGCATCATGGGCTTCATGGTTTTCAAGGGTCTCACGGTTCGTCAGTATTGTTGTATTCAGCCAGGAAGGGTAGCGCTGGTTGCGGCGCGCGCGCATAGCCCAGGTCGCGCACCGGATCGATGCCGGCCGCTTTCAGGTTGGTCCAGTAGTCATCCGAGTTGAACTGGGCCGGACGGTAGGGCAGGGTGCCGTTGCGGTTCCAGTCCGACCACGGGCTGGTGCGGTCGATGTGGCGGCCGATGCGCGAATTGAGCACCACCATTTTGCCCACGGTTTCCAGCACGTTTGGCGTGATGGTGCCGTGCGGCGCGCTGTAGGCGCTGGTCTCGCCCAGCACGCAGCGGTAGCCGTCCAGCGGGACTTTGCCGTAGGGCGTGCATTTCTGGTTGTGGAACCACTGGCGCGCCAGGAAAAAACGGCCCGCCAGCGCATTGCGCGAACCGTCATGCGTAAACACCGACTGGTTGAACACGAAGCCGTATTTCGACAGGTAACTGGTGTTGGGCGCGCCGACATAAGCGGTGCTGCGGTCGCCCAGCGTGCGGATTTCCGACTTCAGGAAGTAGGCGGTGCTGTCGCCGAAGATGAAATCGACATCGCCTTCGATGTAGCTGCGGTGGAAGAAGCTGCGCACGGTATCGCGCTGGCGCTGGTGCACATCACGGTTCTTCAGGTACAGCGTGTCCTGGAATCCGATCAGACGCACCTGCTCGAACTGCACTTTATCGGCGCCCTCGACCTGCAGCGCCACCGCTTGATGGTGTACCACGTTTTGCTGCGGGTTGACGTTAGTGCGCCCGCATGGGCGTTCGCCGCATTCTTCGCGCGCATTGCCGACGTCCTTGTTGTAGCCGTTGGCGATGGTCAGATTGCGGGCCTGGAAGCCATGGTTTTGCACCCACATGGTTTGCGATCCGCCGGTGCCGATATTGCCCTTGCCGCTGGCTGCGCGCTGCTTGATCAGCGCATGCATGGCTTGCACATCGGCATGCGCGTGCGCGAATTGCGGGCCGTATTGTGCGGCATAGGCGTCGCCCGCCACGGCGGCATCGAGTTTGGCGGTGATGACGGTGTCGCCCGGCTGCTTGCCGTCGCCATACAAGGTGATTGCAACCGGCGCGGCCGGCACATACACCAGCTCGCGATACATGCCCGGCTTGACGAGGATATAGGCACGGCGGCGCTGGTCCGCGTCCAGCAAGGCGCGCGAGACGGCCGCTTGCACGGTATTGAAGGTACTGACGCCATCGGCGCGCGCCTTGGCGTCGACAATGTAGTGCGGCGTGAACGGCGCATTGGTGGCCAGCGGGTCGACCAGCGGGTCCCACGGATCGATCCGCTCTCTGCCCGCCACGCCCACGTATTTCAACACTTCGTGCACGGTGAATTGCGCGGCTTGGGCGGCGCTCAGTTGGGGACGGGCGCTGCCGGTGGACGGGGAGGGGGCGGCGGCGGTGCTGCTGTCCTTGATCGCCGGCGATGCGATGGCGTCCGCTTTTTCCGCGCCATGGGCAGCGCCCACCGCCAGCAGCGCGGCCAGCATGGCCGGCATCGCACGAACTGGCGCGCGCCTCACGGCTGGCCCTCGGGCCGGAATTGGGTGGCGCTGAGCGGCAGCGCCGCCTTCAGTTCACGCTCGACCATGGCGGCGAAATATTTAGCCCCTTTGGCGCCAAGGTGGGTGTAGTCGAAGGCGCTTTTCGCGGCCCCGGCCGGTTCGATCCGGGCCAGGTCGGTGCTGGTCGCCGTGGTTGCCGCAGCGGGCTTCGGTTCGACCGCCAGGGTGTCGGCTTCGTCCTCGCCCATGGCCTGTACGGCGGCATAGCTGTCGGCGTTCAAATCGAGCAGTGCGACCTGCTGTTCGGCGGCCACCTTGCGGATCGCGGCGGACCACGGCGCCAGGTTGTTTTCCAAAATCTTGTTCTTGAAGCTGCGGCGCGTCAGCGGCGTCACCAATACCGGCACCCCGCCCAGCGCTTTGACTTCTTGTACATAGCGCGTCATGTTGACCGGAAACTCCGTCACCAGGTCGGTCGAGCGTCCCGGTTTGCCGGGTTGGTCGTTGTGGCCGAACTGGATCAGCACATAGGTGGCGCGGTAAGCGCTGGCGCCTTTTAACAGGCCCTGCACTTCATCCCAGCGCCCCTCGGCGCGGAAGCTGCCGGAACTGCGGCCCCCTTTGGCCAGGTTGATACAGGTGTCGGCGCGCACTACGCGCGCACAAAAGGCGTCGCCGTAGCCGCTGGCCGTGGCCATGGTGGAGTCGCCCACCAGGATAAAGCGTACCGGTTTGTTGTCGGCCGCGTAGCTGGAAAAAGCGGCGCTGGCACACAGTGCCAGCGCCGCGGTATGAATACTTGGCTTCATCGGATCCTCGCAGGGCCACGCCGCGCCATGCCAGCGCGCCGTGGCCCGTGGTGCTTAGAAGTTATACGTCGCGCGCAGGTTGTACGAACGGCCGATCGGGCTGGCCGCGCTGCTCAGGTAGCCATTCGAATAGCCACTGTGGTTGGTGGCTGGTGGCGTTGCGTCGAACACGTTGGTGATGCCGCCGGTGATCGCGATGTGCTTGAAGCCCTTGTAGGTCGCCGTCAGATTCCATGGCTTGTACGAATTGATGTCGCGCCAGTATTGCTGCGCCACCAGGTTCTGGTCTTCATACTTCGAGTTGTAGTTCTGCGTCATCTGCGCCGACCAGTTGCCCAGCGCCCAGTTCAGCTTCAGGGTGTGCTTCCAGCGGTAGGTGATGATCGGGAAGCTGCTGGTGGTGCCGTTGCTGGCCAGGCCGAAGCGGCCCACGTTCGAGACGAAGTCGGAATCCTTTTCCAGCTGGTTGTCGAACTGGGTCAGGTAGGTGCCGTCGAGCTGCACTTTGAAGTCGCCCCAGGTCGACGAACGCGGGAATGCATACGAGGCCGAGACGTCGATACCAGCCGCTTTCTGGCCGCCCAGGTTCATCGTTACATTCTTGATGTAGTTGATGGTGCCGTCGGCGTTACGCACGAAGAAGGACTTGTACTTTTCCGGGTTCAGGAAGTACACCTGCTCCGGCAGGTTGGCCAGCATGTCGGTCATGCGGATGTTCCAGTAGTCAACCGAGACGGTGATCGACTTGGTTGGCTCGACCACCATGCCCAGCGTCCAACCCTTCGATTTTTCCGGGGTCAGGTCGGCGTTGGAACCAGTTTGCTTCGGCAGTGTCGCATTGCACACTTCCGACGCCACGTAGCCTGGCAGCGCCTTGCCGGTATTGGCCACGCCGGGCGTGCCGCCCGGGCACAGTACCGGGTCATCCCAGCGCGACGAGGTGCGGGTGGTGGCGCCAGGCAGGCGGTAGCCATAGGCGTCGAACAGCGTTGGAGCGCGGAAGCCGGTGTTGGCCGAGCCGCGGAACATCAACTGCTTGCTTGGCTCATAGCGGAAGCTGGCCTTCGGGTTGAAGGTGTTGCCGAAGTCGCTGAAATAGTCGTCGCGGCCGGCGAAGTTCAGCGTCAGTTGCTTGGTCAGCGGAATATCGATTTCAGCATAGATTGCCGCCACGTTGCGCGCGCCTTGGCCGTGCGATGCGCTCGAGTTCAGGTACGTCACCTCGTTCTGGATCGCCAGCTTGTCGTCGCGCGTGGTTTCGCGGTGGAAGTCGAGGCCGACCGCCACGTTCATTTCGCCGCCGTCCAGGTTCATCACTGGCCGCGTTGCGCTGAAGTCGGCGCCGGTGTAGGTGGTGCGCGAGTCGCGGTTTTTCAGGCCATCGACGGAGACCGATTTCAGGTACGCCAGACCGGCCTGGTCTTGCAGACCGAACGGGTTCAGTGCGCCGGATTTCAAGCCATCGAGCAGGCCCTGGCCACGGAAGAAGCCGTTCTGGTAGTAGTTTTCGCGGTCGCTGATGCCGATCACCAGGCCGGCGCGGGTATCCCAGCCGCCCCAGCGGTTTTCATCGGAAACGGCCAGGCGTTGGTTGACCTGCTTGTCTTTTTGCACCGCCACGCCATAGTCGGCCACGGCCCACGTTACGGTCAGCGGTTCGCCTTTCAGGCCAGCCACGGCCGGCACGCCGCCGCTGGCGCCCGGATACCATTTGCTGCTCGATGGCAGCGTGGCCGACACGCCATTGACGGCGACCGCATTGGTCGGATTGCGCCCGGCCAGAATAAATTCGGTGCCCAGCGCGTAGTCGATGGTGACCGTGTGCTCTTCCGAGAAACGCTTGGTGGCGCGGGTGTAGAACGACACTTGCTGGTTGGCGTGCAGCGCGGTGCCATATTCATTGGCGTTCAGGATACAAGTATTTTTTCCGCCCAGGATCGACGACGGCGACAGGCAGCCGCTCGCGTAGTACGGGTTTTGCGCGGTCTTGTTGGTGGCCGTGGTGAAGTTGGCCGGGGTGGCGTTGCCGCCGCTGCCCAGCGTTGGCGCGCGGCCCAGTTCCGTCAGTTTCGCCGCCGACGACAAGTCGGCGCGGTCCTTCTGAGCCAGGCGCGAACGTTGGTGCGCATCGATGGTGGCGTAGATGTTCCAGCCATCATTGGCCAGGTTGCCCATGCCGTAGGTCAGGGTGACGCGCTGCTCATCGCCGCCGCCACTCTTTTCAGGCTGGATGTATTGCGCCGTGATGGAGCCGCCTTCGACGTCGCGCTTGGTGATGAAGTTGACCACGCCGCCGATCGCGTCGGAGCCATAGATCGAGGAGGCGCCGTCGCGCAGGATCTCGACCCGCGCCAGGGCGCTCATCGGGATCACGTCGAGGTTGGCGTAGCCGGCGGCAATCGCTTCGTTGGCCAGGCGGCGGCCGTTCAACAGCACCAGCGTGCGGTTGACGCCGAGGCCGCGCAAGTTGATGTTGGTGCCGGAACCGGCGTTCGATGGCGCCAGCGATGCCGATTGCGGCAGCGCCATCATGACGTCGGCCAGGGTGGTCAGGCCGCGCTCGACGAATTCTTCCGCCTTGATGGACGTCACCGGCAGGGCCGCTTCGGCGGCGAGGCGTTTGATGGACGAACCAGTCACTTCGATACGCTGCATTTCCTGCGCATGGACGGAATTGACCAGCGTCAGGACGGCGAGCGTAATCGACGTCAGCAACAGGCGGGGCTGCACAGGGCTAGGCTTGTTCATTTTTATGTCTCCTTCAAATTCAATCAAAGTTATGCGCGGCGTTCGCTTGCGGCACCTTGCCGCCGTCGCCAATCGCTTCATGGAGCACCTCGCGTACTCCGTGCCGTTGCCAGGAGGGCGCCTGCCTGGGCGCCGAGCTTGCAGCCGGTCGATAACTCGTATAAATCAGGGTGCCGGACCGTCAGGCCGGGCCTCCTGCCGTTACCGCCCGCCTTTCTGTGAGGCGGTGCGGTAACGGGTATTTCAGCCTCGCGAGATCAGCCGCGCGAGAAAGTGCGGGTCACGCGCTCCAGGTGGGCGCGCATGGCTTTTTTCGCGGCGGCAGCATCATGCGAAGCAATCGCTTCAAAGATGTTGCGGTGATCTTTCAGTGTTTCCTGGCGCAGTTCCTCGGTCTGGAAGTGTTCTTTCAGCCGGTGCCACAGGTGGCCGCGCTGATCCCATAAATACGACAGCGATCCGACCAGCGCGCTGTTGCCGGTGGCGCGCGCGATGGCCAGATGGAAGTTGCGGTCGGCGTGTTCGTTGCTGGCTTTGTTGGCATGGCTCGCTTCCATTTCCTGCACCGCTTTCAATATCGCATCGATCGCGCTGTCGGTCGCCACCCGGGCCGCGATGGCGGCGATTTCCGCTTCGATCAAACGCCGCGCCGACAACACTTCGAACGGGCCTGGCCCCGCTTCCGGCAGCGCCGCTTCGGGTTGCAGTGCGCTGACATACACGCCGGAACCGCCGCGCACTTCGATCGCGCCGCCCAACTCCAGTGCAATCAGCGCTTCGCGCAGCGAGGCCCGGCTGACCGATAGCTTGGTGGCCAGATCGCGCTCCGATGGCAGTCGTTCGCCTGGCTGGATACGCTCGTCCGAGATCAATTGCTGGATCCGGTCCGCCACCACGCGGTACAGGCGCGGTTCGTGCCGCGTGGTTTCTGGTGTTGCGCCGTTGTGGTTTGGGTGCATGGCCTGGGGCTGAATGATTTTTGTTGCACAATTGCGATCTGGTCAGGCCATTCTAAGGTGGTCAGACCAAATATGCAATCTGGACTAGCCAAATTTTTTTATCTGGGGCATACTGAATTGGACGGGAAACAACAGGTATCCGGCTCAGATCAGCACAGATCAGCATCAATCAGTGCAAATAAGCACAAATCAGAACAAATCAGCAGTAATTAGCACCCATATACAAGGAATCAACATGACTGCAGCGTCCAGCGCGGACAGCCCGCGCTACATCCTGATGCACGAAAACGACAACGTCGCCATCGTTGTCAATGATGGAGGCCTGAGGGCGGGCGCGGTGTTCCCGGACGGCCTGGTCTTGCTGGAGGCGGTACCGCAAGGCCACAAAGTGGCGCTACGCGACATTGCCCAGGGCGACCCGGTGATCCGCTACAACGTCACGATCGGCTATGCCGCGTCCGACCTCAAGGCCGGCAGCTGGATCGCGGAACCGCAAGTGACGCTGCCACCGGCGCGCGAACTGACCGGGCTGCCGATCGCCACCATCAAGGCGCCGGTCATGGAGCCGCTGGAAGGCTACACCTTTGAAGGGTTCCGTAATCCGGACGGCAGTGTCGGCACCCGCAATATCCTCGCCATCACCACCACCGTGCAGTGCGTGGCCGGGGTGGTGGCGCACGCGGTCAAGCGCATCAAGGACGAACTGCTGCCGAAGTTCCCGTATGTCGATGACGTGGTGGGGCTGGAGCACACCTATGGCTGCGGCGTGGCGATCGATGCCCCGTATGCCGACGTGCCGATCCGCACCCTGCGCAATATCAGCCTCAATCCGAACTTTGGCGGTCAGGCCATGGTGGTTAGCCTGGGCTGCGAAAAGCTGCAGCCGCAGCGGCTGTTCCCGAAAGGTTCGATCCCGATCCAGTCGGCCGGATCGGATGCGGATTTTGAACCGGCGCTGGTGTGCCTGCAAGACCAGGGCCACGTCGGTTTTCACGCCATGATCGACGCCATCGTGGCCAAGGCGGCGCTGCAACTGGACGTGTTGAACCGGCGCCGCCGTGAAACCGTGCCGGCCTCGGAACTGGTGGTCGGCGTGCAGTGTGGCGGCAGTGACGCGTTTTCCGGCGTGACCGCCAATCCCGCTGTCGGCTTTGCGACTGATTTGCTGGTGCGCGCCGGCGGCACCGTGATGTTCTCGGAAGTGACCGAAGTACGCGACGGGATCGACCAGCTGACGTCGCGCGCCATCAACGCCGATGTGGCCAACGCGATGATCCGCGAAATGGACTGGTATGACCAGTACCTGAAGCGGGGCGGGGTCGATCGCAGCGCCAACACCACGCCCGGCAACAAGAAGGGCGGCCTGTCGAACATCGTCGAAAAAGCCATGGGTTCGATCGTCAAGAGCGGCTCCAGCCCGATTTCCGGCGTGCTGTCGCCTGGCGACAAGCTCCAGCAAAAGGGTTTGATTTACGCGGCGACGCCGGCCAGCGATTTTATTTGCGGCACCTTGCAACTGGCGGCCGGCATGAACCTGCACATCTTCACCACCGGGCGCGGCACGCCGTATGGCCTGGCCGAATGCCCGGTGATCAAGGTCGCCACCCGTGACGACCTGGCGCGGCGCTGGCATGATTTGATGGACGTCAACGCGGGCCGTATCGCCAGCGGCGACGCCACCATCGCGGAAGTGGGCTGGGAAATGTTCCACCTGATGCTTGATGTCGCCAGCGGCCGCAAGACCTGGGCCGAGCAATGGAAACTGCACAATGCGCTGGTGCTGTTCAATCCGGCGCCGGTGACCTGAGCCAGTTGTGGCATAATGTTATACGATGTCATACAACTAGCGAACCAAAGAGGAGAACATGGCCAAACCATTTAAACGTATCCTGCTGACCGGCGCCGCCGGCGGCCTCGGTAAAATCCTGCGCGACCGCATCAAGCCATGGGCCGATGTGGTGCGTCTGTCCGACATCAGCGACCTCGGCGAAGCGCGCGAAGGCGAGGAACTGGTTCAGTGCGACCTGTCCGACAAGGCGGCCGTGCTCGATCTGCTGGAAGGGGTGGAGGCGGTGCTGCACTTCGGCGGCATCTCCACTGAAAACACGTTTGAAGCCATCATGTTTGCCAACATCCAGGGCACCTACAACGTGTACGAAGCCGCCCATAAGCACGGCGTGCGGCGTATCGTGTTCGCCAGCTCGAACCATGCGATCGGCTTCCATAAAACCACCGAACACCTCGATGCCGACAGCCCGACCCGCCCGGATTCGATGTACGGTCTGTCGAAGGTGTTTGGCGAACAGTTGGCCCGTTATTACTGGGACCGCGCCGGCATCGAGACGGTGTGCCTGCGCATCGGTTCGTCGTTCCCGGAACCGAAGAACCCGCGCATGATGGTGACCTGGTTCAGCTACGACGACCTGGTGGAATCGCTGCGTTGCTCGCTGATGGCGCCGCGCGTCGGCCACACGGTGTTGTACGGCATGTCCGACAACGATGGCGTCTGGTGGGACAACCGCAAGGCCGGCCACGTCGGCTTCCACCCGAAAGACAGCTCGCGTCAGTTCCGCCACCTGTTCCCCGACACCGGCGCGTATCCGGCGCCGGACGATGCGGCCACCCTGTATCAAGGGGGCGGCTTTATCAACGACGGCCCGATGTACAAGTAATTAAAACTTGAACTGCAACGCCACGATCACGCTGTTGTAAATCGCGTGGGCGACCATCGGCGCCAGCAGTGACGTGCTGCGGCCATGCGCCCATGCCGCGCACAGGCCCAGCACGAAGACCGGCAACATCGCCCCCGCCGGATGGACGATGGCAAAAATGGCGGCGCTGCCCAGCGCCGCCGCCAGCGATGGCATCAGCCGTTGCAGACCGGCGTGGATCAGGCCACGGAAGATGAATTCCTCGAACAGCGGCGCGGCCAGCACGGCCATGGCCGCATACCACAGCGAACCGCTGATCGCCTGTCTTTCCCAGATTGTTCCGTCCAGCAGGTGCAGGTAGGCATAGCCAAACAGGCAGGCCAGCACGCCAGCGGTGACGCCGGTTGTCACGGCGTCGCGCAGCGCGCCGGCCGCGCCGCCATGCAGCGCACTGGCCAACACGGCCGGCACGCCAGCCGTCTTGTAGCGCCAGTACACCAGCCGCATCACGCCATACACCAGGGCGCCGGCCAGCGTGAACGCCAGCGCCATGTCGCGCACATTGGCCTGTTTGCCGCGTGTGATCAGCAACAGCGCCAGTAATTGCATGACGAAGAACAGCATGGCGGCAATCAAGCCATCGGACAGCGCCACCCGCGGTGGCGGTGACGCGGCCGGGTCCAGCAGGTACGGCAAGGCGTCGCGCGCCTTTTGCCACAAGGCCAGCGACAGGCCGCAGGTCAGCACCATAATGGCGACGGTTTGCAACCACTCCTGCGCATAGATGCCGTAGACATACAGGCTGCACAGCAGCATGTACAGGTAGGAGTAGGTGGGGCGGATGCGGGCGTGGGTTTCCTGCGCCAGCGGGTCGCAGGCAAACACGCCCAGCGCGACCGCGATGCCGGAAAAAATCACCACGCCGGCCAGCGCGATCACTGCCAGCCACGCCAACTGCCAGCTGAAGACCGGCTTGAAGTACAGGCCCGCCGCGAACACCAGCAGCGGATAGGTCAACGCCAGCACACCCCACAGCCGCGCTTTTTCCTGCAGCATGCTCTCGAGTGAGCGGGGGAAGGTGTACAGCATCCACAGCGCGTTGCCTTCGGTGTTCAGGGTCTGGAACGCCGACAGCATCAGCACATAGCTGCCGATACCGAACGCCACGGCCGCCATCAATTGCTGGTTCTCGCCGATTTGCGCGAACGATTGCAGCTGGTTGTTGAACACCAGCTGGCTGCCAACGATCACCACCGGCACCAGCAGGCTTTGCACCAGGAAGTTGCGGTCACGGCTCAGCAGGCGTAGCTCGCGCCGCTGCAAGGTGCTGCCCCAGTGCCGCGCGCGGGCCAGCCAGCCTGGCGCGATCTGATCGTCATCTTTCTCGTCAGCGACCGTGCTGGCGGCGCGGGCCTTGCGCACTGCGCTTTCCCGCGTCCCGCCGCCGACCACGCCGGCGCGCAACTGGTAGCGCAGCAGCGCCATGCCGGCCGCCATCAGCAGCACGGTTTGCGCCACCAGCAAGACGCCCGCCAGCGCCGCCTGCGGCAGGGCGTGGGCCGTCAGCGCCTGCACCGCCAGGCCGGGCGGCGTCCATAAGCTCCATGCCGGGAACTGGCGCGCCCAGTCATACGTGAAGGAGCCATAGCCCATCATCGAATACGACATCGCCATATACATGATGGGCAGGCACGCCACCGACGACAGCGCCTGCAGGTTGCGCAATTGCGACGGCGCCAGTGACAGCCGCAGACCGGTATCGACCACGGTGCGCGCCAGCGCGGCCAGCATCAGCAGCACGATGGCGGCGGCAAAACCGCTGACGATCGACCACCAGCCATGGTTGCCATACCAGGCCAGCACCATGCACGCCGGCCAGACCGACATGATGCCGCTCGGGTTGACCACGGTGCGTTCCAGCAGTCGTCCCCATAACAGGGCCTTGCGCTGCACCGGCAAGGTGACCAGCCATTCCAGGTCCCATTCCGGCTGCGCCATTTCACGGCTGCTCAGCGGCATCAGCACGCTGACCAGCCACAGCATCAGTAGTTGCAGCGTGGCGGCCGCCGCCAGTTGGGTGCTGAAGGCCATCGCTTGCAACTGGTCCATGACCTGCGATTGCAAGGCCGGATTGTTTTTCAGCGTCCCGGCCTTCATGCACGCCGGCGCATGGTCGATGGCGCAGTGCAGGTTGATGATGGAACCGTTGAGAATATTGATGACGCCGAACATCATGACGAGGCCGACGATCGGCGACAAAATCCAGTACACGGTGCGCTTGCGCTGGGTGCCGGTGCGCTGCGTTCCCTTCTTTTTGCGCAAGCTGAACCCGTTGAGCATATTGAACAGGCGCAGCAGGCGCACGCGCATCAGCAGCCACACCGTGCGGGCCACGCTGTTTGCCGGCGCCATCATGGCGCCTGCTCGCCGGCTTCGTCGGTAATGTTCAGGAACACTTGTTCCAGCGAACTGCCGCTGGCGGCGGCGCCCTGTAATTCACCGAGCGTGCCGCACGCCACCAGCGCGCCACGGTGGATGATGCCGACCCGGTCGCACAGCTTTTCCGCCATGTCCAGCAAGTGGGTCGAGACAAAGATCGTGGTGCCTTGCGCGGCGGCGGCCAATAAACGCTCCTGGACGTCGCGCGAGGCGCGCGGATCGAGGCCGTTGATTGGTTCATCGAGCACCAGCACCTTGGGATCGTGCACCAGCGCGCACGCCAGCCCCAGCTTCTTCTTCATGCCCATCGAGTAATTGGCGGCGAATTCCTCGGCCGCTTCCGCCAGTCCCAGTTCATCGAGCAGGCGGTGGGCGCGGCCGCGCGCTTCGGAGCGCGAATAACCATGCATCTCGGCCACGAATTGCAGGATTTCGCGGCCGCGCAGGTAGTCGTAATAGGTCGGGATGTCGGGCAGGTAGCCGACCCGGCGTTTGACTTCCGCCGCCTCGCGCTGGCAATCGAGGCCATCGACCAAGACCCGCCCCGCGCTGGGCACCAGGATGCCCATCAACATGCGGATGGTGGTGGTTTTGCCGGCGCCGTTCGGTCCCAGGAACCCAAACACTTCGCCGCGCTGCACCTGCATGGTCAGGGGTTTGACGGCTTCAAAGCCGCCATACGATTTACTGAGTTCCTGGAAATTGATCATCGCCACCCCGCTGTGCAAAAGTTTGCATGAATTATAAGGCCGGGCGGTCATGTCAGGCGGGGGAGGGGCCGTTGCTCGCAGGTTCTTCTGTGGCCCTGCCGCTGGCGCTGAAACGTCACTGTGGTTCAGGTAGTTTCGCCGCTAGCATCTGGAGAAATTTTTCCGGTATCTCGCCACCCAGTGACTTCGCCAGCTTCACCGCGTCCCATGACGCCGCATAGTTGCCACGCCAGTAATGGGATGCGGCGCGGGATGCGTGGACATAGCCCTTGTACGGCTCCGTCGAGAGTGCTTCTTCGTACAACCGGTCAGCGCGCGAGAACATCAGCGCCTTTGCGTCACCTGACAAGCTCTTGTCTTCGACTGCGCATAACACGAGAGCACGCGCGGCATCAGGGGTCATGCCTGGGATGTACCGTCCAAATGATGCTGCCTTTTCGAACTGTGCTGATGCATCGCAGAACTTTCCGCGGTCATGCAGGACGACCGCGAAGCCGAAGTACACCTCGGGATTGTTCGGGTCGAGCAGCCATGCTTGATTGAAACGGCGCATGGCATTGGCCAAGTCGTTCCGGCCGTAGTAGGCAAAGCCATTTCCGATAAACGCTGCGCTGGCCTTTTCTCTACTGCCGAAGTGCCGCGTTGTTTCCACAATCAATTTCTCGTCAGCTGCGCGAAGCTCCGCAACGGATGCACGGTCATAACCTGCATACATGGGGAAAAGGTCAACAGGCTGAGCATTTGCCGTGGCGGTCGCGAGGGCGAGAAGTATGGAAGTACAAAGGCGTAGTGGCTTGATCATGGGGGGATTACATCTTTATTTGCATTGGCTGCTGTTTGAGTACGCCACAGCGCACAGCGGCCTCCCTTATGGTTCGGATTCAGTGAGACCAGAGAAATTCGCTGGAATATTTGGTTGAGCTAAAAAAGTCATTTTCTGACTTTGAAATTCAGCCGCGCCGTCAGGCATTGATTGGAATAAATGGTTAGATTATTGCATAACGAGATGCGTCTTTGAGCTCATGCGCGAATGTCCCTAACGCTGTTTGATCGGTGCCGAATTCAAAGTCAAGTTGCTGCGTATGATTACCCGAGACTTGTAACGTTCCACTCACCGTGATATTGCCGTGACCATCTCCTTCAAATTCCAGGTACGGTTCCTCGTATAAATTTCCAAGGCGTGCCTTGCCGAGAAGTGAAACCTCAAGCGCCCGCAGCTGATCTGAAAATTCGCTCAGCGAAGGAACGCCAAAGTAGAACTGCACTTGCGCCTGAAACGGAAATGATTTGAGTTCCAAATTGCAGCGTCCGCCAGATCCATCAGAGAAAACTTCGATATCACGCATGCACAGCGAATTTTTGTCGCTTTGCGTCTTAAGAGTGGCGTCCAATAAATCTCCTAACGAAAATTCAGCCGCGACGTCGGGCGTCGGCTGCAATAATAACTTAGAACTGGGTTTTAATGCGGCCAAAAAATATCACCGCGCCAGCCAATGTAAGCAGAACTATGGGGAGTGCCGCCGAGAGGGCTGCCTCCCACCTGAAAATCTTGTGCAGCCCCTTTCGCCAAAGATATCCCGCGTTTCCGCCCAGCGACGGAACACCAATAAAAATCGTCAATGGCATTCCCAGTGTGGCAAGTCCTGACCATGTATCAGTCAGCCAGTGCGTCATCGCCGCGAAGACTGACCCATATGAGAGCGCTAATAATGGCCAAATAACCGAACGATTGAAAATAATGCCCCATCGATCGGGAGATTTCGCTTGCAGGATTTTATGTTGGCTCATCAGGCTGGGTGCTTTAACGAATTAGCTCAACCGCACAAAAGGTGTTGGTTGCAGTACGTTGTTAGAATTAATTCTCGGACAGCCTCATACTTGGTGCCGTTGAAGCGCATAAGAATAATCTCATTGTTGTAACGCAGTTTCAGATCTCGGACGCCACGGGTTACTGTACCGAGAATTTCAAACGAGTCTTGTTGAGCGGAGAGAAGTATAGAGACTTTTCCTTGATCATCAAGCGCAACGAGCCAGAATCTAACGGAGTGCGCCCCAAAGAAGTCAGTGCATGGCAGCGACGGAAACACGGCGTAGGTCTTGTGCTTGCGCGGTCCCAGGTTCACTTTAATTGCCGAAAAGTAATTGGCAACCTGCAAATGCGTGTAGCCCTGTTCGGCCGAGCATCTGGTCAAGTTTGCTTGCTCGGACTGGGAGAACGCCGCTTGAATTGCAGCAGGCGAGACGTGGCGTTGTGCCTCATCGACGAGTGGCCACAGCAAATGCACTTCGGCGGCCACGACAGGCAGCGGCGACAGCGCAAATAACAGTGGAATGAGGCGCATGCGATGAGTTCTAACGTTACGATTAGCCGGCGTGCTTCAGTGCGTCCGTGTTGAATGCAAGGTGAAGACTTACCACACCTTCCACCATGGCCTGCGTGTCTTCGCAAGGGCTCCAATTCCAGGCATTAAGATTTCTCCATCATCATCGCTAGCATGAAAGAACCCGACTTCATGTTGAATTGCCAGATCACGCATTTTGGCAAAAGCTTCGTCGGCGATGTCCCACCGAAAGGCCGAATAAATCACATTTCGTCCAATGCAGTGATCAGTAACCGTGAGGTCGTCGACTTTGTCATCCGAAACCGCAAACGGTCCATTCAATGGAGGAAAATACTGGATCATTTCTGCGAACCATCTCTGCAGGGCCGGCGACGCTACAGCAGGATCATCGTAACGATGATCTTCAGACCATTCCGCTTGTTCCTGATACCAATGCATGAACTCAGCGCGAGTCTTTGGCGCAGCGCTTGGTTCAAATACCATTAAATCAAAGCTCATAAAATTTCCGACTCTCAACGTTTCAAGCTGCCCGGCACGACAAGCGCGTAGCGATTGGCTTGTCTAGCGAACGAAGTGAGCGAGGCCGAGCGCATGGTTTGGCGCATAGCTTCACTTCGGACGGGTTTGTAACAGATAAGCATATTCGTCCGGTTTGATCTCCTTCGTCCAGCATCCTTTCTGGCGGGGGCATACAAAGACCACGTTTTCCAGGAATTGCAGTCGCCAATCTTTGGCGTCAACATATAAGCCACCTGCAATTGTCGTTGCATGGTATGCGGACCAACTGTCTTGGGTAAGCGTGCAGCCGCCCCACCTGTAATTGCATAGCCAATTTCCGGATACTCCGATATTTGATCGGAGGGTGGAAAT
>JAIENA010000384.1 GCA_019751755.1 Burkholderiaceae bacterium | reverse complement strand
CAGCAGCCAAACCAGCAGCTAAACCAGTAGCCAAACCAGCAGCCAAGAAAGCTGCGGCAAAGCCAGCAGCCAAACCTGCCGCTAAACCAGCTGCTGCCGCTAAACCAGCTGCTGCCGCTAAACCAGCTGCTGCCGCTAAACCAGCTGCCGCTGCTAAACCAGCTGCCGCCGCTGAACCAGCCGCCAAAAAAGCTGCAGCGAAACCTGCAGCAAAAAAAGCCGCGGCTAAACCGGCTGCAGCACCGGCCGCCGCTCCAGCACCAGTCGCTGCCGAACCTGCCGCTGTAAAACCAGCCGCCAAAAAAGCTGCTCCTAAAAAAGCCGCGCCTAAGGCCGACGCCGCGCCAAAGGTGGAAGCGCCGAAAGAAGAAGCTAAAACCGCTGCTGTCGCCGCGCCGGCGCCTGCTGCAAAAACCGTGTTGGCCCAAGCGGCCGCCTGGCCGTTCCCGACCAGCACCCGCCCATCCTGATTTAACCAGGGGAACTTGATTCCCCTATGGGCAAAGGCCGCTGTGTGAGAGAATCGCACGGCGGCTTTTTTATTTATTGGAGGGACTTTGTGCTGAGTATCGTCATGCTGATTGTGAACACCATCGCCGGTTTGCTGGGGGCGGTGCTGTTACTGCGTTTCTGGATGCAAGCTATCCGTGTCCGTCCTCCATCTTCCGTGGCGCAATTCACGTTTCAGTTATCGGATTGGCTGGTACGGCCGCTGCGTCGGATCGTTCCGGGTGTCGGCGGTTTCGATTGGGCCAGCCTGATTGGGGCCTTCCTGATCGTTTTCCTGGCCACATCCGTCATGTTTATCGCCGGCGTGTCGGTGCAGACGGTGCTGTTGATGGCGCTGCAGCGTTTCCTGGAATGGATACTGTATGGCTTCATGGCGCTGCTGGTGATTGAAGCGGTCTTCAGTTGGGTCAATCCGCACGCGCCGCTGGCGCCGTTTATCCGGGCCCTGAACGAGCCGTTGCTGCGTCCGATCCGCCGCGTGGTGCCGCTGGTGGGTAACCTGGATTTGTCGATGCTGGTGGCGCTGATCCTGCTGCAAATAGCGCAGCAAGTGCTGGGCATGCTGTTTGGCGGCCGTTTGGTTTGATCAAAAAAAAGGGCAGCGTTAGCTGCCCTTGTCGTATCGGCTGTGACAGCCGTTAGCGTTTACTCGTATTGGTAGCCGAATGCCGCTTCAAAGCGCGCCGCCAGTTGCTCCTTGGTCAGCACATGGTTCTGGCCGCCTTTGTGGGCGATCTTGATGGCGCCCAGCAGGCTTGCCAGGCGGCCCGTGGTTTCCCAGCCCAGGTCGTGGGTGATGCCATACAGCAGGCCGGCGCGGTAAGCGTCGCCGCAGCCGGTCGGATCGAGCACGGCGTCGGCCGCGACTGCGGGGATATCGATGCGTTTGCCGTCGGTATAGATTTCCGAGCCGTTTTCACCGCGCGTGACAATTAGCGCTTCCAGGCGCGACGCGATGTCCGGCAGCGACAGCCCGGTCTTCGTCATCAACAGTTCGATTTCGTAATCGTTGCAGGTGACGTAAGTGGCTTTGTTGATGAAGTCGATCAACTGTTCGCCATTGAACATCGGCATTTGCTGGCCCGGATCGAACAGGAACGGGATGTTCAGTTCCGCCAGGTCGGCGGCGTGTTTCAGCATGCCCAGGTGGCCATCCGGCGAAATGATGGCAACGCGCGCGGGACCGGCGTTGGCGACCGGGTTTTCATGGGCGAACGACATCGCGCCCGGGTGGAACGCGTTGATCTGGTTGTTTTCAATATCGGCCGTGACGAAGCACTGCGCGGTGTACGAATCGCCTTTGACCAGGATATGGTTGGTCGAGATGCCCAGCTTTTGCAGGCGCGCCAGGTAAGGGCCGCTATCCTGGCCCATGACGCCGACGATGCGGCCTTCGCCGCCCAGCATTTTCAGGTTGTAGGCGATGTTGCCGGCACAGCCGCCGTATTCGGTGCGCATGGTCGGCACCAGGAACGATACGTTCACTTTGTGCAGTTGGTCTGCCAGCAGGGTGTCGCCGAAGCGGCCCTCGTGCTGCATGATGTAGTCAATCGCGAGCGAGCCGCAAATCAGGGAGGTCTGGTTCATAGTGAATTTAAGGGTAAAAAACCGCGATGTGGTAACCCGATGCTTTCACACGGGACAATTCGAAATACAGCTTAACGGGTTGCTCGGAACGGGGCAGGAAGCCGGACGCCGCATCGGCGCTGGCCGGTAAATAGTCGCGCGGCGCAAAGACGCGGCGCAGTACCGGCTTGTCGGCGCCATCGTTGAGGATCAGTTCGACGTGTGGCCAGCTTTGCGCGGTGGCGGACTGGTTGCGCAGCGACGTCGAGAAACTGAAGATATTGTCCGCCATGGTTTGTAATTCGCCCTGTTCGATCGACAGCGCATCGAGCTGCGAGGGCAATTCCACTTTGCAGCCAACCAGGGCGCAAGCCGAGACCAGCGTCGGCTTCAGGGCAGGCACGGCGGCCGCCAGCGGGTTGCGGAACGTGGCGACGGCCTGGTAGGCCAGGCCTGCCAACAGCAGCGGCAGCGCGCACGCCATGACTATGCGCGAGGCCTTGCCCCAGCGCTGCTGGCGGCGCGAGCGTTTGACGAAGCCGGGTTCGTCCGGCTCGCGCGCCGACACCGGTGTGGCGGGAGCGCTGGGCTCCGGCGCCAGCGCGGCGCCTGCCGCGGCGGACGACAGCGTGACGATATCATCGTCCGCGTCGTTGTCCTCATCGTATGGTGGCGCCAGCGCCGTCGTTGCCTGGGCGGCTGGCACAGCGTCATCACCGAGGTGGTGGAGTTCATCGCGCTGGCGCCAGACACCGTCATCGACGGTATGGGCGCGCGCGTCGGTGCGGGGCAGGTTGCTGTCGTGCGCATGCGGATACGCATCGAGTTCAAAACTGTCGTGCAGGGCGACTGCCGCCAGGTGGTCGTCCGGGATCTCCAGCGTGGGCTCGCGGCGGCCGTCAAAGCGGTGGGTATCGGCCGGTGGGCTGCCGGCCGGATCGGACAGGGCATCGTGCAGTGGATCGTGCAAAGGATCGTGCAATGTATCGGCCAGCGGATCATGCCATGGATCGGCTGGCGCCCCGGCCAGGGCGCCGTCGATATCGAAGTCGAGATCGAAGGCGTCATCCGGCACCGGCGCCGCGTCGACGGCCGTGCTGCCGGACTGCGTTGCCGCCGGTGTGACAGGGGCGGGCGGCTCGTCGCCATTCAAGTCCAGGTCTAGTTCGAAGTCGAGGTCCGACTCCGGCATGGCGGCGAGAGGCAAGTCAGGCGCGACGTCCTGTGCCAGTGCGGCATCCGGCGTGGCGTCATGCGCAAGCCCAGGCGGCGAGCCATGCAGCGAGGAAAGGGGGGCGTCAGGCGCGGTATCGTGCGCTGGATCAGGCAGTCGCGAATCGACGGCGTCGTGCGCCGCCAGTGCTGCATCGGCCGCCGCCGCCGCGTTCCGTGCCGCGTCATGGCCGGTACCGGTATCAGCGGCGCCGTCATGCGGCGCCAGTCCGGCATCTGCGGCGACGCCGCCCGCCGGGAACGGGGGCGTATCGTGAACGGCTTCGGGGAGATCAATGATGACGGGCGTGCGCGGCACGGCTTCCACCAGTGCCGCATTGCCGTCGAAAACTTCATTACAGGCGCCGCAGCGGACTATGCCCCCGCGCAACTTCAACTGGTCGTGCGCGACCCGGAACGTCGTGTTGCAATGGGGGCATTTGGTGGCGAGCGCCATCGCCGATCAACGTGCGGGCGGAACGGTATCGCTGCCCAACACGCCATGCAGCGCAACCCAGCCATCGAGCTCGGCCCAGACACCCAGCTTGATGAACGGCGCGTAAGCCGCCGCGACTTCTTCGGCCTGGCGCGCCAGCACGCCGGACAGGATCAGTGCGCCGCCTTCCGCCACGCGGCCGGACAGCATCGGCGCCATCAGTTTCAATGGGCTCGACAGGATGTTGGCCACCACGATGTCGAAGCGCGCGTTGGCGTGCGCCGACTGCGCAAAGGCTTCGGGCAGGAAGTATTCAATCTCGGCGACCTGGTTGCGTTCGGCATTGTCGCGGGCTGAATCAATCGCTTGCGGGTCGATGTCGACCCCGGCCACCGAGCCAGCGCCCAGTTTCCTGGCCACCATCGCCAGGATGCCGGAACCGCAACCGTAATCGAGCACGGTCTTGCCGGGGGCCGGATGGGCTTCCAGCCATTCCATGCACAGGCGCGTGGTCGGGTGGCTGCCGGTGCCGAACGCCAGGCCCGGGTCCAGTTCCAGGATCAGGGCATTCTGGTCAGGGGCTTCGTGCCAGCTCGGCACCACCCAGATGTTCTTGCCGATGTGGATAGGCTCGAACTGCGATTGCGTCAGGCGCACCCAGTCTTGCTCTTCCACACCGCGCAGCGTGTATTTTGGTACGTCGGCCAGGCCGATGCCTTCAGCGGCATCCGCCACGATGGCAGCCTGGTCGGCGTCTTCCGCCGTCAGCGCCACCACGCGCGAGTGATCCCACGCGGCTTCTTCCGGTTCCATGCCCGGCTCGCCGAACAGCGGCTTTTCGTCCGCCGTGCCTTCATCGGCATCTTCCACGGAAACGGACAGGGCGCCCGCTTCCATCAGCGCATCGGACAGCGCCTCGGCGTGATCGCGAGCGACCTCGATGACGATTTCTACGTAGTTCATTGCTTGCCTGCCTTACTTAATCAATGGTGCCAGACACCTGCGGTATCCGGCACCAAGAAGTCACTGGAACCTGACACCTGCGGTATCAGGCTCCATTAAATTAAATTAATTGCCCGCTTTCGGCATTGCCGCCAGCTTCTGTTCCAGATAATGGATGTTGGTGCCGCCTTCGATGAAACGGGCGTCGACCATCAGCTCGCGGTGCAGCGGGATGTTGGTCTGGATCCCTTCCACCACCATTTCCGACAGCGCGATCTGCATGCGGCGGATCGCCTGGTCGCGGGTGGCGCCGTAAGCAATCACCTTGCCGATCATCGAATCGTAGTGCGGCGGTACATAGTAGCCCGCATACGAGTGCGAGTCCACACGGATGCCGGGACCGCCCGGCGCATGCCAGGACGTGATGCGGCCTGGCGACGGGGTGAACTTGAACGGGTCTTCGGCATTGATGCGGCACTCGACGGCGTGGCCGGCCAGCATCACGTCGCGCTGGCGGAAACGCAGTTTTTCGCCGGCGGCGATGCGGATCTGTTCTTGCACGATATCGATGCCGGTGATCATTTCCGTGACCGGGTGTTCCACCTGCACGCGCGTGTTCATTTCAATGAAATAGAACTCGCCGTTTTCGTACAGGAATTCAAACGTACCGGCGCCACGGTAGCCGATCTTGCGGCAGGCTTCCGCGCAGCGGTCGCCGATTTTCTCGATCAGCTTGCGTGGGATGCCTGGCGCCGGCGCTTCTTCAATGACTTTCTGGTGGCGGCGCTGCATCGAGCAGTCGCGCTCGCCCAACCACACGGCATTTTTATGTTCGTCCGCCAGGATCTGGATTTCAATGTGGCGCGGATTCTCCAGGTATTTCTCCATGTAGACTTCCGGATTGCCAAATGCCGCACCGGCTTCCGCCTTGGTCATTTGCACCGCATTGATCAGTGCCGCTTCCGTGTGCACCACGCGCATACCGCGGCCACCACCACCACCGGCCGCCTTGATGATGACCGGATAACCGATCTTGCGCGCGCTTTGCACGATGATCTTGGGATCGTCCGGCAGCGCGCCTTCGGAACCGGGCACGCATGGCACGCCGGCCTTGATCATCGCTTGCTTGGCCGAAACTTTATCGCCCATGATGCGGATCGACTCGGCACGCGGACCAATGAAGACGAAGCCGGATTTCTCCACGCGTTCCGCGAAGTTCGCGTTTTCCGCCAGGAAACCGTAGCCCGGGTGGATCGCTTCCGCATCCGTCACTTCCGCCGCACTGATAATGGCAGGCATATTCAGGTAACTCAGCGTCGAAGGCGCCGGACCAATGCAAACCGATTCATCGGCCAGCTTCACGTATTTGGCGTCCTTGTCCGCTTCGGAGTGGACTACCACCGTCTTGATGCCCATTTCACGGCAGGCGCGCTGGATACGGAGCGCAATTTCACCGCGATTGGCAATGAGGATTTTTTCAAACATGGCAGGTTCTGTGTTTGTGGGGAGCGGCAGCTCCGGATGTAGGGGACGTGCGCAACGGACTGGACGGGCCGCCGCGCAGGCGATGCTGCGCGCGGCTCGCGTCGCCGTGTTAGCCGATCACAAACAGGGGTTGGCCGTACTCGACCGGCTGGCCGTTCTCGACCAGGATCTGGGTAATGGTGCCGGATTTGTCGGCATCGATTTCATTGAGCAGCTTCATCGCTTCGATGATGCACAGGGTGTCGCCTTCCTTGACGGATTGGCCCACTTCGATGAACGCGGCCGCGCCTGGCGACGACGAGCGGTAGAAGGTGCCGACCATTGGCGATTTCACCACGTGGCCGGTTGGTTCAGCGGCTGCGGCGACGGCCGCGGCGGCTGGTGCTGCGGCGGCAGGTGCGGCCGGGGCGGCAAATTGCGGTGCCATCCCTTGCGACGGCATCATGACGACCTGGTTTTGCGGCATGGCGGAGGATTTGACGATGCGTACTTTGCTCTCGCCTTCGGTCACTTCGAGTTCTGCGATATCCGATTCAGCGACCAAGTCGATCAATGTCTTGAGCTTGCGTAGATCCATCTGAGACTCCCTGGAATGTTCTGATTTGTGATTATGGGGCCGCGGCGCAGTGCGCCGCGATTAAATTGCGCGCGGATCACGTAGATTGGCGTAGATTAGCGTTTTTTAAGTGCAAAGTCGATGGCCAGGCGATATCCATCCACACCTAGGCCGCAAATCGTTCCTTGCGCAATCGCGCTGAGAAAAGAATGATGGCGGAATTCTTCGCGCTGATAAATATTCGAGATGTGGACTTCGATAAACGGTATGGCCACACCGGCGAGCGCGTCGCGCAATGCTACGCTGGTATGGGTCAGGCCACCTGGATTAATGACGATCATGTCCACGCCTTCCAATCGGGCAGCGTGTATGCGATCAATCAATGCACCTTCATGATTGCTTTGGAAGCAAGACAACTGGGCTCCCGCTGCTGCGGCTTGCGCCTGTGCGGCCTGTTCCACGTCCGCCAGCGAACTCGCTCCATAGACGCCAGGCTCGCGCGTACCCAGTAAATTCAGGTTGGGGCCATTCACCAGCAGGATGTTAATTGCCATGCGCTTGAACACCGTTTTCGACAAAAGTTCCGCATTTTGCCGTCAACAGCGACCCTTGGCAAGTAAAAAAATCTTGCCTAAGTTCTCACATCCTTGCAAGATCTGCACGCAACTCACCGAACTTCAAGCGCCCCAGATAGGTCTTGACGACCTTGCCATCGGCCCCCAGCAATACGGTATATGGCAAGCCGCCCTGGGCATTGCCGAACTTGCGCGACAGCTCCGTACCGCTCAGCCCGGCAACATAGACCGGATAGTCGATCTTGTTCTTTTCCGCAAACGCCGCGATGTTCGACGGGCTGTCGATGCCGATGCCGATCACTTGCACGTTCTTGTCGCGAATTTCCCCTTGCAGCGCTGATAATTCAGGCATTTCCTCGACGCAGGGGCCGCACCACGGGGCCCAGAAATTCACGATCAGCGCCTTGCCTTTCCATTGCGCCAGCGCTTGCTGGACACCCTTTGCATCGTTCAATTGTTGCTGGAACAATTCGTCCACCGGTGTGGCGGGCGCTGTGCTGGCGGCGGCCGGCGGTGGCGCCACGGGCGCGGCTTTCTGGACGCTGACCCAGGCGCCGGCGGCGGCAAACGCCAGCGCGATCGTCGCGTAAATGAGGTGATTCTTTTTTAACATTATATGGTTGGATGAGTATGGGATATTAATAAGGCACGCACGCCGGCGATGTCGGCGCGCACCAGGCGGCCATCGCCGCGGGTTTTTACGGCGCCCCGCAAAGCGTCGATTTCATATAGTTCGGCATGCACGCCTTCTTTTTGCCACAGGAAACTTACCCGTTCGGTCGAGCCAAAACGGGGGCCTTTGAAATGCGGCGCTTCGGAAATGTCGATCGTCAAATTCTGGTTCAGCAGGAAGATCTCGACTTCCTTGGCGCTGTCGGCAAACAGTTGTAAATGAATATCGTCATGCGGCCCGGCGCTGCCGCTGAGCACTGAACCGGTCAGGAACGGGTTAAAACGGGCCAGCATTTCCATCACCTGCAGCGCGACGCTACGCAAACGGAATTGTAGTGCGTCATGGGTATCGGCGTGGAACAGCGCATGGTATTGCCGTACTTCCTCTTCAATTTGTTGATGATCAGGCAAGACATTGGCCGGTCCGTCGCCATCGCCCAGCACCTGGCGCGCCGCCTTGCGCCGCGCCGTGCCATAGTCGGCGCCATCCTGCGCCACCATGCGGGCAGCAGTGACCGCGATTTCCGCACGCAGCTGTTGGACTTCATCGAATGGAGTAGGCATCATGAGCGTGATCATACTCTGAACCGATAGATGTCACCGGTCGGTTAAAATCGCATACTTGTTTTGCTTTTCGTTCTGCGCACCCTCAACATGCATATTCATATATTAGGTATTTGCGGCACCTTTATGGGCGGCCTGGCCGTGCTGGCCAAAGAAGCGGGACACCGTGTCACCGGCTGTGACGCCAACGTGTATCCGCCCATGAGCACCCAGCTGGAAGCTCAGGGCATCGAACTGATCCAGGGCTTAGGGCCGGAGCAGGTGGCGTTGAATCCTGATTTGTATGTAATTGGCAACGTAGTCTCACGCGGCAATCCACTGATTGAAGCAATCATGAACCGGGGCTTGCCGTATGTCTCCGGTCCGCAGTGGATGGGCGAGCACATCTTGCGCAATAAATGGGTGCTGGCGGTGGCCGGCACGCATGGCAAGACCACCACCTCGGCCATGCTGGCCTGGATCCTGGAAGACGCCGGCTATGCGCCCGGCTTCCTGATTGGCGGGGTACCGATGAATTTCGGCATCTCCGCCAGATTGACCGGTCAAGGCGCCGATTCTGACTTCTTCGTCATCGAAGCCGATGAATACGACACGGCGTTCTTCGACAAGCGCAGCAAATTCGTGCATTACCACGCGAAAACCGCGATCCTGAATAACCTGGAATACGATCACGCCGACATCTTCCCCGATCTGGCCGCGATTGAAACCCAATTCCACCACCTGGTGCGCACCGTGCCCGGCATCGGCAAGGTCGTCTTCAATGCCGATGAAGCGGCGCTGGCGCGCGTCATGCAACGCGGCTGCTGGAGCGAGCGCGAATCGTTTGGTAGCGCCGCGGGGGCGGACTGGGCGCTGACCGAATATGACGATGGCAGCTTTGATGTGTTGTTCAAAGGCGAACGGGCCGGCACCGTGCGTTGGGAACTGACCGGCAAGCACAACCGCGCGAATGCGCTGGCGGCGATTGCCGCCGCCCGCCATGTGGGGGTGCCGATTGCCCAGGCCGCCGAATCGCTGGCGCGCTTTGTCAGCGTCAAGCGCCGCATGGAAGTGCGTGGCGTGGTGAACGGCGTGACGGTGTATGACGATTTCGCACACCATCCGACCGCGATCGCCACCACAGTGGGTGGCTTGCGCCAGAAGCTGCGGGCACAGGGCAAGAGCGAGCGCATCCTGGCGGTGCTGGAGCCGCGCTCCAACACCATGAAACTGGGGGCAATGAAAGACGCGCTGCCGGGCAGCCTGGCGGAGGCGGATCTGGTGTTCGGCTTTGGCAGTGAAGCCGCGCTGGGCTGGAGCCTGGGCCAGACCCTGGCGGCGATGGGCGACCAAGCCAGCGCGTATGACGATCTCGACGCGATGGTGCACGCCATCATCAAGCAGGCGCGAGCGGGCGACCATATCGTCGTCATGAGCAACGGTGGCTTTGGCGGCGTGCATGGCAAGCTGCTGGAGGCGCTGGCGCAATGATTTTGTACTTGCACGGCTTCCGCTCGTCGCCGTCGTCGATGAAGGCGCGGTTGGTGGGGGAGCGCATGGCGGCCCTGGGCCGGGCGGATGACTATCTGTGTCCGCAGCTGCCGGCCTCGCCGAGCCAGGCGATGGCGTTGGCGCTGTCGCTGATTGACGGGGTGCCGACCACCGAATTGACAGTGATCGGTTCGTCGCTGGGCGGCTACTACGCGACCTGGCTGGCCGAGCGTCTCGGTTGCCGTGCCGTGCTGCTCAATCCCGCCATCGTGCCGCGCCTGGACTTGGCGCCGTATGTCGGCGTGACCACGCAATACCACTCGGATCAGCCATTTGAGTTCAAGCCTGGCTATATAGAACAATTGCGGGCCCTGGAAGTGGCGCGCATTACCCGGCCCGAGCGCTATTACCTGATCGCCGCCAGCGGCGATGAAGTGCTGGATTACCGCGACATGGTGGCGCATTATGCGGGGGCGCGACAGCACGTGATTGACGGCAGCGACCATGCGATCAGTGAGTTTGCCAGCTATGTCGACGAAGTTCTGCGCTTTTGCGGTGTGGACGGGGTCCAATGAAAGGACGTTCGCTGCGCATGGCGCACTGGCGCGCCCACGTCAATGGCGTCAGCGCACCCGGTTCGCTGCGGCACTGGCTGACGGGCGGTGGTTCGCTGACCTCGAAACTGAAGGCGCACAGCACGGCATTCCGCGTGCAAAAGCTGCACCAGCAACCGGCGCTGTGCCTGGCCGATGAAGCGCAGGCCATCGGCTTGCAACGCTCCAGCCGCGTGGTGGAGCGGGAAGTGCTGTTGCGTTGTGACGGCGCGCCGGTGGTGTTTGGCCACACGGTGGTGCCGACCACGGCCACCGCCAGTGACTGGCCCGCGTTCAGTGCGCTGGGCGAAAAATCGCTGGGCTCGACCCTGTTTGGCGACCCGCAAGTGCATCGCGGCGCCCTGGAATATGCACGCCTGCGCGCCACCCACCCGCTGGCCATGCGCGCCTGCGCGGCGGCGGGGGTGGTGCTGAGCGAAGGCGAGATGCTGTATGCACGCCGTTGTTTATACCGGCGCCATCGCGGTGTGCTGCTGGTGACCGAAGTATTTTTGCCGCAAGTGCTGGATTTAGTTATTCCGGGTGGCGTGAAGATCGAATTGAAGAAAGCTGCATAAACATAATGAACGTATTTTTCGAAGAATCCGGCGACTTCAAAGTCGGCAATGTCCTGTCGCACGCCGGCGAGGCCTACCAGGTGGAAATGGCCAGCGGCAAACGCAGCAAGGTCAAAGCCAAGGATGTCCTGCTGCAATATGAAAAGCCGGCGCCAGCCGAGCTGATGGAACAGGCCAAAGCCATTGCCGCCGACGTCGACCTGGAATTCCTGTGGGAAGTGGCGGGCGAAGACGAGTTCGGCTTTGCCGAACTGGGCGCCGAATATTTTGGCCATGCGCCGCAGGCCGTCGAAGCCGCCGGCCTGATCCTGGCGCTGCACCATGCGCCGATTTATTTCTACAAGAAAGGCCGTGGCCGCTACAAGAAAGCGCCGGAACAATCGCTGCGCGCGGCGCTGGCCGGGATCGAGAAAAAGAAACAGCAAGCGGTGATCCAGGCCCAGTACGTGGAAGAGTTGAAGGGCGGTACGCTGCCGGCGTCGATGCAGAATATCGTGCAGCAATTGCTGTACAAGCCGGACAAGAACACCATTGAATTCAAGGCGCTCGACGCGGCGTGCAGCGAACTGCACCAGAGCCCGCAGCGCCTGATGCTGGCGGTGGGCGGCGTGGCGTCGCCCAAAGACCTGCACATGAACAAGTTCTTGTTCGAGAACTTCCCGAAAGGCGCTGGTTTCCCTGACGTGGCGGTGCCTGCCGCACCGGCCGGCTTGCCGCTGGCGGCAGTCGAAGCGTTCTCGATTGATGACGTGACCACCACCGAGATCGATGATGCGTTCTCCGTGGTGCACCTCGATGATGGCAAAGTACGTGTGGGGATCCACATTGCCGCGCCGGGCCTGGGCATCCGTCCCGACGATGCGATCGACAAGATCGCGCGCGGCCGCATGTCGACCGTGTACATGCCGGGCGACAAGATCACGATGTTGCCGGATTCGGTGGTGGAAGCGTTCACGCTGGCCGAAGGCAAGACCTGTCCGGCGCTGTCGCTGTATGCGACGCTGGATCCGGCCGACTGGTCGGTGCTGGCGACGGAAACACGCGCCGAAATGGTGCCAATTGCGAACAACTTGCGGCATAACCACCTCGATGACCTGGTCAATGAGGCGACCCTGGCCAGTGGCGAAGGCGAGTATCCGCGCAAGGCCGAGCTGGGCTTGCTGTGGCAGTGGGCGTTGAATCTGGAAGCGGGCCGCATGAAAAAACGCGAAGCGTTTGGCTTGAAACCGGAGCAAAACAACCGCGTCGATTTCAACTTCTACGTCGAAAACGATGTCGTCACCATCGCGCGCCGCAAGCGTGGCGCGCCGCTCGACAAAATCGTGGCCGAGCTGATGATCTTTGCCAACAGCACGTGGGGCAAGTACATGCACGACCATGGCGTGCCGGGCATTTACCGCAGCCAGGGCCAGGGCGTGGGCGGCTGGGCCGCCAAGATGCAGGTGCGCATGTTGACGCAGGCGGCGCCGCACCAGGGCTTGGGCGTGGACCAGTACGCGTGGAGCACCTCGCCGCTGCGCCGCTATACCGACCTGGTGAACCAGTGGCAAATCCTGGCTGTGGCGGAGAAGGGCGTGGCCGCGCCATTCATCGCGCCGTTCAAGCACAAGGACGCCAACCTGTTCGCGATCGTGTCGGCATTCGATGCCGCGTACGCGGCCTACAATGATTTCCAGAGCACGATGGAACGCTACTGGTGCTTGCGCTGGCTGGGCCAGGAAAATGCGAAGCAGGTGGAAGCGGTGGTGTTGAAGGATGAAGTGCTGCGCTTGACCGACATTCCACTGGTGATCCGCTTGCCCGGCATGCCGCCGGCGGCACGCGGCGCGCAGGCGCGGCTCGATGTGCTGCGCTGGGATGAAGTCGATCTCGACCTGGAGGCGCGCCTGCTGGAAGTGGTGGCGCCGGCCGCTGAAGGCGCGTTGGACTTTGAGGAAGAAGAGGAAACCGGCACCGACGCGGTGGCGCCCGGTGACGATGCCGTCGCCGTGGAACCAGCCGATCCGGCCGCCGCCGCCGGGGTGCAGGAAGTCGTGGCGGAGCAGGGCGACGCGCCGGCGCAGTAAGCCCGCCGCTGCGATGTCCACCCCCGGGGTCAGACCCCGAATGTGACAAAAGTGGACATTCGCAGTTGCCTGTTTGTCCGCTTTTGTCACAAATGGGGCCTGACCCCAAGGTGTGACATCGGTGGGCAAGGGCTTTTATCGTAGAATCAGCAATCTTTTAACGCCTGTTCGTAACGGTTCCCGCGTGATGTCTTTTCAACATAACCGCTTGCTGTACCTGGCTACCGGCATCTCGCTGGTGGTGCACGGCTTGCTGTTGGCGGTGCATTTTGTGTCGCCGAAAAACTTCAAGGTGGAACCGGCCGATCCGGGACTGGAAGTCATCCTGGTCAACGCCAAGCACGCCAAGGCGCCGTTAAAAGCCGATGCGCTGGCGCAAGCGAACCTCGATGGCGGCGGCAATGCCGATGCGGGGCGGGCCAAGTCGCCGTTGCCCGACATGCGCAAGAACGAGCTGGGCGACAGCGTCAAAGCCACCCGCCGCCGCATCGCCGAACTGGAGGAAGTGCAGAAGAACCTGCTGACGCAGGTGCAGACGGCGCCCTTCTCGGCCGCGCCGATGACCGAACGCGAACGTCCCGATCCGCTGCCGACCGGTGCGGATTTACTCAACAGCAGCAAGGCGATTGCGCGGCGCGCGGCCGAAATCACGCAAGTCATCGAAGACCAGAACAAGCGGCCGAAAAAAACCTTCATCACGCCATCGACGCGGGAAGTCGGCTATGCCAGCTATTACAAGACGATGCAAAAACGCATCGAGGAAATGGGCACGCTGAATTTCCCCGCCAAGAACGGCCGCAAGCTGTATGGCGAACTGGTGGTGTATATCCCGGTGTTCCAGGATGGCAGCATTTATGAAAAAGACGGTGGCGTCCGTATTGAAAAAAGTTCCGGCAATGACGCCCTCGATGCGGCGGCCATGGCGATCGTGCGCCGTTCGGCGCCGTTCGGCAAGTTCCCGCCGAATATGCTGTCGAGTGAACGGGATGACCTGTGGGTGATCATCACCCGCTTCAAATTCACCAGGGAAGACAAGATGGAAACCAACTTGAGCAGTGGGGCTGTGCAGTAATGGATAAGTATTGTGTCTTTGGTAATCCGATTGCCCACAGCAAGTCGCCGGACATCCACGCCGCCTATGCCGCGCAGACCGGCCAGCAACTGACCTACGACAAGCGCCAGGCGCCGCTGGACGATTTCACTGGCGCGGTGCAGGCCTTCATTGCCGAGGGCGGCAAGGGCGCCAATGTGACGGTGCCCTTCAAGCTCGAAGCCCACAAGCTGGCCGCTGCGCTGACCATGCGGGCGCAGGCGGCTGGCGCCGTCAATACTCTGCTGTTCACGGAGCAAGGCATTGTCGGTGACAACACCGATGGCGCCGGCTTGGTCACCGACATCGTTGTCAATGCCGGGGTGCCGGTCACGGGCAGGCGCGTATTGCTGCTGGGCGCCGGCGGCGCCGCGCGCGGCGTTGTGCTGCCGCTGCTGGAGCACCACCCCGCCGCCCTGACGATTGCCAACCGCACGGTGGCGACGGCCACGGCGCTGGTGGCGCAATTCTCCGCGCTGTCGGCGGGTGCCGCCTTGTCGGCCTGCGGCTTCGCCGAGATTGACGGCGCCTACGACATCGTCATCAACGCCACCTCGGCCAGTCTGTCGGCGGACTTGCCGCCGGTGCCGGCCACCGTGTTTACGCGCGGAACCTTGGCGCTGGACATGATGTACGGTCAGAAGCCGACGGTCTTCATGCGTTTTGCAGAAGAACACGGTGCGATCGTGCGCGATGGTCTCGGCATGCTGGTGGAGCAGGCGGCCGAAGCGTTTGCCGCCTGGCGTGGCGTGCGGCCGCAGACGGCCGCTGTGCTGGCGCAGTTGCGGGCGACGCTGTAACCATGGCCAAGAAGTCCGGCAAAGGCGCGGCGGCGGGCGGCTGGAAACGCTGGCTAAAGTGGCTGTTGATTGTTCCGACCCTGCTGTTCCTCGGCGTGCAACTGTATTTCCTGGTGCAGATCTGGTGGTGGGTGGACCATAACCCGAGCATGACGGCGTTCATGCGCGAACAGCAGGCGGTGCTGAAGGAAAAAAACCCTAAAGCCAATATCCGCCAGCAATGGGTGCCATATAACCGTATTTCCAGTAACTTGAAGCGGGCCGTGATCGCCTCGGAAGATGCGAACTTTTCCGACCATGAAGGGGTCGACTGGGACGCGCTGCAAAAAGCCTACGAAAAGAACGCGAAAAAGAAAAAGGTCGTGTCCGGTGGCTCCACCATCACGCAACAGCTGGCAAAAAACCTGTTCCTGTCTGGATCACGCAGCTATCTGCGCAAAGGTCAGGAATTGATCATCACCTATATGCTGGAAGCGCTGATGGACAAGGAGCGCATTTTCGAGATTTACCTGAACGTGGTGGAGTTCGGTAAAGGCATCTTTGGTGCCGAGGCGGCGGCGCGCCATTACTATGGCGTCAGCGCGTCCGGCCTGGGCGCCGCGCAGGCCGCCAAACTGGCCGTCATGTTGCCGAACCCCCGCTATTACGATACCCACCGGGACAGCAATTACCTGGCGCGCCGCACCGCGACGATACTGAAACGTATGGGGTCCGCTGAGTTACCATAAGGTATCCCACTTCAGGAGACCTGCGATGTTGAAACGCCAGCGTGGTATCAGCCTGATTGCCGTGGCATTGATCATGGCGGGCCTGGCCGCCATTGTCATGGCCGCCCTGTTTTCCATGAAAAACGAGCGCAATTTGTTCGCGGAGGGCGCGGACAAATTCTTGAAGAAAACCGGCGCCGAGACGGTGGTGCAGCAGGGCGCCAAGGCCGTGCAGCCGGCCGCCGCCGCCTTGCGCCGCTGTGTGATCGACGGCAAGACCGTGTTTTCCGACACGGAATGCTTGCCAGGCAATCCCACTACGAAAAAGGTTGTTGTTCAGGAAACACGGGGGATCGACGCGCCGAAGCTGCCCAAGCCTGATCCGGCGGCGTCCGGGCCGCAATCCCTGCGCGAAAAGATGATAGAAAAAGCCACGCAATAGCGGCTAAACGCGTCAAAAATAAACGCATAAGGGTGGCCGGGAAAAGGGCTTTGCGAGTACACTTGCGCTGTTTCATTTTTTGCGCTTCCGCGTCTGATCCCTGCCTGAGAGTGCCTATGATTAATGTCTTCGTTTTACAAAATGGCCGGCTCAACCAGGTTCCGATCGAGACCCGCGAAGATCTCGAAAAAGTCGAACCGGTCTGGGTCGACTTGACCGACCCCAACGACGATGAGCGCAACTGGGTCAAGGCCATTTACGGCGTGATTTTGCCGGGCGAAGACGAAGTCAAGGATATTGAAGCATCGGCCCGCTACTACGAAGCGGAAAACGGCGACCTGCACTTGCGCACCGACTTCCTGCTGGAAGAAGATGACGGCCCGTCGCGGGTGGTGACGGTGGCGTTTATTCTGGCGAAAAAGATGCTGTTCTCGGTCCATACGGACGACTTGCCGGTGTTCCGCCTGGTGCGCATGCGCGCCCGCTCGCGTCCCGGCTCGATTGCCGATTATATGGACGTGCTGCTCGACTTGTACGCCACCGACGCGGAATACTCGGCCGATTCGCTGGAAGGCATCTATAAAAACCTGGAAGAAGTGTCGTTCCGGGTGCTGCAAAAGGAATTCACCGACAAGGACGCGGCCGATGCGCTGAGCGCGATCGCGCATGAGGAAGACTTGAACGGCCGGATCCGCCGCAACATGATGGACACGCGCCGCGCGGTCAGCTTCCTGATGCGTGGCCGCCTGCTGAATTCGGAGCAGTTCGAGGAAGCACGGCAGATTTTGCGCGACATTGAATCACTCGATGGCCATACCTCGTTCCTGTTCGACAAGATTAACTTCCTGATGGACGCCACGGTCGGCTTCATTAACATTAATCAGAATAAGATCATCAAGATCTTCTCGGTGGCCAGTGTGGCCTTCTTGCCGCCGACCTTGATTGCCAGCGTGTATGGCATGAACTTCGACAATATCCCCGAATTGAAGTGGGCGCTGGGCTATCCCTGGGCCTGGGGTTTGATGATCACCAGCGCGATTGCGCCCTTCCTGTACTTCCGCCATCGCGGCTGGTTGAAATAAGCTATCGCCCTCGTGGCGAACGATAGTGCGTTTGGGGCCAGCCCCCATCATGGCGACTTTGAGGCCGGTCACTTTGCGTACGTTGGGGGCGGCTGGCCCTGGCGCTTACACCGGGCGTGGATTGAAGTCCAGCGACAATGACTTGTGGAACGGCGTGTCTTGCCATTGCTGAAACAAGGCCAGTGCCCGTTCATACAGGCTGGCGCGGACATCGACTCCGCTTAAATCGTAGGCCGGCTTGCCGCGCGCCGCGCACGCGGCCTCGGCAGCGGCGATAAAAGTCTCGTGGTCGAAATCACCGGCCCACAGTTGGGTTTGCAGGCCTTCGACGATGGCTTCCACTTGCGCCGCTTCTGCATCGACGCTGGACTGGTCATCGCCGTGCACTTGCTCCATGACATATTCCGCGTCGGCGCCGCGCGCCACCTGGCTTAAAAAACCATGGCGCAACGGCAGCGCGGATTCCACAATAAAATGAATTAAGTCGTGCGGCAAAATACCTTGACGCGGCATTTGCGCCGCACTGGTACTGCCGTTATTGCGGATAAAACGGAGGAAGTCGTATTTGTCGCTGCGGGAGCGTTTTTCGGCAATCAGTAACATTCCCATAGTATAGCGCTTTCAATATAGTTAAATTCTATCCAACTTTCACACTTGTCGCCCGGATAAAGCCATCAGGATCATCCAAGCCCAGGCAGATTGTCGCAACCGCTTGTTCCCGGCCAAATAAATCAGCCAGCATAACGTTGGGCTGTAAATGGATTACCACATTCAATTCCCCTAATTGCTTATAGCGCCGCACGCCTGGTTGCCGCCGCACTGGTGCGGCAATTTTCTCTATCGCTTGGATTTGATGCCAAGCAATGATTGCATCCACCGATAACACGCCGCAACGGATATACAGTTTCTCATTATCTATGGAAACGGGGCGAACCAGCGTCGCCCGGTATTCCGCGACAAGGTAAAGTAATCCCCACACCGATACGACGCTGGCGACCCACGCCGCAGTGGGCGACCAGATGAAATGCAGTAGTAAATGTGCCAGCGGCATTTCAAACAGAATGGCAAGAATAAAACCCATTTGATTGGAGGCATTGCCATGCTGCTTAGCGTAACCGAAGTGCCGGGTGCCGGCATAACGCAGGTTTTTTGGTTTCAGTAACGCATATAGCCAGATGCGTGCTTCAAATAAAACCAGCCGGGTGGACATCGATTTTCCGAGTTTATTTTCAATACCGGTTTGTAATGCGGTATCAATATCATCACCCAGCTGCATTAATTTCCAAATGCCATAACCCAGCAAGGCCATCGCGCCCAGTTCAATCGGAATCATCAAGCCGACCACGGTATTGCGCATCATTTCCAGCCACGGCCAGATGACGCGTGATGAGTCGGGAATAATAAAATGGCCAAGCAGAATACCGAGGCCCGTTAATTGGGCCCATCGCAATAACCATTGTTTGAAAGTGGGGCGGAACAGCCAGTAATGCAGCAGCGGCAGTGACAATGAAAAATCAATCAACAAGGTCCAGTCCGGAAAATCAAACCGGCGGAATGCCACGGTGTAAGCCGCCGCCATTAACAAGATACTGCCAATAAACCAGGTGTCGCGGTTCCAATAGCGGTGCATCGTTGCCTCCATTGTTGAATTGTATAAATGGTAACACCGTTGGCGGCAAGCTGCAGGGTGCGGAGAAAATGCCGTAATCTGGCGTGATCACGCTAACATCTGGCATAAAGTAGGCGGGAAACTGCGGTTTTAAGTGAGTTTATTGCTTGAGGGAATTGTTTTGCGAGAGTGCCGGCAATAAAAAAGCCGGGTAAAACCCGGCTTATATTGAAGCGTTGAAATGATCAATCGAGCGTTGCAAAGACCTTGCGGGCCGCTTCGATGGTGGCGTCAATCACTGCATCATCATGCTGGATTGAAACGAAGCCGGCTTCAAAGGCGGCTGGCGCAAAATACACACCTTCATCCAGCATTTTATGGAAGAAGACATTAAATTTCGCGCGGTCACCGGCCATCATTTCGGCATAGTTATTCGGTGGCGTGGCGCTGAAATACAGGCCGAACATGCCGCCTTCAGCATCCGCGCAGAATGTGACGCCGGCTTCCTTGGCGGCCGCCGTCAAACCTTCCACCAGACGTTTTGCCGACGCCGCCAGTTTGTCATAAAAGCCTGGCTGCTGAATCAGTTTTAATGTCGTCATACCGGCTGCTACGGCCACTGGATTACCGGACAGCGTGCCGGCTTGATAGACCGCGCCCAATGGCGCCATTTTCTCCATTAAATCGGCACGGCCGCCAAATGCCGCCACCGGCAAGCCGCCGCCGATGACTTTACCCAATGCGGTTAAATCGGCCTGAATGCCATACAATGCCTGCGCACCGTGTAAGCCGACGCGGAAACCACACATGACTTCATCAAAAATCAATACCGCGCCATGTTCCGTGCACAAGCGGCGCAGCGCTTGCAGGAATTCCGGCGTGGCTTTAATCAGATTCATATTGCCGGCAACCGGTTCCACAATCACGCAGGCAATCTCTTTGCCCATATTCGCAAAGGCTTCTTCAATCTGCGCAACATTGTTGTAATCGAGGACCAGCGTATGTTTGACGAAATCTTCCGGAACACCGGCCGAGGTTGGATTGCCAAACGTTAATAAGCCGCTGCCGGCTTTGACTAATAAGGAATCCGCATGGCCGTGATAGCAGCCTTCGAATTTGACGATTTTATCGCGGCCGGTGGCGCCGCGCGCCAGGCGCAATGCGCTCATGGTCGCTTCGGTACCCGAAGAAACCAAACGCACTTGTTCAATCGATGGTACCAGCCGGCAGATTTCTTCCGCCATATCAATTTCAGCTTCGGTCGGCGCACCAAACGATAAGCCACGGGTAGCGGCTTCCTGCACGGCTTTTACCACGTCCGGATGGGCATGGCCAACAATGGCCGGGCCCCAGGAACCAATGTAATCAATATAGCGCTTGCCGTCGGCATCCCAGAAATAAGGGCCTTCGGCGCGTGTAATAAAGCGCGGCGTGCCGCCCACCGAACGGAAAGCGCGCACCGGCGAATTCACACCACCCGGCGTGGTTTTCTGTGCGCGGGCAAACAGGGTATCGTTCCTGGATTCAGTCATAGTCAGTCTCGTCGTCAGTCTCTGGTGTTGTTGCTTTTTAAAATTAGAGGGGGTGCATGCGGTAGGTGCGGTTCGGCACCAGCTTGCCCATGCCGTAGCGCTGGGCGTGCGCCAGTGCGCCATCGGTGTATTCCTGGGCCAGTCGGACCGCCTGCGGCGTGTCCGCGCCCTGCGCCAGGAACGCGGCAATCGCGGCCGACAGCGTGCCGCCGGCGCCGATGAACGGGCCGGGCAGGTGGCGCCAGCAATCATGGCGCACCACGCCCTCCGCACTATATAAAGTATTGGCGCGGCCGCCGTCGCCTTCGCCGATGGTGCCGGTGACCAGCACGAATTCGCAGCCAAGGCGGATCAGGTGGCGGGCCTCGGCTTCCACCGGGTCGGCCGCTTCCTCTTCCTCCGGGGCGCTGTCGCCGCCGGGCGCTTGTGCGATGCGCCCGGCGGCGATGGCCGACACGCCGGGGCGCTGCGCTGTCACGTCCTGTTTGGCCGCGTCGTCTGCCTGGTCGTCCGGTGGGCTCGCTGCACCCGGTTTGCCGCCGTCATCGCCGTCATCGCCGTCCTTGTCACCGACATCCGCGCCAATGGCGTCGTCATCCTCATCGTCGGCGCCGTCTTCGCTGTCGCCGCCGCCGTCTTGCCAGGTTTCCGCCAGCCGCGCCAGTTCGTCGCGCGACAGCACCACCACAGAGGCTTGCGGCACCAGCAACTGGCGCACAATGGTCAGCATTTCCTCCACATCGTCGCCGATCTCGGGCAGGCGTGAACCAAACGGATCGAGCACCAGCGCGGCGTCCGGATAGTCGGATACGATTTCGGCGATGGCCGAAGCCTGTTCCAGGTCGTGCAGCGCGCCGATCTTGAACGCGGCCACGGCGGCATCTTCCAGCAATACGCGGGCCTGATCCGCCACCCAGTCCGGGTCGATTTCCTGTATATCCTCGACGCCGGCGCTGTCGCCGATCAGCAACGCGGTGGTCACTGCCAGGCCATTGCAGCCCAGGGCGGAAAATACGGCCAGGTCGGCGGTGACGCCGGTGGCGCCGACCGGGTCAAAGGCGCCGAATGTCAGGAGTAAGGGAGAAGTTTGGTTTTGCACGGCGGGTAGATTAAGATACCTGATTCGGCATTTTACTTGATAGAAGGTGGGATAACGTGAGTAGCAATGAATCGACGCAGGCATTACAGACGTGGATGTGCCTGATTTGCGGCTGGATCTACGATGAAGAAGCAGGTTTGCCGGAAGAAGGCATCGCGCCCGGCACGCGCTGGGCCGACGTGCCGATCAACTGGAGTTGCCCGGAGTGCGGCGCCCGCAAGGATGACTTCGAAATGGTGGCGATCTGACGCCATGACACCGTCGTTGCTTGGGTAATCATTGTTCATGCAGCAACACCGTCGTGCCAAATCGTGGCGCCCTATGCTATCGTGTCGATACGTATACCGGTGAGCGAATATGACAATGACGCCGCAAGCGACAGGTTTGAAGATCATGGTGATCGACGACAGCAGCACCATTCGGCGGTCGGCCGAGATATTCCTGGGCCAGGCCGGCTACCAGGTGGTGCTGGCGGAAGATGGTTTTGATGCGTTGGCCAAGATCAACGACCATCGTCCCGACCTGATTTTCTGCGACATCCTGATGCCGCGCCTGGATGGCTACCAGACCTGCGCGCTGATCAAGAAAAGCGCCAAATTCCATACGACGCCCGTGCTGATGCTGTCGTCCAAGGACGGCTTGTTTGACCGCGCACGCGGCGCCATGGTCGGCTCGGCCGCCTATCTGACCAAACCATTTACCAAGGACAGCCTGCTGGCCGCCGTGCGTGAGCATGCTGCGGGCCCGGCGGGCGCCTAATATATATTCTAGCGAGGGGAACATGGCCATACAACGCATCCTCATAGTCGACGACTCCCCGACCGAGCGTTACTACCTGACCGACATCCTGGTCAAAAACGGTTTTACTGTCACCACCGCTGAAAACGGCGAACAGGCGCTCGAACGCATCAAGGCGGACAAGCCTGAACTGATCCTGATGGATGTGGTGATGCCTGGCGCAAACGGCTTCCAGGTCACCCGCTCGATTGCGCGCGATCCGGACTTGCAGGATGTGCCGGTGATTATCTGCTCCAGCAAAAACCAGGAAACCGACCGCATCTGGGGCCTACGTCAGGGCGCCAAGGATTACCTGGTCAAGCCGGTTGATGCGGCCGACCTGCTGGCCAAGATTGCCGCGCTCGGCGGCTGACCGATGAGCAGCGCGCTCAGCGATTCCACTTCCACGGCGGCGCCAGCCGAAGCACGAGGCGCCGATCGGCGCAGCCGGCTGCGCCGCTATCAGGCCCAACTCTTGGAGCGCATGCATGCCGCCCAAAGCGGCACGCTGGCGTCCGGCCGCCAGCTTGGCGTGCAACTGGGCGAGCTGCGCTGCCTGCTCGACTTGACGCAAGTGTCGGAAATCGTGCCGCAGCAACCGCTGACGCCGGTGCCGTTGGCGCATGACTGGTTTCTGGGCCTGGCCAATATCCGTGGCAACCTGACGGGCGTGGTGGATCTGGCGCGCTATTGTGGGGAAGTGGCGGTGGCGCCGAGCGGCGACTGCCGTATCGTCACGTTTGCGCCGACGCTGGGCTTGAATGGCGCGCTGCTGGCGTCGCGCGTGCTGGGCTTGCGCAACATCGATGCGATGCAGGCTGACGCCGTCAATCCGGCCATTTCGCCGTGGTGCGCCCAGTGCTATACCGACCCGGATGGACAGCGCTGGACGCGGCTGGATCTGGCGCTGCTGGTGCATGACGAACGCTTCTTGCAGGTCGGCCGCTAGGCTGGCCCCAGTGGCCACCCCATGGCAGAGATCGCAGAGATCGCCGACCTGACCGACATGGCAAACGAGGATTAGACGAGGATGTAATGGGATTGTTCACCAAGCTGTTGTCGCGTTCACCGCAGGCGGAAGCGCTGGCGCCGTCCACCGCGCCGGATTCCGAGTTTGCCAGCTATACCCCGTCGGCGCCGGCACCGCTGCCGGCCGCCACTGCCGCCAGCGGGCCGGACGAGGCGGCCGCGGGCGCCGCTCCGCTGCGCTTGCGTGACGCACTGCGCCGCCAGGGCAAGGGCGGCACCGCCGATGCCGGCCCCGGCATCCGCCTGCCGCTGATCGGTGATTTGCCGGCGCAGCGCCAGCTCAGCATCCTGTCCACCGCACTGGGGTTGAGCCTGCTGCTCAGTGTCGCCGCGGTGGCGCTCAATATCCGCAGTAACAGTATCCGCTCCGCGCAAACCCAAATCGCCAGCGATGCGCTGATGCATTCGCAGCGCATCGGCAAGGCCGCGCCCAACGCAGTGCAGGGCAGTGAAGAGGCGTTTCGCCAGTTGGACGAAAGCCGCAAGGATTTGAGCCGCGATTTTGGCCTGATGATGGAGGGCGGCCAGTTCCAGGGCGCCGCCATTCCGCCGCCGTCGGCGCAACTGGGCACGGCGGTGGCGGCGGCGCGCCGCAAATGGCAGGCGTCGGACCAGTCAGCGGGCGCGATCCTGGCGCTGGCCGCCGAATTGCGCGGTATGGACAAAACCCTCAAGCAGCTGGACAGCCTGTCGCCGCAATTGCTGGCCATGGTGGAAGACCTGCAGGCACAGCGTCTGCAGCGTGGCGCCGCGCCGCGCGAAGTGGCGGCGCTGGGTAATTTGGCGATGCTGACGCAGCGCATGAGCCGCAGCGCCAGCGAATACATCACCGCTGGCGGCATTTCGTCGGAAACCGCGTTCCAGTTGGGGCGCGACACCACCGTCTTCCGCACCACGTTGGACGCCTTCCTCAATGGCAGCGAGCAGCTGCCAGCCATCCGCGATGGCCAATTGCGCGAGCGCGTCATGACCTTGAAAGGCCAGTTCGAGCAATACCAGAAGCTGGTGGCGTCGATCCTCGACCGTCTCGACAAGTTCAGCACCGCCAAGACCGCCGAACGCACCATCTTTGCCGGCAATGAAGAGTTGCGCGGCTTGCTGGGCGGCCTGCTGGCGCAATACCGCCTGGAACAGGATGCGCTCAACGCCACCTTCTGGCTGATGGTGGCGGGCGGCATGCTGACCTTGCTGACGGCGGCGGCGATCGGCCGCGTGCTGCTGCAGGATTCGCAAAACCGTACCCGCAGCGCCGAGCGCCGGCGCCAGGAAGCGGAAGCCATGCGCAGTCAGGCGCAGCGCAAGGAAGAAGAAGCCAAGGCCATGAATGACCAGAACCAGGCCGCGATTTTGCGCCTGATGAATGAATTGCAGGAAGTGGCGGACGGCGACCTGACGGTGCAAGCGACGGTCTCGGAAGACATCACGGGCGCGATCGCCGACTCGGTCAACTATACGGTGGAAGAATTGCGTGGGTTGGTCGGGCGCGTGACCACCACGGCCGAACAGGTGCGGCTGGCGTCGGCGCAGGCGCACGGCATTTCCAGCGACTTGCTGCTGGCGTCGCAGCAGCAATCGCGTGAAATCCAGGACGCCAGCGCCACTGTGGTGAAAATGGCCAATGAAATTACCGATGTGTCGCGCTCGGCCTCCGAATCGGCCGACGTGGCGCGCCAGTCGGTGGCGGCGGCCGAGCAGGGCGCCACCGCGGTGCAGAACTCGATCAAGGGCATGCATGAAATCCGCGAGCAGATCCAGGAAACGTCCAAGCGCATCAAGCGCCTGGGCGAGTCGTCGCAGGAGATTGGCGAAATCACGGAACTCATTTCCGACATTACCGAACAGACCAACGTGCTGGCGCTGAACGCGGCGATTCAGGCCGCGACGGCGGGCGAGGCGGGGCGCGGCTTCTCGGTGGTGGCCGAAGAGGTGCAGCGCCTGGCGGAACGCTCGGCCGAGGCGGCCAAGCAGATCGGTGCGCTGGTGCGCACGATCCAGGCCGACACCCACGACGCGGTGGCGGCGATGGAAAAATCCACGCAGGGCGTGGTCGAAGGGGCGCGCCTGTCCGACGCGGCGGGCGCCGCGCTGTCCGACATTTCAAACGTGTCGAACCGGCTGGCGGAACTGATCCAGGGCATCTCGTACGCCACCGGCACCCAAGCCACCTCGGCCACCGGCGTGGCCCACAACATCCGCCACATTCTGGCCGTCACGCAGCAAACGCAAAACGGCACCCAGCAGACCGCGCAATCGATTCATAAGCTGTCGGTGCTGGCACAGGAACTGAAAAACTCGGTGTCGCGCTTCCGCATCTCGGCATCCTGAACACATGGAACAAGCAATGACCAAGCTCGAATCTTCCAGCGCGCCGCAGTTCGATACCGGCCCCCTGTCATGGGTGATGGCGGAAATCCGCGAAGCGCTGGGGCGCTCCCGTACCGCCCTGTTTGAGGCAGGTGGGCGGGAACCCGATGACCAGTCGACCGCGCTGCAGCATGCCCGCTCGCACTTGCATCAGGCGCACGGCGCGCTGCAGATCGTCGATGTCGATGGCGTGACCCTGATGACGCAAGTCGCCGAGGAAGCGCTGGACCGCTTCAAGTCCGGCGCGCTCAAATGTAACGCCGACAATGCGCGCACGGTCGCCAACCTGTATCAGGCGGTCATCGAATTTTTGGAAGAGTTGTTGACTGGTGCGCCATTCCAGCCGGTGCGCCTGTTCCCATACTATCGCGCGGTGCAGGAAATGCTGGGGGCGGAACGGATCCACCCGGCCGACTTGTTCTTCCCCGACCTGTCCGTACAGGCGCGCATGCCGGCCGCCGCGCCGGCGGTGGCACCCGATTACACGGCGTATCGCCAGCGCTTCGAACGCGCACTGCTGCCTTATATGAAAGCGACCGAACGCGCCGCGCAAACCGCGCAGGCGGCGGCGCTGCGCGACGCGGTGGCGCAAGTGGCCGAGGCGCAGGGCGAACCGAAAGCGCGCACCTTCTGGCTGGCGCAGCAAGCCTTTGCCGAACTGGCGGCGGCCGGCCAGCTCGATCATGGCCGTTACGTCAAACAGCTGTTTGGCCTGATTAACCTGCAAATGCGCCGCATGGCGCAAAGTACGGCGGACAACCCGGCCGCGCTGCCCGACACCATGCTGCGCGACGCGTTGTTCTTCATTGCCGGCGCCGACCATGACCAGGTGTCGCCGCTGGCGCACCATTTGTGCAGCGTGTTCGGGGTCGAAGGCACGGTGCCGGCCGACGTCGAAGCGAAGCGTTATGGCCGCATCGATGCCGATGCGCTGGCTGCCGCCAAAGAAGCCATGGTGGCAGCCAAGACGGCGTGGCAGCACCTGCAGGACGCCGTCATCGACCCGCAGCTCGATGCGGCATTCGGCCAGGCGCTGGCGACGGTGGCGCTGACGTGCGACAAGCTGGGCGCGGCGGCGCTGGCCACCCTGATGCGCCAATTGGCGCAAGTGGCCCATGCGGCGGTGGCGCTCGGGCGCAGCGAAGCGCTGTCGCTGGAAATGACGACGGCGCTGCTGTTTGCCGAGCATGGCCTGGAACATATCCGCCACTTGCCCGATGCGTTCCCGGCGCACGCCGACACCATCGGCGCGCGCCTGCAGGCGCTGCTGGCCGGCGACGGCCATGGTGCCCCGCCGCCCGCGCAATGGCAGATGGGCCTGGCCCACCAGTTGCAGCAGGACGATACGGTGGCGGCGCTGGCCGCGGAAATGAAGACCGGCCTGCGCCAGGTGGAAAAAGTGCTGGACGATTATTATGGCGACCCGTCGCTGCGGCCGGCCTTGCGCAGCCTGGACAGCGTGCTGCACCAGTTGCATGGCGCGCTGGCCATCCTCGACCAGGAAGACGCGGTCTTCGCCACCGAGCACGTGCGCAAGGAAGTCGCCAGGCTGGCCGTCGGCCAGGGCGATCCCGCGCAGGAGCCGCGTCTGCTCGATGAGATCGCGCAAAATGTCGGCGCGCTGGGCTTCTTTGTCGACATGCTGGCGCAAAATTCTTCGGGCGCCAAGGAGCGCTACGCGTTCGATGCGGCGCAGGGCGCCTTCCGTGCCGTACCGTTCAAAAAACTCGCCGCCAGTGCGCCGGTGCCGGTGCTCGACGAGGAAGTCGCCTCGCCCACGTCGCCGCCGACCCCCGCGCCGCCAGTGGCGGCCGTCGCGCCGAGTGATGTCGCGATCGAAGAGGAATTGCTCGACATCTTTATCGCCGAAGCGCAGGAAGTGCTGGTGTTCGTCAACGTCACCCTGGCCAAGCCGCGTGCGGAGGCGGGCTCGCTCGATCATTTGACGATGCTGCGCCGCTCCTTCCACACGCTCAAGGGCAGTGGCCGCATGGTGGAACTGAACCAGTTCGCCGACGCGGCGGCGGCCATCGAGCGCACCATGAATACCTGGCTGGCCGAAGCGCGACCCGCCACCGACGCCCTGTTTGGCCTGTTGGCGCGGGCCGCGCGCGAGTTGACGGCATGGGTCGACGAGCTGGTGGCCGACGGCGTCTCGCCGCGCAATGCCGAGGCGCTGGCGGCAGCGGCGGCGCGGGTGCAGGACGGCGGGCCGTTCGAGATGGCCGATGCGGTGGCGTTGGCGGTCGGCGTCGCCGACGACGTCATGGATGCAACGCTGGCGGCGCCGCCGGAAGACGCCGGCGCACGGACCGAGGACGTCACGCCGCCTGTGCCGCAAGTTGACGGCGACGACGGGCATGCGCTGGGGCAGGTGATTGCCTTCCCGCTGGCCGCGCCGGCCATCCCCACGGCGGACGTGATTGAATTTCATCCGAATGTGGCGCCGTTGCTGCCGCCGGAACAGGACGATGTCAAGCATGTGGGCGCGCTGACGATTCCGCTACCGCTGTACAACATTTACCTGGCTGAGACCGATGAACTGGCGCGGGTGCTGGCGCGCGACTTCGGTGAGTGGCGCCATGAAGCGCGCCGCCCGGTCAGTGCCGAAGCCTTGCAGGCGGCGCATACCCTGGCCGGCACCTCGGCCACCGTGGGCTTCACGGCGCTGCGCGACCTGGCCCATGCCCTGGAAACCACACTGGAAGGCTTGCATGCGCCGGCGCCACAACTGGACCCGACCCAGCATGACTTGCTCGACTTCACGGTGCAACGCATCCACCAGATGCTGCTGGGCTTTGCCCAGGGCGAGGTGGCGCCGGAACAGCCGGAGCTGATCGAGGCGCTACAGCGCATGCGCGATGAACTGGCGCGGCTGCAAGCACCGGATGGGGCGTTCGATGCGCATTTGGCGGCGCTGTTTGCCGATGCGGAAGATAGCGCCGCGGTGGCGCTGGATCCCGCCGCCGAGGATGCTGCGATGGATGCGTCCACGGATGTCTCCATCGATGGCGGCCTGGCCGGGCAACTCGATGCGCTGTTCTTGGCGGCCTACAACGATTTGTCCGGCAACCCGCCGCCCGAATCAGACTTTATCCACCGCGAACCGATGCTGACGCGGGCCCCGGAACCGAAGGTGGCATCGTCCGTCAACGATGATATCGACGACTTGTTTGATTCCGCGTTCGACGATGCCTTTGCCGCGCCGCTGCCGCATGTCGCCGCGCCATCCCCGGCCGGTGAGCCTGCGGTTGCAGCAGCAGATCAGCCGGCAGATGAAC
>JAIENA010000341.1 GCA_019751755.1 Burkholderiaceae bacterium | reverse complement strand
GCATCCACGCCTGCCGTCGCGCTGGAAAGCGCCGCTGCAGGAAACCATGCTGGCGCGGGCGCTGATCCTCAATGATGAAGCGACCGCGTTGTCGCTGATGGAGGCGCTGGCCAAAGGCCGCAAGACCACCGAGCACCTGTACGCGCGCTACCGCAACGCCCAACCCGGCGAAGAGCGCAAGCTGGCCGGGGCGCTGCTGCTGGTCAATACGCCGGAACTCAATCCGAAAGTGGTCGACGCTTTTGGCGCCAGCCGCGAATGGGGCTGTGGCTATGGCGCGAAAAAAGACGAGGCGCCGCCACCAGCGCAGCCGCCACGCTACCTGGGCGCCGAGCAGTTGGCGGCGGCCGCTCGGGAACAGCAGGCATTATTAAAACTGCCGCTGCGCAGTGAATTCATGGCGCCGCCGTTGCTGGCGTGGGCGAAAGCCAAACCAGCCGATGACGAAGCGCCGAAAGCGCTGCATTTCCTGGTCGCGTCGACCCGCATGGAGTGCCCGTACGGTACCGACAAGGAAGAAAAAGACCAGTTGCGGGCGCGCTATTCCAAAGAAGCGTTTACGCTGCTGCACAAGCACTGGCCGGGCAGCAAGTGGGCCAAGGCGACCAAGTATCATTTCTGATTTGGGGAGGTCAGCCGTTGCCAGCGCCCTTCGGTGACAGACTGGCCCATAAATGCGCGGCCGCCATGGTCCGGTGCGGCGCGTAGCGCTGCAGGAATTGCTCGGTGCGGCGCATGTCGGGTTTGCTGTCTTCACCCAGCAGCGCTTGCAGCGCTTGCAGCGCGGAGCGGATCGCCACGTCGCCGTGCAGTGAGCAATCGGCATGGCCATAGCCGCGCAATAAGCCGTAATTGACGGTCCACGGGCCGATGCCTTTGACCGCCAGCAGCGCGTCACTGATGGCCTCGATCGGGTTGCGTTCGGAGCGGATCAAATCGAGTTCGCCGTTGTCGACCAGGCGCGCAAAGCGCAGCACGGTCTCGGCCTTGGCCCGCGAAAATTTGCGGGACAGCAGCGCGTCGAGGTCGAGGCGCGCCACACTGGCCGCGTCCGGATAGCACCACAAGCCGCTGCTGTGGCGGCGATCGGCCAGTTGGATCAAGGTGCGGCGCAGCGCAATGGCAAAGGCCAGGTTGATTTGCTGGCCAATGATGGCCCAGGTCAGCGCCTCAAACACGGTGGCCGATTGCACGATGCGCAGGCCGGGCTGGCGTCGCGTCAGCGGCCCGAACCAGGCGTCGCCGGCCACCAGGTCGGTAAATGGTTGCGGGTCGATGCGCAGGCCCAGCACATTAAGTAGCGCGTCCTGCACGGCCGTCGCCACCGCTGCGCTTGCCACGCCGTCCGTGACGCCGTCCGTCACGGCGCTGCAGCGGGCGACCAGACCATCGGCGGTGCCAGCAACTGGGTGTTCAAACGCGATATCAAGCAACACCGGCGCCCCGGCCAGCACCACGGCCTTGCGCAGGCGCGTCGCCGTGACCTGCTCGGCCACGTGTTCCGGATCGCGCCGGTGGAACGCCAGAACGTCCTCCAACCGGTAGCCGGCCGGCAGCGCGATGGCTGATGCCAAGGTCTCCATCATGCCGACTCCGCGCGGCGCAGCCAGGCCAGGTTCGGCTTAAAGCCCGTCACCAGCGCGGTGCCGCCGATCACGATGGCGGAACCGGCCAGCGTATGCCAGCCCACCGATTCGCCGAGGAACAGGACGCCCCACAGGATGCCGAACAGGGGACTGAGGAAGGTGACGGTCAGGGCCGAGGTGGCGCCGACGTCGCGGATCAATTTGTAGTAAATCAGGTAGGCCACGCCACTGCACAGCACACCCAGCGCCAAGGCGGCCGCCATGATGCCCGGCGTCGGAGTGCCGGGAGCGGGCATCAACGGCACCAGCGGCAACGTCAGCAGCGCCGCCGCCCACATGCTGCCGTGCGCATTGGCAAACGGCTCCACTGCTTGCGCGGTTTTCGCATAGGTGCTGGCGATGCCATAGTGGAACGAGGCCAGCAGCGCGGCGGCAATCGCCAGGCCGGCGCCGGCGGCCGCAGTGGCGTGGTCCAGTCCGACCAGTAGCGCCACGCCGCAGGTGCCCAGCACCAGTCCGGCCAGCACGCGGCCGGACACCATTTGCCGCTGCCATACCGCGCCGATCAGCGCGCCCCACATCGGCGCGGTGGCGTTCAGCACGGACAAGACGGAAGCGGGCAGGGTCCGTGCCGCATAGGCGAACAGCACGAAGGGCACGGCGGAATTGAACAGGCCGAGAATGAAGTAATGCTTCCAGTGCCGGCGCCAAGCCAGCGGCTTGTTCATGATCCAGCCGACCACGGCCAGGAAGCCGGCGGCAAACACCAGCCGGTATTCGATCAGCACGGCCGGTCCGAGCACCGGGGCCGCAATGCGCATAAACAGGAAAGAGCCGCCCCAGATCGAGGCCAGCAAAATAAGGCGCAGCAGGTTGGCGGTGCTCATCACGGGTCACATGGTCAGTGGAACCGCTATTGTGGCCGAGCCGGCCCATCTCTGCAGGCCGAATCTTGCTTTTAAATTGTTTTCAGCGATTGGGAACCTTAACCCACCATGCACGCGCTGCCATTGTCGGATGGCGGCAGCGGTGCGGCGGCATGGTTGACCTGCATGCTGGACGGCACGCCGTTTTTCACGGCGGTCATTTCGGCCAGGATGGAAATCGCGATTTCCGCCGGCGTCTTGCTGCCGATATACAGGCCGATCGGACCGTGCAGGCGGTCCATCTGTTCCGGCGTGACGTCGAATTGCAGCAGCCGTTCGCGCCGCTTGCTGTTATTGACGCGCGAACCGATTGCGCCGACATAAAACGCATCGGATTTCAATGCTTCCATCAGCGCCAGGTCATCGAGCTTGGGATCGTGCGTCAGCGCGACCACCGCGCTGCGATGGTCCAGTTTCATTTCCAGCACCAGGTCGTCCGGCATGGCATGCACCAACTGGACGTTATCGACATGCCAGCCTTGCCGGTATTCTTCGCGCGGGTCGCACACCGTCACGTGGTATTCCATGGCGGTGGCGATTTGCGCCAGGAAGCGCGACAACTGGCCGGCGCCGATGATCAATAAACGCCAGCGCGGACCATGCTGCGTCACCAGGGTATGGCCGACCCGTTCCAGGATATTGCCAGCCACGGCCGGCGCCAGCGTGACGGCGCCGGTATCGAGGTCCAGCCGCCGCTCCACCAACTGGCGCTGTTCCAGCAGGTCCAGCAATGGCGCGATCTGGCTGTGCTGTCCCAGCGGCTCCAACGCCAGTTCGATGGTGCCGCCGCAGGGCAGGCCGAAGCGGTGCGCTTCATCGGCCGTGATGCCATAGCTGACCACTTCCGGTTTGTCGCGCGTGATGCCATGTTCGCGCACGCGGGCAATCAAATCATCTTCGATACAGCCGCCGGAGACCGAACCGACCACGGTACCATCGTCGCAAATGGCCAGGGTGGCGCCAATTGGACGGGGGCTGGAGCCCCATGTTTTCATGACGGTGACAAGTTCGGCCTTGTGGCCGGCGGCGATCCAGGCGGCGCTGGTTTTCAGTACTTCGAGGTCAATGCTATCCATCGTGAAACTATACACCGGCATGGCGAAAGCTGCTCCGGTGGCCGCATATAGCCCTCATCGATGCTGGCGGGGCAGGTGGCGCTTGGCGAATTACGTGTCGCCAATCAGCGCCGTGGCTTGCGCAGCGTCTTGCGGCACACGCGTTTCGATACGCTGTCCATCACGCTGCCGGACGCGATCTTTTCCGCGTCATATTGCTCGTACTTGAAATTGCCGACCGCTTCACCGTTGCCCATCGCCTCCGGATAAAACGCTTGCGCCAGCAAGGTGGTGGTGTGGTCCTTGCACGCATACAGGTGCTGGATGCGCACCGAGCGGTAAGCCTTGCCGTCCGGCGCGGTTTGTCCCTTGCTGTACGAGCGCAAGATCCAGGCGCTGCGCGCGCCGTGCCCGGTTTCCTTGACCGAGGCCAGGTCGACATAGACGGCGGGTTGGGCGCCGCGGCCGATCCGGGTCCATTCGGCCGCCTGCGCGCCGGCGGCAGGCAACGGCAGCGCCGCCATCAGCGATACCATCAGCGCCATCATCAGCGCCGAAGCGGAAGCGGCCGGCGTGGCGCGTGGCAAGGGCGACGCCATCTGCATCATGGCGCCAGCGGCTTTTTCGCCGCCAGCTTGGCCTTGACGTCGGTCACGGCCCGCTCCAGCGCCGCCATGCGCACAGCAATCGCCGGATGCGACGCGGTATAGCCGTTCAAGACGGTGGCCGGATACTGGCTCGACAGGCGCTGCCAGAACGGCTTGGCGCGGTCGATGTTGTAGCCTGCCCGCGCAAGCATGTAGATCGCCAGTGTATCGGCGGCCGCATCGAGCTCTTGCGGCACCGGCTTGATGCCGCCGCCGCCGATCAACAGCGAGGTGTCGGGCTTGGCGCGCACCAGGTTGTCGATCATGCTGCCTTGGGTACTGTTCTGGCGCATGGCGCCGGCGTGGCCCAGCACGTTGTGGGCGATATCGCGCGCCAGCACGTAGGCGATGGCTTCATCGCTTTGGGCGAAGTGCATCATGCCGCGCGTGATGGCGACGCGCTGGCCATCCGCATAGGAATTGATGTTGTCGGCATTGCCCAGCTGGATACGGATCGCGCAGGCGCGCGTGACGGGCACGTTGAGCGTCTGTGGCAGGCCGTCGCGGCTGATGGTCAGGTTCAGTGCGGCGCGGTTGCCAACCAGCGGTCCCAGCACTTCGGCGGCCTGCGCTTCCGCGTCCGGGCCGCCATGGAGCGCTTTGTCTTCGACCGCGATCAGGCTGTCGCCCTTGCGCAAGCCGACGCGGGCGGCGCCACTGCCGGCCAGCACCGAACTGATTTGCAGGCGCTCGCCATAGCCCAGCACGGCGGTCGCGGCGTCGCTGTATTCGCCGGGATAGGAGTAACGGTTTTGCGCGGTGAACCCGAGCAGGTTGCGCGCCTGTGTGCGGCACAGGTCGGCATTATTGATCAGCAGCGGGGCCGATACGCGTGACAGGCGGTCTTGCAGAGCCACCATGGTCTTCAGGGTTTCCTGCGCCGCCACGACGCGGGCCGGCAAGCCTGGTGGCGGTTCGGGCGCCGCCGGCGCGGCCGGTGCGGGCGCCTCGGCCGGGGCCGGGCCGGATTTGCCCGGCCACAGGGAGGAACAGCCGGCCAACAAGGTTGCGGCGCCCGCCGCAGTCAATACCATTGTCAAACGCATTACCTTGCCTGCCATTGCCCATTCCCTTTACTGTTTGCCGGTACTCCCGAAACCGCCTTCACCGCGTTCGGAATCACCGAATTCCTGCACCACGTTGAAGCCCACTTGCAGCACCGGCACAATGATCAACTGCGCCAGCCGTTCCATCGGGTTCAGCGTAAACGTATTTTGTCCTCGGTTCCAGGTGGAAACCATTAGTTGCCCCTGGTAATCCGAGTCAATCAAGCCTACCAGATTCCCCAGCACAATGCCGTTCTTGTGGCCCATGCCGCTGCGCGGCAGGATCATGGCGGCATAGCCCGGATCGGCCAGGTGAATCGCCAGGCCGGTCGGCACCAGCACGGTCTGGCCGGGCTCGATCACCAGCGGCGCATCGATGCAGGCGCGCAGGTCGAGGCCGGCGCTGCCGGGGGTTGCATAGGCCGGCAGCAGCTCTTGCATGCGCGGGTCGAGAATTTTGATGTCGACGGTTTTCATAGGTGTAGTCTTAAGACTGCGGCGCAAACAGCGAGTGCTGCTCGATCCGCTTGGAAATTTCAGAAATCAAGGCGCGCGCCAGCGTCAGCTTGTCGGCGCGCGGCAGGATGGTGTGGCCGTTTTCATCGAACAGGATGATGGTGTTGTCGTCCTGGCCGAAGGTGTGGTGGCCGATATTGCCGACCAGCAGCGGGATACCTTTCTTTTCGCGCTTGGCGGCGCCATATTCCAGCAGGTTTTCCGATTCCGCAGCAAAGCCCACGCAATACGGGTAGCCGGCCAGGCTAGTGCGCTGGGCCACAGTGGCGAGGATGTCCGGATTTTGCTCGAACTTCAAATCCGGTACAGTGCCGTCGCCGGTCTTTTTCATCTTTTGCGTGCTGGGGTTGGCCACGCGCCAGTCGGCCACAGCGGCGACGGAAATGAAGACATGCTGGCCGTCCACCGCGCCCATCACCGCGTCATACATTTGCTGGGCGCTTTGCACGTTGATGCGCTGCACGCCAAACGGCGTGGCCAGCGCGGTCGGGCCGGACACCAGCACCACCTCGGCGCCCGCTTCGCGCGCGGCGCGCGCCACCGCATAGCCCATCTTGCCGGACGACAGGTTGGTAATGCCGCGCACCGGGTCGATCGCTTCAAAGGTCGGACCGGCCGTCACCAGGATGCGCTTGCCGGCCAATACCTTCGGCTGGAACGCCGCCACCAGCTCGGCCAGCAATTGTTCCGCTTCCAGCATGCGGCCCAGGCCCACTTCGCCGCAGGCCTGTTCGCCGGCCGCCGGGCCAAAGATCACGATGCCATCGTCCTTCAATTGCTGGACGTTGCGTTGCGTTGCCGGGTTTTGCCACATCTCGACATTCATCGCCGGCGCCACCAGCAGCGGCACCTGGCGCGGACGCGCCACGCACATGGTCGACAGCAAATCATCGCAGGCGCCATGCGCCAGCTTGAAGATGAAGTCGGCCGAGCAGGGCGCCACCAGGATCGCGTCCGCATTGCGGGTGACGTCGATGTGCGCCATGTTGTTGGCCACGCGCGGGTCCCACTGGCTGCTGTAGACCGGCTTGCCGGACAGCGCCTGCATGGTCACGGCCGTAATGAAATGTTCGGCCGCATCGGTCATCACCACTTGCACCGATGCGCCTTCACGCGTCAGGGCGCGGCACAGTTCGGCTGCCTTGTAGCAGGCGACGCCGCCCGACAGGCCCAGGACGATTTTTTTGCCTTCGAGTTCCATCAGCGCTCCTTTATTTGTTCACGCGGCGCAGTTCATCGAGGATGAACAGGCCGGCGCCGATACAGATCGCCGTATCGGCAATATTAAAGGCCGGGAAGTGGCCGATGCCTGGCCAATGGAAGTCCAGGAAGTCGACCACGTGGCCATACAGCAGGCGGTCGATGACGTTGCCGACGGCGCCGCCCATGATCAGCGCCAGGGCCCAGCAAAACATGCGCTGGCCGGCGTGGCGTTTCAGCAGATAGACAATGTACAGCGTGGCGGCAATGCCGATCCCGGTGAACAAATAGCGCTGCCAGCCGCCCGCGTTGCCGAGGAAGGAAAACGCGGCGCCCTTGTTGTAGGCCAGCGTCAGGTTGAAGAACGACGTCACCAGCAAGTCTTCGCCATAGCGGAAGGTCTTGTTGACGGTGATCTTGGTGATCTGGTCGAGCAGGATGATGATGCTGGCGATGCCCAGCCACGGGGCCAGGCCGCCGCCGCCGCCGGACGAGCTTACTTTTGAAACGATGGGTTTGGATTTAGCCATGAGTGCTTGGTTTGATGTTGTGGCGTGCATGGCGGATGAGCGGGCAACGCCCGCGTAATCCGCCATTGCGTGCATTAAGCGAACTTACGCCGCTCGCCTGCACCGAACAGGTTGCTGTGGCAGCGGCCGCACAGGCCTGGGTGGTCGGCATGGCTGCCGACGTCGGCGCGGTAGTGCCAGCAGCGCTCGCACTTGGCCGCTTCCGATGCCTTCACTTCCACGGTCTCTTCCGCTTCCGACGCCACTTGCACGACTTGCGCTTGCGACGTGATGAACACGAACTTCAAGTCGTCATCGAGGCTGGCCAGCAGCGTGTATTTTTCATCAGCCGCCTTGATCACCAGTTCCGCTTGCAGCGACGAGCCAATCGCGCCTGACGTACGCAAGTCTTCCAGCTGTTTGGTGACGTCGGCGCGTACCGCGCGCAGTTGCGTATATTTCTCCAGCAGATCGACGCTGTTGTCCACCGCCGGGACCGCCCAATACATTTGCGTGAAGATGGTTTCATCGCTGGCGGCAAACGCTTCCTTGCCGGCGAACACGGCCCAGGCTTCCTCGGCCGTGAACGACAGCATCGGCGCCATCAGGCGCAGCAGGCTTTGCGTGATGTGCCACAGGGCGGTCTGCGCCGAGCGGCGCGCGTGCGAATCGACGGCCGACGTGTACAGGCGGTCCTTCAGGATGTCGAGGTAGAAGCCGCCCAGGTCTTCCGAGCAGTAGTTCTGCAGCTTCGACACCACCGGGTGGAATTCGTAGTTTTCATAGTGCGCGGCGATGTTCTTTTGCAGCACCGCGATATCGGCCAGCGCGTAGCGGTCGATTTCCAGCAGTTCCGCCACCGGCACCGCGTGCTGCGCGTGGTCGAAGTCCGAGGTGTTGGCCAGCAGGAAGCGCAGCGTATTGCGGATACGGCGGTACGATTCCGTCACGCGCTTGAGGATCTCGTCCGAGATCGACAGTTCGCCGGTGTAATCGGTGGCGGCCACCCACAGGCGCAGAATGTCGGCGCCCAGTTTATTCGACACGTCTTGCGGCGACACGGTATTGCCGACCGACTTGGACATTTTCTTGCCTTCGCCGTCGACCACGAAACCGTGCGTCAGCAGCGCCTTATACGGCGCCGAGCCGTTCAGCATGGCCGAGGTCAGCAGCGACGAGTGGAACCAGCCACGGTGCTGGTCCGACCCTTCCAGGTACAGGTCGGCCGGGAAATGTGATTGCTCCGCATGCGAGCCGCGCAATACGGTCTGGTGCGTGGTGCCCGAATCGAACCAGACGTCCAGCGTGTCCTTGTTCTTTTCGTAGTGGGCCGCGTCATCGCCCAGCAGGGTGGCAGGATCGAGCGCCTGCCAGGCGTCGATGCCGCCCTGTTCAATCAGTTGTGCCACCTGTTCCAGCAATTCCGGGGTGCGCGGGTGCAGCTCGCCCGTTTCCTTGTGGATGAAGAAGGCCATCGGCACGCCCCACTGGCGCTGGCGCGACAGGGTCCAGTCCGGACGATTGGCGATCATGCCATGCAGGCGCGCCTGGCCCCAGTCCGGGAAGAAGCGGGTGGCGTCGACGCCTTGCAAGGCGGCCTGGCGCAGCGTCGGGCCGCCATCTTTCGGATGCGCGTCCATGCCGGCAAACCATTGCGAGGTGGCGCGGTAGACGATCGGGGTTTTATGGCGCCAGCAGTGCATGTAGCTGTGGTCGAACATTTTCAGTTCAAACAGCGCGCCGGCCTGGCGCAGCGCGTCGCAGATCGGTTTCGATGCTTCCCAGATCGTCATGCCGCCAAACAGCGGCAGCGTCGACACATATTTGCCGTCGCCCATCACCGGTTTCAGGATGTCATCATCCTTCATGCCGTGCGCCTTGCACGAGATAAAGTCGTCGAGGCCATAGGCGGGCGCCGAGTGCACCACGCCGGTGCCGCTCTCGGTGGTCACGTAGTCGGCCAGGTACATCGGCGAATAGCGGTCAAAGAACGCGTCTTGCGCGTGCAGCGGATGCTTGAAGCGGATGCCAGCCAGCGCGGCGCCGGTCGCGGTGCCGATCGTCGTGCCTTCCAGCTTGTAGCGCGCCAGGCACGATTCCACCAGGTCTTGCGCCAGGATCAGCAGCAATGGCTGGCCGTCACGGGTGGTTTCCACCAGCGCGTATTTGACTTCCGGGTGCACGTTCAGCGCCTGGTTGGACGGGATGGTCCATGGCGTGGTGGTCCAGATGACGATAAAGCCGTTGTCGGTCGGCAGCTTTGGCAAGTCAAAGGCGGCGGCCAGTTTGTCGTGCTCGGCGAAGGCAAAGCCGACGTCGATCGCCGGATCGCGCTTGTCCTTGTATTCGACTTCCGCCTCGGCCAGCGCCGAACCGCAATCGAAGCACCAGTTGACCGGCTTCAGGCCACGGTACACATAGCCTTTTTCCAGCATCTTGCCGAGCGCGCGCAGTTCATCGGCCTCGTTGCCGAAGTTCATCGTCAGGTACGGGTTTTCCCACTCGCCCAGCACGCCCAGGCGGATAAAATCTTTCTTTTGGCGCTCGACCTGTTCGTGCGCATAGGCGCGCGCCTTGGTCAGCACATCGGCGGTCGGCAAGTTCTTGCCGTGCAGCTTCTCGATCTGGATTTCGATCGGCATGCCGTGGCAATCCCAGCCCGGCACGTAGGGGGCGTCAAAACCGGCCATGGTGCGCGATTTCACCACCATGTCCTTGAGGATCTTGTTGACGGCGTGGCCGATGTGGATATCGCCATTGGCGTACGGCGGACCGTCGTGCAGCACGAATTTCGGACGGCCCTTGGCCGCCTTGCGGATGCGCTGGTAAATCTGCTTGTCTTGCCAATCCTTGACCCAGTTCGGTTCGCGCTTGGCGAGGTCGCCGCGCATCGGGAATGGGGTTTCAGTCATATTGACCGGGTATTTGCTGGGAGCCTTCTTATTATCAGACATGGGTCGTTCTTTAATGTGGGTGTTGTGGCAGGCGCCGGCCGGGCAGGCCATGGCGTCGTCATTCTGTGTGGGTAGCGTGGTGGCTCAAATTCGGTCGGTTGCGGTGACGGCGCCGCTGCGCTGGGCAAACCAGGCGCGCGCCTCGGCGGCGTCCTGGTCGATGGCGCGGGTCAGCGTCGGCAAGTCGATGAATTTTGCCTCGTCACGGATTTTCTTGAGGAACTCGACCCGCACGTTCTCGCCATAGCAGGCGCGGTGGAAGTCAAAAATATGCACTTCCAGCAGCACGCGGCCGGCGTCTTCCACCGTCGGACGCACGCCCAGGCTGGCCACCGCCGGGAGCGGCTGGTCCGCCAGGCCATGCACCTGCACGACAAAAATGCCGCCCAGGGCAGGGCGGTGTGGTACCCGCAAGTTCAGCGTCGGGTAACCAATCGTGCGGCCCAGTTTGGCGCCATGGATCACGTGGCCGGAAATCGAATACGGATGGCCCAGCAATTGCTCGGCATGGGCGAAGTCGCCGTTGGACAGCGCGACGCGCACGGCGGAACTGGAAATCCGGTGGTCGCCGTTCATCACGGTGGGCAGGATATCGACTTCAAAGCCGTATCGGCGGCCCGCCTCGATCAGCATCTCGACATTGCCAGCGCGCCGGGCGCCGTAGCAAAAATCACCGCCGACCATCAGCCATTTGACGTGCAAACCATCGACCAGCACCTTTTCCGTGAATTCCTGCGGCGTCAAGGAAGCGAATGGCATGCTGAAGTGTTCGACAATGACGCGGTCGATGCCGTTATTGGACAAGGATTGCAGCTTGTCGCGCAAATTCGCGATGCGGGCCGGGGCCTTCGACAAGTCACCGGACTTTTGCGCAAAAAATTCACGCGGGTGCGGTTCAAAGGTCATGACGGCCGCTTCCAGTCCGAGCCGGTCGGCGGCAGACCGTACGCGCGCCAGCAATGCCTGGTGACCACGGTGGACACCGTCGAAGTTGCCGATAGTCAACGCGCAGGGCGCGCGCGCTGCAGCATTGGGAAGTCCGCGAAATACCTTCATTAGAGTTTTGCGCAACGAGGCTGGTGAGGAATCGAAAGGGAATTATAAGGTCTGACGGCGGATTTGACCTAAGTTAAGGCGGCAGCGGGCTGCGGGACGGCATGATTGCGTATGCTCAAACAAAAAAACGCTGCCATAAGGCAGCGTTTTTTGCGGAACAGTACAAGCTAATCGCGCGATTAACCCTTGTTCTGCAGCACGAAGTAGCGCGCCACTTCGGCTTCACCATTGCTGCCTTTGACGGACTTCAGCGTCGATATGCCGGCGGCTTTCTTGCCTGCGTTGATCTGGCCGATGCCGTAGTGCAGCTTCATTTCTTCAGGACGCTTGGCGGTGCCCAGCTTGATCGCCTGGTCCATCAGCTTCATGCCTTGGTCGGCTTTACCTGCGGAAACCAGTGCAAAGCCCAGGTTGAACATGGCGTCAGCGTCCTTGTTCTTCTCGGCTTCCGCCAGCGTGGTGGCCTGCTTGGCGGCGAAGTCTGCTTCGTTCTTCAGCGCCAGGTCCTTCAGACGCTTGTGACGTTCGGCATCGGAGCCCTGGCCCAGTGCGCCTTTTTTGTAGCCTTCGTCAATGATCTTCAGCGCTTCAGCCGGGTTGCCGGTTTGCAGCGACAGTTGGCCCATTTCCATGAAATCGCTTGGCTTGGTCAGCAGACCCAGCGCCAGTTTCAGGCGCAGGATGTCCAGGTTCAGCGTGCTGGAGAAGCCCGGCTTGGCCACGACGCGCTGCAACAAGTCAGCCCAATAGCTGGTTTTAGGATAGCTGCCCGCCAGTTTTTCCAGGGTCTGCACGTAGCCGACCTTGTCATTCTGCTTCAACTGGATGTTGGCCAGCATGCCCAGTTGGCTTTCGGACAAGCTCTTCGCGTTTTGCAGTTCTTTGGCAGCCTCGGCGTACTTGCCGCTCGAATAGTAGATCTGCGTCAGGTATTCACGCGCCTGGGTGTCGCCTGGATTGTCTTTCAGGATGCGCTGGAACCAGGTGATGGCTTTAGGGTAGTCCTTGGCGCGGTAGTAGATCCCGGCCAGAGCTTCGCTGAATTTGGCGGTTTCGCCAGCCGACAGCTTGCCGGAATTAATGACGGTTTCGAAAGCCCGGGCAGCGGTATCGTAGTCGCCGGCGGCCATGGCTGCCGAGGCGCGAGTGCGCTCGATCAGGTATTTTTCGTTATCGGTTTTACCGCCGACCGCATCGGCTTCCTTCAGCTTGGCCAGCGCTTCCTTGTTCTTGCCCGACGCCGCCAGTTTCTGTGCTTCCTGCAGTGGTTTGCCGATTTCGGCGCGGACAGCATCCGCAGCATAGGCAACCGACGACATGCCGACCATGGGTGCAGCGGCGTTGAAGCCGATGGCGGCCATCACCAGGCCGAGATGCGCGAGACGAAACTTGGTCATAAGGAAGTGTTCTTTCTTAAAAAACAATAGGCAGGATCACCTGCCTATTGTAGATACGTACGGATTACTGGAACTGCTCGTTACCGACCAGGCCAATCTTGGTGACGCCCAGACGTTGGGCCGAAGCCATCACGCCTGCCACTGCGTCGTACTGCACCAGCTTGTTTGGACGCAGGTGAACTTCAGGCTGGTCGGCCTGCGCCGCCACCGCCATCAGCTTCGCTTCCAGCGAGCCACGGTCAGGAACGACCTGGTTATCCCAGAGGATCGTGCCGTCAAAGTCGACGTCGATCGTGACCACTACTGGTTCCTTGGTTGGCGGCGGCGGGGTGCCGACCGGCATGTTCAAGTTCACCGAGTGATTCGCTTTTGGAATCGTGATAATCAGCATGATGATCAGCACCAGCATGACGTCGATCAGCGGCGTCATGTTCATTTCCATCATTGGTTCCGGATCGGCGTTAGGGGAGCTACCGCCACCGACATTCATACCCATGAGTTATTCCTTTCTAGAAACTCGTCCGGATGGAGTCCATCCGGACGAAGAGGTGTTAGCCCCTGTCAGGCGGCTCGGTAATGAAGCCGACCTTCTGGATGCCAGCACGCTGGGTGGTGTAGATCACCTTGCCGATGGATTCATAACGGGCACCGCCATCGCCGCGCACATGAACTTCAGGCTGAGGCACTTTCACCGCCTGTTCCTTCAGAAAATCGAACAACTCGTTCGTATCGGCCATCCGTTTCTGATTCCAGTAAATGTCGCCATCTTTGTTTACAACGATGTTGACGTTTTCCGGCTTGGGCTGGATCGGCTGGTTGGTCTCTCGCGGCAGTTCAATCTTCTGCAGCTTAAGCACAACCGGGCTGGTCACCAGGAAGATAATCAGCAGAACCAGCATCACGTCCACCAGGGGCGTGGTGTTGATCTCTGACAGGACGGCGTCGTCATCTCCGCTATCGGAGCCTACGGACATACCCATGATTAATTAACCAATCTTTTTAGCAGCAGCAGCGCCAGCCTGGGAGGTCGACATTGCGCCGGAAATCAGCACGGAGTGCACGTCAGCGGAGAACGAACGAACGTCTTCCATTGCAGTTTTGTTGCGGCGAACCAGCCAGTTGTAACCCAGAACGGCAGGAACGGCGACCAGCAGACCCAGCGCGGTCATGATCAGTGCTTCACCCACTGGACCTGCCACTTTGTCGATCGATGCGTTACCGGTCATACCGATGTTGGTCAGCGCGCCGTAAATACCCCAAACGGTACCGAACAGACCGATGAACGGGGAGGTCGAACCAACGGTTGCCAGGAACGACAGGCCATCAGCCAGACGCGACTGTACTTTTTCAACAGCGCGCTGAACCGACATGGTCACCCAGGTCGACAGGTCGATTTGTTCCAGCAGGGCGCCGTCGTGGTGGGCGGTTGCTTTGGTGCCGGTTTCAGCGATGAAGCGGAATGGCGAACCTTCGGTCAGCTGGGTCGAACCAGCAGCGATCGAGGAGGCTTTCCAGAACTTGGCCGAAGCTTCTTTCGACTGCTTGAAGATCTTTTGCTGGTCGATCAGTTTGGTGATGATGATGTACCACGAACCCATCGACATCAGGGCCAGGATGATCAGGGTTGCACGTGGCACGAAGCCGCCATTCCACACGGCCTGGAAGCCGAATGGGTTTTCCACTTCTTCCATTGCTTTGCCGCCGTGTGCAGCAGGAGCTGGTGCTGCCGCGTCAGCTGCTGGTGCAGCTGCTGCGTCCGCTGGAGCCGCTGCAGGTGCCGAAGCGGCAGCCGATGCAGGCGCGTCAGCCATGGCCGGGGCGCTCACCAGGGCGGTGGCTGCGGTCAGCGAGAACAGCACTGCGGCCAGTACAGCGGACAAACGGGTATTCTTAAACATGCTTCCTCCAAATTGATAAAATAATCAGTTCGCCGGATTGTATTTCAGCGAATTGCTACTACTTAATAGAGACGATGAATTGTCTCGGTTTTTATTCCAGCGTCCAGACGTACTGTACTTTGGTCCATTCTTGCACCGGATGGCCGTCTGCAGTGGCAGGTTTAAACTGGCACTTGCTCAGACCATTTTGCGCTGCTTTGTCCAGATCGCGGAAGCCACTGGATTTATCAATGCGCGCCTCAACCACACGACCATCTACGCCAACCAGGAACGCCACGGTAACCGTGCCGGTCTCTTCGTTACGCAGCGACGATTTTGGCCATTCTGGTTTGCACTTTTCCAAGTCACCCTTTGCCAGGGTTGGCGCCGCTTTTGCAGGAGGCGCTGGCGGTGCCGGCGGTGCGGCAGCTGGCGGAGCCTTCTGGAGTTCCGTCGTCGCAGGCTTCACGTTAGTCGCATTGGAAATAACGTTTTGCGCTGGCGGCGGGGTCTGCACGTTCACCTCAACCGGTGGAATGAATGGCGGTGGTGGTGCCTTCATTTCTGGTGGTGGTGGTGGTGGTGGCAGTTCCTTCGGCGGAGGTGGTGCAACTTCTTCGATGATCTTGGTTTCAACCGGCTCGATCATTTTAGCGACCAACCGCTTGCCCAAGCCCGTTACGATCCCGTAGCCAATCAGGATGTGCAACAGGATGACGATGGTAATACCTGTGTAGTTCTTCCCGGTATCTTTCTCGTTATGCGTGAAATTCATGCCTGCTTTCTCCAATACCAACTCTCTTTGTACTACTTGAACCCCGTCAAGACGGACCGTGAAAGCTACTGGGCCGCATCCGGGACGTCGCGGAATTATACATACGAATTCTCAGAATTACATAGAAATTTGGCTCCTAAAACCGGTTAAATTTCATGTGCTTAGCACCATTTCGGACCTGTGGCCTGCACCCTTCTGGTTCAAAAAGCAAGCTTTTCGCACGCATTTGGTACGCGGGGATGGGCATGACTTGATGAAGTTTACTTTGCTGCGAAAAAACGGAATTTCATTGCGACGGATGCAGCATTGTCATCTCAAAAGTTCGGTGTTTGCCGTTGCTGGTATGCAACTGCAAGCCTCTTGCCATATAAGCAGTATAGAAGAATTTCACAGACAACGACCCGCAGGTCAGGGCTGAATTTTCTTCTATTGTTATGCAACCGGCATGTTTTCGGCGGGTTTCAGGGCCCGTCCTACGGTCGCGGAAAGTTCTTTCATACACACGGACCTGAAATCCGCCTTAAACAGGGGGGCATCATCACCGCGCGAGATGACCCTCATCACGACGATGGATGATTGCCCGCCCCGCGGCATTAAATGCCGCGATTGCGCTTTTCGCGCTTGACCTCCATTGAATTGATGACGTTGCCGTGCGGGTCGACGGTTTCCAGGTGGACGTCGAAGCCCCACAGCCGCGCCACGTGTTTCAAGACTTCATTGGCTTGCTGGTTCAGCGGCCGGCGGTTGAATTGCGTATGCCGCAATGTCAGCGCGCGGTCATCGCGGGTATTGACGGACCAGACCTGGATATTCGGTTCGCGGTTGCCCAGGTTGTACTGTTCCGCCAATTGCGTGCGCAGGTAGCGGTAGCCGAGTTCATTGTGGATGGCCGAGACCGCCAGCTTTTCGTTCTTGTCGTCGTCCAGCACGGCAAAGAAGTGGAATTCACGGATCAGCTTGGGCGACAGGTATTGCGCAATGAAACTCTCATCCTTGAAATTGCGCATGGCAAAGTCCAGCGTCTTGCGCCAGTCACTGCCGGCAATGTCCGGGAACCATTCCTTGTCTTCCTGGGTCGGGTTTTCGCAAATGCGGCGGATGTCCTGCATCATCGCGAAGCCCAGCGCGTACGGATTGATGCCGCTGTAATAGGGGCTGTGCACCGGTGGCTGGAACACCACGTTGGTATGGCTCTTCAGGAATTCCATCATGAAGCCATCGCCGACCACGCCTTCGTCATACAGTTGGTTCAAGATCGTGTAGTGCCAGAACGTGGCCCAGCCCTCGTTCATCACCTGGGTTTGCCGCTGCGGATAGAAATACTGGCTGATCTTGCGCACGATGCGCACCATCTCGCGTTGCCATGGTTCCAGCAGCGGCGCGTACTTCTCAATAAAGTACAGCAGGTTTTCTTCCGGCTCCGGCGGGAAGCGGGGGGGCGGACGGTCGACTTCCTCTTCTTCGCGGCGCGGCAGGGTGCGCCACAGGTCGTTGACCTGCGACTGCAGGTAGGCTTCCCGATCCTTTTGCTTCAAGTGCTCCTGCGCCAGCGACAACTTGGCCGGACGTTTATAGCGGTCCACGCCATAGTTCTGGATCGCGTGGCACGAGTCGAGCAGCAATTCCACCGCGTCGATGCCGTGGCGCTGTTCGCACTCGGTAATGTAATTCTTGGCGAACACCATGTAATCAATAATGGCTTCCGCATCGGTCCAGGTGCGGAACAGGTAGTTGCCTTTGAAAAAAGAGTTATGGCCATATGCCGCGTGCGCGATCACCAGCGCCTGCATGGTCAGGCTGTTCTCTTCCATTAAATAGGCGATGCACGGATTCGAATTGATGACGATTTCATAGGCGAGGCCCATCTGGCCCCGCTTGTAGCCTTTTTCCGTACTGAGGAAATGCTTGCCGAAAGTCCAGTGGTTATACGACACCGGCATGCCGACCGACGTGTAGGCGTCGATCATTTGTTCGGCGGTGATGATTTCCAGCTGGTTCGGATACGTGTCCAAGCCGAAGCTTTCGGCCACGCGGCGGATTTCTTCATGCGCCTGCTCGATCAGCTCGAACGTCCATTCGGATTGTTCGGGCAGGGCGCGCGGGTGGGGAACGCGTTTGGTCATCTGGTTCATACAGACGCTCTCTATATATGCTGCCTACTTCGGCTGCTTTTTGAACAGTTCGCGGAACACCGGATAAATATCGGCCGGCGTGACGATCTTTTGCATCGCAAAGTGCGGGTGGTGGTCCGGCACCAGCGCATATTGTTCCCACAGGTTTTGCGGCGGACCGTCCGTGATTTCCACATAGGTGTAGTACTGCACTTTCGGCATGATGCTATTGACCAGCAATTGCTTGCACAGCACCGAATCGTTATCCCAGTTGTCGCCGTCCGACGCCTGCGCGACATAGGAATTCCACGCACCGCCGCCATAACGCTCGTCGATGATCTTGTTGAGCAGGTGCAGCGCCGACGACACCACAGTGCCGCCCGATTCCCGCGAGTGGAAGAACTCGTTTTCATCGACTTCGGCCGCCGCCGTGTGATGGCGGATAAACACCACTTCGATTTTTTCGTAGACCCGTTTCAAGAACAGGTACAGCAGGATGAAGAAACGCTTGGCGGTGTCCTTGCGGCTTTCATCCATCGAACCGGACACGTCCATGATGCAAAACATCACGGCCTGCGTCATCGGTTTCGGCACCTTGATGCGGTTGCTGTAGCGCAGGTCGAACGGATCGATGAACGGGATCGCCAGCAGGCGCGTGTGTAAATGGTGGATCAGTTTTTTGAGTTCCTGAACCACCGGATCTTCCAGCGGGGCGCCGGCTTCCAGCAGCGCGGCCAACTCGTGTTCAGCCTCGGTCAGGCGTTTGCGGGAACTGCCGCCGACGGCAATGCGCCGGCCCAGGGCGCCGCGCAGCGAGCGCAGCACGTGAATATTCGATGGGGTGCCGGACACGGTGTAACCGGCGCGCTGGTTCTTGAATTCGGTGGTGGCGGTCAACTGGGTCTTGACCATGTGCGGCAATTCCAGGTCTTCGAAGAAGTAATTCATGAATTCTTCGCGCGACAGTTCGAAAATGAAATCATCTTCCGAGGTCTGGTCGCTGTTGCCGGCCTTGCCGCGACCGGAACCGCCGCCGCTCTTGGGGCGGTTGATCTGGTCGCCCTTCAGGTATTCCTGGTTGCCGGGATTGATCACTTCCCACACGCCGCCATGGGCGTGGCCAAACGTCGGCTCGTTGACGTCCTTGACGGGGATTGAAACTTTTTCGCCATTCTCGACGTCGGTAATCGAGCGGCCCTTGATGGCGCGCCCTACCGCATCCTTGATCTGGCCCTTGTATCGCCGCAGGAACCGTTCGCGGTTGACCGCGGACTTGTTCTTGCCCTGCAAACGACGGTCGATGAGGTGAGTCAAAGTGCCTCCTGCTTTTGTCCCGGCCTGCGCCGGATTCGTAGGGCGGATCGTGATCCACCATGCATGCGTCCCGTTGCCGTCACGGTGGAACGTCCACCCTACGCCTGATTATGCACCTCTTATGACGACTTCCTCACGCGCAGGTACCATTCGCACAGCAACCGCACCTGTTTCGCCGTATAACCTTTTTCCACCATGCGCGCGACAAAGTCGGCGTGCTTGTTGGCGTCCTCGGCGGAGGCTTTCGCATTGAACGAAATCACCGGCAGCAGTTCTTCGGTATTCGAGAACATTTTCTTCTCGATCACGGTGCGGAACTTTTCATAACTGGTCCAGGCCGGATTCTTGCCGCCGTTGTTGGCGCGCGCGCGCAAGCCGAAGTTGACGATCTCGTTACGGAAGTCTTTCGGATTGCTGATGCCGGCCGGCTTTTCAATTTTCTCCAGTTCATTGTTCAGCGACTCGCGGTCGAACGATTCGCCGGTATCGGGATCGCGGTATTCCTGGTCCTGGATCCAGAAGTCGGCGAACGTCACATAACGGTCGAAGATGTTCTGGCCATACTCGGAATAGCTTTCCAGGTAGGCGGTCTGGATTTCCTTGCCGATGAACTCGACATAGCGCTGCGCCAGGTGTTCCTTGATATACGACAGGTATTTCTGTTCCGTCTCCGGCGGGAATTGCTCGCGCTCGACTTGCTGCTCCAGCACATACAGCAAGTGGACTGGATTGGCCGCCACCTCGGTATTGTCGAAGTTGAAGACCTTGGACAGGATCTTGAACGCGAAGCGCGTTGACAAGCCGTTCATGCCTTCATCGACGCCGGCGTAATCGACGTATTCGTGGATCGACTTGGCTTTCGGATCGGTGTCTTTCAGGTTGTCACCGTCGTACACCAGCATCTTGGAAAACAGTGACGAGTTTTCCGGATCTTTCAGGCGCGACAGGATCGCGAACTGCGCCATCATGCGCAGCGTGCCGGGTGCGCACGGCGCTTTTTCCAGCGACGAGTTGGCCAGCAGTTTGTCGTAGATCTTGATCTCGTCGGTCACGCGCAGGCAATACGGCACTTTGACGATGTAGATCCGGTCCAGGAACGCTTCGTTGTTGCGGTTGTTCTTAAACGCCTTCCATTCCGACTCGTTCGAGTGCGCCAGGATGATGCCGTCGAACGGAATCGCGCCAAAGCCTTCGGTGCCCTTGTAGTTGCCTTCCTGCGTCGCGGTCAGCAGCGGGTGCAGCACTTTGATCGGGGCCTTGAACATCTCGACGAATTCCATCAAGCCCTGGTTGGCCAGGCACAGGCCGCCGGAATAGCTGTACGCATCCGGATCATCCTGCGCATAGTCTTCGAGTTTGCGGATATCGACCTTGCCGACCAGCGAAGAAATGTCCTGGTTGTTTTCATCGCCCGGTTCGGTCTTCGAGACCGCCACCTGCTTCAGGATCGATGGGTAGCGGCGCACCACGCGGAACTGGTTGATGTCGCCATTGAATTCATGCAGGCGCTTGACGGCCCATGGGCTCGGTATGTTGCGCAGGTAGCGGCGGGGGATGCCGTAATCCTCTTCGAGGATGGTGCCGTCTTCCTGTTCATTGAACAGGCCCAGCGGCGATTCATTGACAGGCGAGCCTTTCAGGCAATAGAACGGCACTTGCTCCATCAGCGATTTGAGTTTTTCAGCGATCGACGATTTGCCGCCACCAACCGGACCTAGCAGATAAAGGATTTGCTTGCGCTCTTCCAGGCCTTGCGCGGCATGGCGGAAGAAGGACACCACTTGTTCAATCACTTCCTCGGTGCCGTAGAACTCGCGGAAGGCCGGGTAGATCTTGATGACCTTGTTGGCGAAAATGCGCGACAGGCGCGTATCGTTGCGCGTGTCGACCAGCGTCGGTTCGCCAATGGCAGCGAGCATGCGTTCCGCAGCGGAAGCGTAGGTGAGCCGATCCTTCTTGCAAAGCGCCAGGTATTCGGACATGGACATTTCCTCTTCCCTGGTGCGTTCATACCGTGCTGCGTAGTTGTCAAAAATGGTCATTTGAATGTCCTTTGATGAATAAACCTGCTAGTCACTTGGTCGGCAGTGGTGCCTGCTGGCCTTTGCTGTGGTGAGTGTGCTTCTCCCTATCGTGTGGTTCGTGTTGTTCTTGTTATGGTGTACATCCAGCGACCTGCGGAGGCACGGATTGCCCGTGCCGCGGTGCTGTGTTGTTGGCCGTGCGGAGGATGTTTGCCGGCATCGTTTTGCGCTCTGTATAACGCATCTTACGTTGATGAAATTAATTATTGCTCCGCTGCTGCAGGAAGTCAAAACATATGTCGTAATTTCGTTAATAGATTTCCGTAAGACGTTGAATTTAAATTGGAAAATATAAGTTTTCGATGTGTTTTCGAACACTGTTCAACGTCGCTTCGCTGCCTTTTCGCCACATTAGCATGGCTGAAGCGCGCCTGCTTGCACGCATGGAAATTCGTGCGTGCGATAAACTGCGCTGATCGTGTCCAACCAAGAGAGAACTGCCACCATGAACAATCAGTTACGCACTGTCGTGCAAGCCATGCCGAAAGCCGAATTGCACATCCATATTGAAGGGTCGCTGGAACCCGAACTGATCTTCGCGCTGGCCGAGCGCAATGGCGTCCAGCTCACCTATCCGTCGGTCGAAGCATTGCGCCAGGCGTATGCGTTTACCGACTTGCAATCGTTCCTCGATATTTATTACGCGGGCGCCAGCGTGCTGCTGCAAGAGCAGGATTTTTATGACATGACGGCGGCCTACCTGAACAAAGCCGCCGCCGATAACGTGCGTCACACCGAGATTTTCTTTGACCCGCAAACCCATACGGCGCGCGGCGTGCCGATGGCCACCGTCATCAACGGCATTTACCAGGCATGCCAGGACAGCCCGGTGTCGGCCACCCTGATCCTGTGCTTCCTGCGCCACCTGTCGGAAGAGGATGCGCTGCAAACCCTGGAGCAGGCGCTGCCGTTCCGCGACAAGATCATCGGTGTCGGCCTGGACTCGTCCGAAGTGGGCCACCCGCCGGAAAAATTTGCCCGCGTGTTTGCCCGCTGCCGTGAGCTCGGTCTGCACATCGTCGCACACGCCGGCGAAGAAGGCCCGCCAGCCTACATTCAATCGGCACTCGATGTGCTGCATGTCGAGCGCATCGACCATGGCGTGCGCATCCTGGAAGACGCGGCGCTGACCGAGCGCGTCGCGCGCGAAGGCATTGCGCTGACGGTGTGCCCGCTGTCGAACACCAAGCTGCGCGTGTTTGACCAGATGCACGACCACAACCTGGTGCAATTGCTCGACGCGGGCCTGGTGGCGACCGTCAATTCGGATGATCCGGCGTATTTTGGTGGCTACATGAACGACAACTTCCTGGCCGTGTTCGAAGCGCTGCCGTTGGGCTTGTCGCATGCGCAGCGCCTGGCGCGCAATAGCTTTGTGGCGGCGTTCTTGCCGCCAGCACAAAAGCAGGCGTTCCTCGATGAAGTCGACGCGTATTTCGCGGCATTGCCAGCCTAAGTTTCCCGCCGCTTTCCGCCGCTTCGCCGATGGCATGCATGGCTGCCCCATGCATGCCATTCACCTATTAAGCCCACCTTAACAAATCCCCGTCATGCTTTAACATTGGTCAACTTTGTCCACCAGGGAACCCGATGTTTGCTCAAGCAATCCGCATGACTTTGCGTGACTGGCGCGCCGGCCAGTTGCGTTTCCTGCTGGTGGCGCTGGTGGTGGCGGTGGCCGCCTTGTCCGCCTCCGGTTTTTTCATCGACCGCCTGCGCGCCGCGCTGGACCGTGACGCCCACCAGTTGCTGGGCGCCGACATGGTGGTCACAGCCGACCAGCCCGCGCCGCAAGGCTGGCGCGACGAGGCCGCCAAGCGCGGCCTGCAACAAGCCTTTACCGTGGTCTTTCCGAGTATGGCGCAGGCCGGCGAGGGCGAAGCGTCGCTGTCGCAACTGGCGTCCATCAAAGCCGTCACCAGCGCCTATCCGCTGCGCGGCCGCGTGCGCGTGGCCAACACGCCGGAGCAGGCCAATGACGGCCTGGGTGAGCCGGCCGCCGAGATTCCCGCCGCCGGTACCGTGTGGGTTGATGCCGACTTGTTGCCGGCGCTCGATACCCAAGTGGGCGGTGTGATCCGCCTCGGCGACAAATCGTTCACCATTGCGCGCCTGATCGCGGCCGAACCGGACCGTGGCGCCTCGTTCATGAATTTCGCCCCGCGCGTGATGTTGCGGGAAGATGAGCTGGCGGCCACCGGGCTGGTGCAGCCCGGCGCGCGTATCACGTACCGCATGCTGGTGGCGGGCCGCGACATGCCAGCCGTGCAAGCCTTCAATGACTGGCTGCAGGCCACCATCAAGACCGACAATGTGCGCAATGTGCGGCTCGAATCGCTGGAGGCGGGCCGCCCGGAAATGCGCGCGACCCTTGATCGCGCCGACCGCTTCCTGTCGCTGGTGGGTTTGTTGTCGGCCATGCTGGCGGCGGTGGCCGTGGCGATGGCGGCACGCCGCTTCATGGCGCGCAACCTCGATGCATGCGCCATGCTGCGCTGCCTGGGATTGACACAAAACCAGGTCACCACGCTGTACCTGATTGAATTTGCGTTGGTCGGACTGGTGGGCAGCGCGCTGGGCGTGGCGCTGGGCTTTGTCAGTCACTTCGTGCTGCTGGAGTCGCTGGGCGCGCTGGTGGCGGCGGATTTGCCGCCGGCCACCATCGCACCGGCGCTGCAGGGCTTGGCGGTCGGCTTGCTGTTGTTGGCCGGCTTTGCCTTGCCGCCGGTGCTGCAACTGCGTAACGTTCCGCATAACCGTGTGATCCGGCGCGAAGCGGCCGCGCCGCAGCCAATGGCGCTGGCGACTTACGGCCTGGGCCTGGCCGCGTTCTTTGCGCTGCTGCTGTGGCAGGCCCGTGATGTGAAACTGGCGTCGCTGACCGGACTGGGTTTCCTGGCCGCGTTCGGCCTGTTCGCATTGATCGGCTGGCTGGGTTTAAAAGCCTTGAAACCGCTGCGCGGCGCCATCAACCATCAGGCGTGGCGCTTTGCCGTCACGTCGCTGCAGCGGCGCCCGGGCGCGACCGTGGTGCAAGTGGTGGCGCTGGCGCTGGGCTTGATGGCCTTGCTGTTGCTGACCGTCGTGCGCGGCGACTTGATGACCGCGTGGCGCAACGCCACGCCGCCCGATGCGCCGAACCGTTTCATTATCAATATCCAGCCGGACCAGGTGGCGCCGATCACGACCCAACTGAAAGCGGCCGAGGTCGCCAGCGTGCCGATGTATCCGATGATCCGGGGCCGCCTGACCGCCATCAACGACCAGCCGATCACGGCCACCACGTTTACGGAAGAGCGGGCCAAGGGGTTGGCGGAACGGGAGTTCAACCTGTCCACCATGGCCGAGATCCCGGCGGAAAACAAGATCGTGGCCGGCAAGTGGTATGCCGATCAGGAAGGCAAGCCGGAAGCGTCGGTGGAAGAGGGCATTGCGAAAACGCTGGGCTTGAAATTGGGCGACCGCATGCGCTTCGATATCGCCGGTTCACCGGTGGACGCAACGATTACCAGCTTGCGCAAGCTGGAATGGGGTTCGATGCGGGTGAATTTCTTTGTCGTCATCAACCCGAAAGCCATGGCGGACACGCCACAAACCTGGATCACCGCCTTCCACCTGCCAAAACAGCACGCGACCATGGGCAATACCTTGGCGCGCACCTATCCGAACCTGACCGTGGTCGATGTCGGCGCCGTGCTGCGCCAGGTGCAGGCGGTGCTGGACCAGGTCATCGTGGCGGTGGAGTTCCTGTTTGGCTTTACCTTGATTTCCGGCGTGCTGGTGCTGTATGCCGCGCTGATGGGCTCGCAAGACGAGCGGACCCGCGAAGCCGGCCTGCTGCGCGCGTTGGGTGCCACGCGCCGGCAACTGTCACGCGCACAGTTGATTGAATTCTTGCTGGTGGGGGCATTGGCCGGTCTGCTGGCGGCCACCGGCGCGGCGGCCATGGGATGGGGGCTGGCGACGTACCAGTTCAAGTTCGAATGGGTCTTCAACCCGGGTGTATGGGCTGCGGGCCTGGCGGCCGGCGCGCTGTGCGCGATCGCCGGCGGCTACCTGGGCTTGCGCAGCGTATTAAAACACCCGCCATTGCAAACCTTGCGCAATGCGTGATGTGTGGCGTGAAGCGTGATGCCGCCTCTGTATGGATCCACAGTGGTATCATGCCAGTCACTATGACTGAACCAACACTTTACGAAACCATCGGTGGCGAGCTCAAGTTGCGCGAGATGGTCGACCGCTTTTATGACTTGATGGAACTGGAGCCGGAGTTTGCCGTGCTCCGCGCCCTGCATCCCCCCTCCACCGAGGGCTCGCGCGACAAGCTGTTCTGGTTCCTGTCCGGCTGGATGGGCGGACCGGATGCCTTTGTCGAACGCTTCGGCCACCCGCGCCTGCGGGCGCGTCACATGCCCTTCGCGATCGGTACCACCGAACGCGACCAGTGGTTGCGCGCCATGGCGTGGGCGATGGAAGAGGTCGGTATCGCCGAAGACTTGCGGCTACGGCTGATGCAGTCGTTTTATCAAACCGCCGACTGGATGCGGAATCAACCCCATTGAAGTGTTGCCGCTAATCCGCCCTACATTAGAACTGTGATGAGTAACGTGGAATTGCTGGCAATAGTGGCGCTGGGCGCCGTGATCGTCGTGCTGCAAGTGATCACCTTGCTGCGCGTCCGCGCGCCGCGGCAAGATAACGGCATGACGGAACTGGCGGCGGGACTGGAGCGCGTGGAGCGCGAAGTGCGCTTGCAACTGCAGGCCACGGCGCAGGCGACACGCCAGGAAAACGCGCAATTGCTGGCGCAATCGCATGCCGCCACGGTGCAGCAACTGGACGTGATGCGGCGTCAAATCGAAACGCTGACGGAAACTTCGGCGCGCCGCCTGCTGGAAGTGCGGGCCACGCTGGAAGTCAAAATGCGCGAGCTGCAAGCCGACAATGGCGCGCGGCTGGAAGAGATGCGCAAGACCGTGGATGAGAAACTGCATGCGACCCTGGAGCAGCGCCTGTCGGCGTCATTCAAGCAAGTGTCGGAACGGCTGGAACGGGTGCACCAGGGTCTGGGCGAAATGCAGCAGTTGGCGCTGGGCGTGGGCGACTTAAAACGCGTGCTGACCAACGTCAAAACCCGTGGCACCTGGGGCGAAGTGCAGCTGGAAATGCTGCTGGAACAAGTGCTGACGCCGGACCAGTATGCGAAAAACGTGGAAACCGTGGCCGGCTCGAATGCGCGCGTGGAATTTGCGTTGAAGTTGCCGGGCCAGCGCGACGGCGAAGTGCCGGTCTGGATGCCGATCGACGCGAAATTCCCGAAAGAACAATACGAGCGCCTGCTCGACGCGGCGGACCGGGCCGATGCCGACGGCGTCGCGCTGGCCGGGCGCGAACTGGAACGCGCGGTGCGCAGCGAGGCCAAGACCATCGCCGACAAATACCTGGCGCCGCCCGCCACCACCGATTTCGCGATCCTGTTCCTGCCGACCGAAGGGCTGTATGCGGAAGTGATGCGCCGTCCCGGCCTGGCCGATGACTTGCAGCGGGTCAACCGCATCAGCATTGCGGGACCGTCGACGCTGATGGCGTTGCTGAACAGTTTGCAGATGGGCTTCCGCACGCTGGCGCTGGAAAAGCGCTCGTCCGAAGTGTGGCAAGTGCTGGGCGCGGTCAAGACTGAATTCGCCAAGTTCGGCGACGTGCTGGCCACCACCCGTTTGACGCTGGAAAAGGCGGCGCGCAATATCGAAACCGCTGAAGTGCGCAGCCGGCAAATGGCGCGCAAGTTGAAGTCGGTGGAAGCCTTGCCGGAAGGGCCGGCGCAGCAGTTGCTGGGGCAGGGCGACAGCGCGGAAGATACGGACGCGGCTTGATGCCGAGATGATGCCGGCATGGGGGATTAGCGCGCAGCGCGTCATCCACCAAGCCATGCCATCACCTTAAATCAGCCCCTCGAACATCACCACTTCCACCAGCTCTCCCGCCGCCACATCGCCCTGCTCATGCGGCAAGATCACCATGCAATTGGCTTCCGACATCGAGCGCAAGATGCCGGAGCCTTGCGATCCCGTGATGCGCACTTCGCGCTCGCCATTGGACGCGATTGTGATGATGCCGCGCTGGTATTCGGTGCGCCCCGGTTTCTTGCGCAAGGCCACCGCGCTGCGCGCGCGCACCGTGAAATGGCTGGCCGTGGTGCCCATCATTTTCATCAGTCCCGGCCGCACAAAGAAGTAAAACGCGACCATGGCCGCGACCGGATTGCCTGGCAAGCCAAACAGCCATGACTGCCGTCCCTCGGCGGCAATGCGACCGAACGCCATCGGGCGTCCCGGGCGCATGTCCAGGTTCCAGAAACCCACGTCGCCCAGTTCGGCCATGATGGATTTGATGTAATCGGCCGCGCCGGCCGAGACGCCGCCGCTGGTGATCACGGCGTCGGCGCTGCCGCAGGCGGTGCGCAGCGCTTCTTCCAGCGCCACCGGGTCGTCGCGCACGGCGCCCATGTCGATCACGTCGCAGCCGAGGCGCACCAGCATGCCGTACAAGGTATAGCGGTTGCTGTCGTAGATGCAGCCCGGTTCAAGCGCTTCGCCGATCGAGCGCAATTCATCGCCGGTGGAAAAGAACGCCACGCGTAAGCGGCGCCGCACCGCCACTTCCGCCAGGCCCAGCGACGCCAGCAGCCCAAGGTCGGCCGGCGTGACGATTTTGCCCTGGCGTAGCGCCGGTTTGCCGGCGGCCAGGTCTTCGCCCTTGAAGCGGCGGTTGGCGCCGGTCTGTATCGTGCCGGGGGCGATGGTGACGCTGTCGGCGCCGATGGCGGCCGCCAGTTCCTGCGGCAGCACGGTGTCGAGACCGTCCGGCATGACGCCGCCGGTCATGATGCGGGCGCATTCGCCGGGGGCGATTTGCACGCCGGACGGGCGGCCCGCATAGACCGTGGCGGCCACCCGCAGCGTGGTGGCAGCGTTTTCCGCCAGGTCGGCGCCGCGCAAGGCATAACCATCCATGGCCGAGTTGTCATGCGCCGGCACGTCGATCGGCGAAATCACATCCATCGCCAGCACCCGTTCCAGCGCCTGGCGCAGTGCGACTTTTTCCACCGCGGCCACTGGCGTGATGGCGTCGCTGATGATGCGCTGCGCCTCTGTGGCCGACAGCGACGTCTTGCGGCCAAAGCCGCCTGCCTCGGGCGCGGCCTGCTTTTCCATGTCCTTCAAGTCGGTCAGGGTATTGATGTTGCGAAAGGCGTTGGCGTCCTGGAACAGCACCTCGGTGACCTTGAGCGCGCCATACCAGCCGTCCATGCGGCGCCCGCCGGTGTTCATGTAGGCATCGAGCTTGGACAGCACGGATGTTTTCATCAGCGCGAATACCGGATGCACACGGCGGTAAGCATCGCCGCTTTCATCGGCATCCATGGTGACGGCCACCGCCAGGTCGGCTTCGTCGCGCAGCAGCGCTTCGGCCAGGCGCTGGCCCAGGTCGTCCGGCACGCAAGGCGAGTCGCATGGCGCCGTCAGCAGCCAGTCCGTATCGCAGCGGCGCAAGCCGGTTTGTAAGCCGGCCAGCGGCCCTTCGAACCCCGCCAGGTCATCCGGCCAGACCGGCGCATCGGCATTGGCGGCCACCGCGATGGAGGCATAGGCGGCATGGTTGCGGTTGGCGTTGATGGCCACCTGCGCCACTTGCGGCGCCAGCCGGTGCAGCACATGGGCGGCCAGCGGTGCGCCACGGAAGGGCTGCAGCCCCTTGTCGACGCGGCCCATGCGGGTGCCACGGCCGCCGGCCAGTATCATGCCGGTCATCTTGTGCTTGAAAGTCAAACCATCCCCCGTCGTGTGGAAGTCGTGCGGCTGTCGGGCGGA
>JAIENA010000160.1 GCA_019751755.1 Burkholderiaceae bacterium | reverse complement strand
TCCGGGATTGCCACGGCCGCGTTTTCCGGTATCGCCGCGCAAGAAAAACAGGCCACTGGCCAAACGGCGTTCTCGGGCATTGCCGCCAAAACGGCGTTCTCGGGTATCGCCGCCCAGGGCAACGGCGACACGACTGGCGCGCAAACCGCGTTTTCCGGCATCGCCGCCAAGACGGCTTTCTCCGGCATTGCCGCCAAAACGGCGTTCTCCGGCATCGCGGCGCAGGCCAAAGATGGCACCGCTGGCGCGCAAACCGCATTCTCAGGGATCGCCGCCCAAACGGCTTTCTCGGGCATCGCGGCCCAGGGCAAAGGCGAATCGGCTAGCGCGCAGACGGCATTTTCCGGCATCGCCAGCGGCAAACAGGAAGTGGCGGCGTTCTATACGGTTCGTCCACGCTTGCCAGCAACCGCCTGATTCACTATTAGATTAGTAGCGACATGGGAACAATAAGTCATTGTTCCCACAAGCATTTATTAGCCCAGCACACGATTGCCCCCCGTCGCTTGCATTCCACTCCAGTCTGCCTATACTAGGTTTTGTTGACAAGCAACAACTCCCGTTGCTCAAGTTGGAACGTGAGCACGCCGGCCTCTGCAGCCAACACGCGCATCCCCCCACTCTTTCGGCAACAAAACCTATTTAATAGAGGAATGTCACCCATGATTTCAGCAGAAAGCTTCCAAGCCATTGCGGACCTCGATCTTGAGCCGATTAAAGTCAAGCTGATGCACGAGGCATCCGGTGAAGGCTGGTCGCTGCAAAAAGCCAATGCCGTGGAATTCGAGTACCGCCGCTTCCTGTACCTGATGAAGACTTTCCCCCATGAGCAGACGGCGCCGCTGATGGATGTCGACACCTTCTGGCATTACCACATTCTCGACACCATGAAGTACGCGGTCGACTGCGACGCGGTCTTTGGCTACTTCCTGCATCACTTCCCCTACATCGGCCTGCGCGGTGAAGACGACGAGGAAGTGCACCAACGTGTCGGCGACCGCATGAAGCAATTGTATGAAGCGACGTTTGGCGAAAGCTACCTGAAAGCGGAAGCGGCCTATTCCGGCGTGCCAGCGCAGCAGGCTGACGCGGCTTACTCGGGCGTGCCAACCGTGGCTTATTCCGGTGTGGCCGCAGCACAAGCGCAAACCGCCTACTCGGGTGTTCCTGCGGCGCAGGCGCAAACCGCTTATTCCGGCGTACCAGCGGCCCAAGCGAAAACCGCGTATTCGGGCGTGCCGGCGGCACAAGCACAAACCGCTTACTCGGGTGTTCCTGCGGCGCAGGCGCAAACCGCTTATTCCGGCGTGCCAGCGGCCCAGGCACAAACCGCGTATTCCGGCGTGCCATCCGCGCAAACGGCCTACTCCGGCGTGCCATCGGCACCGGCGCGCCAGGTGGCGGACATGTATATTGAACGTCCGCGCCTGACGCCTGCGGCTTGACCCCGTAGCGGCGACACCTGATTCGAACGCCCGCAGCACATGCTGTCGGGCGGGGCTCGGCGCCCCCATTACAATCCGCCCTCTCGGCGTCGCGTCGCAGCTTGCCGGATTACGCGCCCCCGCCAATCCGGCCTACGCAATCGTCGTAACAGAAGCACAACGGGCCGCTCCCCGGTAACAGGGAGCGGCCCGCTGCATTCAAACGAGTCCGGATCAGGCCGACATCATTTCACGCAGTTCACGGATGCTGAAATCGCTGATTTCATGCATGCGGATCAGGATCGTAGCGCCGATCGGCAGCGTATTGTGACGAATTTTGCTGATCACCGGCGGCGCCACTTCCAGCGCGCGCGACAGTGCCGCATCATTCTTCAGCTGCAGTTTTTCAATAATCGCATCCAGTACCCGGTTCGGGTTGTACGTGGGCGAAGAGGTGATTTCCTTAAGAGAGGTAGTCATTTGTCGGTTCCTGGCAGCTGATGTTGTACAAAAGCCACATTTTCAAAAATATTTAGCGGAATAAAGTCGGTCGAGCGCTAGCCTACATAGGGCTTTTTGCTATGTTTTATAGCACATGAACCGTATGATACACGTTTTTATTGCTTATAGGCTAATCTGACGAGAAATTTGTGAGAATTTGATAGATTTCCCACTTGTCAGCTGTGGTAGGAATTGTTAAACGCCAAAATCGTCGTTTTTCGTTATTCCCGCCCATAGAATCCAGACGCCAGGAACAACCATTCCACCACCATCGCCGCGCTAAGTTGCGCCAGTGTTCCCGGGAAAAACAGGCCGAACTGCGGCGAGGGGAAAATCAGGCAAGGCGTCGCATCATCGCAGCGCCAACTCCACCCCAGCTGACGCCGGATTTCATCCGGCGCCGGCGGCGGGTGATGGGCCCGGCCCCGCAACATCATATATAAACGCACTTGCTCTTTGGTGGGGTGCGGGATGGTTTGCATTTGCGCTCCTGCAGGACCGTTGTGAAATCCATTATGCGCCTGCTAACTGACGATAGGCTTTCTTTGTTGTAGACAATCCACAACCTTTTCGTAGCGCAACCTTAAACCCAATTCCCGCTTCAAGCGGCCGTTACGCAAACGCCGCGATTCCGACATAAACGACAGCAACGCGGGCGAGACCACCTGGCGCAGCGCCTCCCGTGGCAAGCGTGGCGGGCGCTGCAAGCCATGCGCATCGGCCACCGCGTCGAAATAGGCCGCCATCTTCATATCGCTGTCATCGACCGCATTGATCACCCTGCCCGGCAAGCCCTTGAACAAGGCACGGGCAATGGCCCGCGCCAGGTCGTCGGCATGGATATGGTTGGTGTACACGTCGTCGTCGTCGCACAAGGCCGGCGTGCCCAGCCGCAGACGCTCCAGCGGCAAGCGGTCGCCGGCATAGATACCGGGCGCGCGCAAGATCGACAGCACACTGCCGCTGCGCCGCGCCCAGCCGCGCAGCACCTGTTCCGCGTCGACCCGGCGAATGGCGCGCGCATTGCGTGGCGCCACGGGACGGCTTTCCGCCACCCATGCGCCCTGGCAGTCGCCGTAGACGCCGGTGGTGCTGATGTAAACCAGCCGCGCCCGCTCGGGTAAAATGGCGGTCAGATGGCGCGTGCGCCGGTCAAGCGGACCTTCCGGCTGCGGTGGCGCCAGGTGCACAACATGGTGCGCCAGCCCTTTGAGACGGCGCAGCGTTGCCGGGTGGTCCAGGTTGGCCACCAGCGGCACCGCGCCGGCAGCCCGCAGCTCCGCACAGCGCTCCTGCTGGCTGGTGATGGCAATCACGCGAAATGCCTGCCGCACCAGTGGCAACAAGCGCATACCGACATCACCACAGCCGACGATCAGCAAGCGTGGGCGGGCGAATTTATTAACGTTGATGTTTTTCATAAGTAAGGATTGTATGACTTTCCAGATTACTGTTCAGCCGAGCGGCCACCAGTTCACTTGCGACGACGATGAAACCATCCTGGCCGCCGCCATGCGCGCCGGCGTCGGCCTGCCTTACGGCTGTAAGAACGGTGCATGCAGTTCGTGCAAAGGCAAAGTCATTTCCGGCAATGTGACGCACAAGGCGCACCAGCAGCGCGCGCTGACGGAAGAGGAAGCGGCGGCCGGGCTGTCGCTGTTTTGCTGCGCCACGCCGCAGGCCGACCTGGTCATCGAAGCGCGCGAAGTGGCCGGCAGCAGCGATTACCCGGTCAAGAAAATGCCGTCGCGCGTGTCGACCATAGAAAAAGTCGCGCCGGACGTGGTGGTGATTTCCCTGCAATTACCGGCCAATGAAACCCTGAAATACCGCGCCGGACAATACATCGAATTCATGCTGCCGGGCGGCAAGCGCCGCAGCTACAGCATGGCCACCGCGCCGGACAATGGCCCGATCACGCTGCACATCCGCCACATGGCGGGCGGCTTCTTCACCGAGCAAGTGTTTTCGACCATGAAAGAGCGCGACATCCTGCGCTTTGAAGGCCCGCTGGGCACCTTCTTCGTGCGCGACGACAGCGACAAGCCGATGGTGCTGCTGGCCTCCGGCACCGGCTTTGCGCCGATCAAGGCCATCGTCGAGCACTTGCACCAGACCGGTTCGACCCGCCCGATGACGCTGTACTGGGGCGGCCGCCGTCCGCAAGACTTGTACATGGACGCGCTGTGCCGCGAGTGGGCCGCCAAGCTGCCGAACTTCACTTACGTGCCCGTGGTCTCGAACGCGCTGCCGGAAGACCACTGGAACGGCCGCACCGGCTTCGTGCACCACGCCGTGATGGCCGACTTGCCGGACCTGTCCGGCCACCAGGTCTATGCCTGCGGCGCGCCGATCATGGTGGACTCGGCAAAAACCGACTTCGTCGCCCAGTGCCAACTGCCGGATGACGAGTTTTATGCCGATGCATTCACCACCGAGGCCGACCTGGCGAAGTAATGACCGTAGGGCGGGTTTGACAAACCCGCCTTGCATGCGTTACGCCGCCCTGAGCACGCGTTAGCGATATCAGGCACAATGACGGGCTGTCCCGCCCTGCCTGATCGCCCTCATGCCCGCCTTCGACGCCACCGGTTTCTCCGTTCTCCAGCACCGCAATTTCACCAGTTACCTGTCGGCCCGCCTGCTCGGCACGCTGGCCGTGCAAATGCAGCACGTCGCCATCGGCTGGCATGTGTATGCGCTGACCGGCAATCTGTTTGACCTGGGGCTGATCGGCCTGGCCCAGTTCGCGCCATTCCTGCTCTTCATCCTGCCAGCCGGACAAATCGCCGACCGCCGCAACCGGCGCGATATCGTCGCGCTGTGCATGGCGGCGCAATTGCTGTGCGGCCTGCTGTTGCTGGCCTTTACGCTCAGCGGCACGACCACCGTGTGGCCGGTGTTTGCGATCCTGGCGCTGTTCGGCAGCGCCCGCGCCTTCATGACACCGGCGTCGCAGGCGATGGTGATCAACCTGGTGCCGGCCGACAGCTTTAGCAAAGCGGTGGCGCTCAATTCGTCCACCTTCCACGTCGCCGTGATCCTCGGCCCGACCCTGGGCGGCCTGCTGTACTACTACGGCGCCACCACGGTGTTCGTGGTCTCGTCGGTATTGCTGGCGATCTCGGTGGTGCTGATGTGCATGACCCAGGCCGCCAAGCAAGTCATCAGCAAGGAACCGGCCACCTGGCACAGCGTGCTGGAAGGCCTGCGTTTCGTGAAGTCACGGCCGGTGGTGCTGGGCGCGATTTCCCTCGACCTGTTCGCGGTGCTGTTTGGCGGCGCCACCGCCCTGCTGCCGGCGCTGGCGGCCGACGTGCTGCATGTGGGGCCCGGCGGCCTCGGCTTGCTGCGCACCGCGCCCGGCGCCGGTGCGGCGCTGTCCTCGATCGCGCTGGCGTTCTTCCCGATTACGCGCCGGGTCGGCGTGTGGATGTTTGGCGGCGTGGCGCTGTTTGGCGCGTGCACCGTGGTGCTGGGCGCCACCACCAGTTTTGGCGTCGCGCTGGCGGCGCTGCTGCTGATGGGCGCGGGCGACATGATCAGCGTCTACGTGCGCCACTTGCTGGTGCAATATGAAACCCCGGATGCGATCCGGGGCCGCGTCAGCGCCGTCAACGCGGTGTTTATCGGCGCCTCGAATGAACTGGGGGAATTTGAATCCGGGGTCACCGCCGGCTGGTTCGGCCTGACGCGCGCCGTGGTGTTCGGCGGCATCGCCACCCTGGCCGTGACCGGCTTGTGGAGCGTGCTGTTCCCGGTGCTGTCACGCATGGATCGCTTTCCCCATGCGGAGCGGGAAGCAGCGGAAAAATCCGCCGCAGCGTAGCGCTGGGAGTTCCAGGCAACTTTTCAATTGTAAGGCTTATGCACTGCTGTGGGGCAATACCTGAGTCCAGCACTGCACTAAATTGGCGCTTGGTGGCAAAAGGAGTAAGATGATTTCACAGGCCGGTCATCTTCCGGTGCTGTATTGATGAACAAACGGGAGCAGTAAATGCAGATCAACGTCAATTGCGATAAAACCATTGAACGTCATGCCGGCCTTGATAGCCACGTACAAACCGTCGTGCAAACTGCCATCAGCCGATTCTCTGAACACATCAGCCGTGTTGAAATCCACCTCAGCGACAACAAAGGTGAAAAATCGCTGGATGGCGACAACCGTTGCCTGATTGAAGCCCGTGTCAACGGACTGCAACCCGTCGCCGTGAGCGACCACTCCGCCACCCTGCACCAGGCCATCAATGGCGCTGCAGACAAGCTCAAACGTGCACTGGATAGCGCGCTCGGCAAGCGCTCCGACCATAAGCGCACGCCGCTGACGCCGGAAATCGAAGACGAAGAAGAAGCATAATCAAGGACAGGCCGCCGGACAACGGCGGCCTTGGTCTTACCGACCTCAGCTATCCCCGTAATTCCCGCAAGTACCGCAGTCCCCGCAGCGCCCTGCTGCCATACCACGACATCATCTCCCCATCCACCAGTTGCACCGGCTTGCCGATCTGCTTTTCCAGCGCATCGACGTGGACGTCCGTGAAACGGTAGGGTTCCGACGACAGCAGCACCTGGTCAATGCCGTCCACCAGCGCCGCGTTCCATTCAAATGCCGGGTAGCGGCCCGGTCCCAGGTCCGGGATGCGCCAGCCGATTTCGGCCAGCATGCGGGCAATATACGTGTCGGCGGAAATGCTCATCCACGGGTCTTGCCAGATGCAATACAGCACCGTTTGCGGCGGGCCTTTCGGCTGCGCCTGCAACGCCGCGTATTCCGCCTCAAACGCCTGGCACCAGGCTTGCGCCGCGGCGTCGGCGCAGAAGATGCCGCCCATCAGGCGCGCCAGATCCAGATTGTCGCGCGGCGCCAGCGGGTGCGTCACCACCACGTGCGGCACGAATGCGCGCAGGGCGTCGAAGGTCGGCTTTTCGTTTTCATCGATATTGACGACGACGTGGGTCGGCGCCAGCTTGCGCAGCTTGTCCAGGTTCACGTCCTTGGTGCCGCCCACTTTCGGGATGGCCCGCACGGTGTCGGCCGGGTGGATGCAAAAACCGGTGCGCGCCACCAGTTGTGGCGCCAAGCCCAGGTCGCACAGCAATTCGGTAATCGACGGCACCAGCGAAACGATGCGTGCGCCGGGCGCAGCGGCAAAAGTTTGCCCGATGGCGTCGGTATAGGTGGCGCGACAAGTGGCGGTATCAGTCATGGTGGTGTTGAGCATGTTCGTGGCGGTATTGAAACACAGCGGGGCCGCCGCGCGCCAGCATCGGCTATCATTTGACGATCTTTTCCGCAGGTAACTATCTTGAAGCCCACCACGTTCAGCACCTCCCCCTATTCCACCGACATGATCCAGTTGTTCACCGGCGCCGACCAGGCCACCGTCGGCAAACTGCTGGGGCCCTGCCCCATCGTGACGGTGGCGGCGGGACGCCCGGTGGGCGATGGCAGGCGCGCGCTGTACATCGTGCTGCGCGGCGCGCTGTCGGTGGCCACCGACGCCCGCATGGGCATGGCCGACGGCAACGTCACCAAGGTGTTGCCGGGAGAAAGCGCCGGCGAACACGCGGTGCTCGATGAGGAAGCGAACCTGACCGCCATCACGGCGCTGGAAGACGCCGACGTGCTGGTGATCGACGCCGCCACCGTGTGGAAGCTGGTCGATGAATCGAACTGCGTGGCGCGCAACCTGTTACGGCTGCTGTCGTTCCGTATCCGCGCCGCCAATGCGCAATTGCGCCGACGCCAGAAGGTCGGCGAGTTTTACCGCCAGATGTCGATGGTCGACGGCTTGACCGGTTTATATAACCGGGCCTGGCTCGAAGAACTGCTGCCGCCGATGGTGGGCCAGGCCCATGGCACGGAACAGCCGCTGTCGCTGATCATGGTCGATCTCGACCACTTCAAGAAATTCAACGACAGCCACGGCCACCTGGCCGGCGACCAGGCCCTGCGGGCCGCCGCGCAGGCGATCAGCAATGCGCTGCGGCCATCGGATTTCGCCGTGCGTTATGGCGGCGAAGAAATGCTGGTGCTGTTGCCGGACACCGGCGCCGACGTCGCCGTGGTGGTGGCCGAACGCCTGTGCGACCGCATCCGCCAGTCCGTGGTTTTCCATGACATGCGTTTGCCGATGCCACACCTGACCGCCTCGCTGGGCGTGGCCAGCCTGGCCGAAGGGCAAGATGAGCAGGCCCTGATCGCCTGCGCCGATGCCGCGCTGTACCGCGCCAAGGAGGCGGGGCGCAACCGCGTGGTGGCGGCCTGAGTGCTACGTCGCGCGCCGATCGCGTATCATGGCGCCGCATAAGCGCATTTCAACGCGCATTCCCCACAGATTATGAGCACGCACACCTTCCTTTGGCACGACTATGAAACCTTCGGCGCGCAACCGCGCCGCGACCGTCCCGCACAGTTCGCCGCGATCCGCACCGATGCCGAACTCAACGAGATCGCCGATCCCATCATGCTGTTTTGCCAACCGGCGCCGGACTTCCTGCCCGATCCGCAAGCGTGCCTGATCACCGGCATCACGCCACAGCAATGCCTGGAACAGGGCGTGCCGGAGCACCAGTTCGCCGCCACCATCGAACAGGCGTTTGCCACCCCGGGCACCATCGGAGTCGGCTACAACACGATCCGCTTTGATGATGAAGTCACCCGCTTCCTGTTCTGGCGCAACCTGATCGACCCGTACGCGCGCGAATGGCAAAACCAGTGCGGGCGCTGGGATTTGCTGGACGTGGTGCGCATGATGTATGCGCTGCGCCCGGAAGGCATGCAATGGCCGTTGAAGCCGGACGGCAAGCCCAGCTTCCGCCTGGAAGACTTGAGCCGGGCCAACGGCCTGGTGCACGAAGCCGCGCACGATGCGCTGTCCGACGTGCGCGCCACCATCGCGCTGGCGCGCCTGATCCGCTCCAAGCAGCCACGCCTGTTTGATTTTTGCCTGGCGCTGCACAAGAAAGACCGCGTGGCCGATGAAATCGGGCTGCACGTGACGCCGGCCATGCGCCAGCCATTCCTGCACGTGTCGGGCATGTTCCCGGCCGAACGCGGCTGCCTGGCGCTGGTGTTCCCGCTTGGCGTCCATCCGACCAACAAGAACGAAGTGCTGGTGTGGGATTGCGCGCATGACCCGTCCGAGCTGTTCGGCCTGGATCCGGACACGGTGCGCATGCGCATGTTTACGCGCAGCGCGGACTTGCCGGAAGGCGTGACGCGCCTGCCGATCAAGAGCATCCACTTGAATAAGTCGCCGATGCTGGTGGCAAGCCTGAAAACGCTGACACCGGCGATGGCCGAGCGCTGGGGCATGGACCTGGACACCGGCCGCCGCCACGCGCACGTGGCCGCCACCGGGCCGGACTTGTCGGCGCTGTGGGCGCAGGTGTTCCGCAAGGAAGACAGCGGCGAGGTCGATGTCGACGAGGATTTATATGGCGGCTTTATCGGCAGCGCCGACCGGCGCCAGCTGGAATCGCTGCGCCGCCTGCCGGCCGCGCAACTGGCCGATCGCACGCCGCCGTTTGAAGACGGCCGGCTGGCCGAACTGCTGTTCCGCTACCGCGCCCGCAACTTCCCGCAGACCTTGTCCGAGCACGAAATGGAGCAATGGGAACAGCACCGCGCCGCGCGCCTGTTTGACGGCGCCGACGGCGCCCGCACGATCGAGCAACTGTTTACGGAAATCGACCAACTGTCGGAGAACGTCGACGAGCGCGGCGAGGAAGTCCTTGGCGCGCTGTACGACTACGCGGAGATAATCGCACCGCAGCGGTATTAAAAAATGGGGCCTGGCACCTTTAGTACTATCGTTCGCATGGAGTACGATAGTACTAAAAGGGCCAGGCCCCATCGATCATCCTGCCCTGCCGAAATGTCCGCTTTTGTCACATTCAGGGTCTGCCCCCAGGGTGTGACTTGGCGGGGGTTATTTGCGGTGCTGATTGATCGCGTCGCGGGTTTCTTCGGCCACACGGCGGGCGGCTGCGGCGAAGTCTTCACCGGCTTGCGGCGCCGCGTACAGGATCGCGCGCGACGAATTGATCATCATGCCGGCGCCGGCGGCGGTGCGGCCGGCGTTGACGGTGGCGGCAATGTCGCCGCCCTGCGCGCCGATGCCGGGCACCAGCAGCGGCATGTCGCCGACAATCGCCCGCACTTGCGCCAGTTCTTCCGGGAACGTGGCGCCCACCACCAGCGCGCACTGGCCATTGGTATTCCACTTGTTCGCCACCAGCGCCGCCACGTGCTGATACAGGGGCTTGCCGCCCACGTCCAGGAATTGCAGGTCGGAGCCGCCGGCATTCGAGGTGCGGCACAGGATGATGACGCCGCGGTCGGCCCACTCCATGTACGGTTCGACCGAGTCGGAGCCCATGTAGGGATTGACGGTCACCGCGTCGGCGCCGTAGCGGTCATACGCTTCGCGCGCATACTGGCGCGCGGTGGCGCCGATGTCGCCACGCTTGGCGTCGAGCACCAGCGGGATGTGTGGATAATTGTCGCGCAGGTAGGCGCAGATGTCTTCCAGCTGGCGCTCGGCGCTCAAGGCGGCAAAGTACGCGATCTGCGGCTTGAACGAACACGCCAGGTCCGCCGTCGCATCGATGATCTCTTTGCAGAATTCATAAATGCCATTCGGCTGGTTGCGGAATTGCGCCGGCAGCTTGTCCATATCCGGATCGAGGCCGACACACAGCAGGGAGTCGTTGCTCGCCCATGCGGCGTTGAGTTTATTGATAAAAGTCACGACATCCCTCCAGAAAAAATAGCAAACCCGCGATTATACCCCGGCCGGGGCAAGCACTCGCCGAGGTAAAATTCCCCTATACAACTCACCCAAAGGACGCGCGATGAAATTAACCAATAAAGTAGCGATCGTGACCGGCGCCACACAAGGCATCGGTCTGGCCTGCGCGCAACGCCTTGTCACCGAAGGCGCCAAAGTCATGCTGGTGGACATCAAGCCGGAAGGCGCGCAAGCGGCTGAAGCACTGGGCGACCAGGCCCGCTTTTTTGCCGCCGATGTCAGTCAGAAATCCGATGTGGACGCACTGGTGGCGGAAACCCTGGCCGTGTTTGGCCGCATCGATATCCTCATCAACAATGCCGGCGTCACCCATAAAGCCGACTTCCTCGACCTGACCGAAGACGACTTCGACCGCGTCTTGCGGATCAACCTGAAATCCATGTTCTTGTGCGGCCAGGCGGCGGCGCGCGTGATGGTCGCGCAGCGCAGCGGCTGCATCATCAATATGTCGAGCGTGAATTCGGAACTGGCGATCCCCGACCAGGTGCCGTATGTGGTGTCCAAGGGCGGCATCAACCAGTTGACCAAAGTGATGGCGTTGAACCTGGCGCAACACGGAGTGCGCGTCAACGGCATCGGCCCCGGCACGATTTTGACGGAATTGGCCAAGAAAGCCGTGCTGGGCAGCCCCGAAGCGCGCCATACGATCCTGTCGCGTACGCCGATGGGCCGTTGCGGTGAGCCGGAAGAAGTCGCCTCGATCGCCGCCTTCCTGGCCAGCGACGACGCCAGCTACATGACCGGTCAGACCTTGTTTGTCGACGGTGGCCGCCTCGCGCTGAACTACACGGTGCCGGTACGGGAATAAAGAACGATTGAGATATAAAAATAAAGTATGTCTGGTATCCAAACATGAAATTAGACATATATGTGGCGATGCAACATAATTACACCTGTCTCCACTATTCTCCTCCAAGAAAATAGTTTCAAGCCCGCTCAATAGCGGGCTTTTTTTTATTTGCGCCCATTGATTAATGTCACGCTGGCGTCATATCCGTCTCGTAGACTTATCACATCTGCTTCACATACAACTGATATGTGTGGAAGCAGTAAGGTGCGCCCCCAAGGCGCACCGACCTAATTCATGTTCAAGACCTTCCGCCCGCTTTCATCAGCGGGCATTTTTTTTGCCCTGTGCTATCGTGGCGCCCATGCTGAATTTCCTCCATCAATTCGTACTGACGACTGCGCACGCGAACTTGCGCTATCGCACCGCCCTCACTCTGTTTGCGCTGATCCTGATCCTGGGCTCGATCCCCGGCGCACGGCAAGACCTCGGCCACGTCGCCTCCGGCCTGGTCTTGCACTCTTGCGCCTATGCCGGCATCACCTTCCTGTTGTTTACAGGCGGCGGCGGAACCCTGAAGGCGCGCGCCGTGAAAGCCGTGCTGACGGTGGCGGCCATGGGCGCCTGCGATGAACTGGTGCAGAGTTTCCTGCCCTACCGCCGTGGCGCGGTAGGGGATTGGCTGGTCGACGTCACGTCAGCCATCGTGACCGCCGTCGTCATGTGGACTATATGGAAGCGCTACAAAGTCGCCTGACCCATCCGGCGCCAGCCACGCCATGCCGCTGGCACGCCACACGTCGCGCCGCATTTCCTGCAATTGCTCGGCCCTGGCATGCCGCACCAGTCCGTGCAGAGCTTGCCGTAGCACATGGCGCTGGCGCGCGTCGGCCTGCGCCCCATAGACGGCAAAGATTAATTGATTGATCACTGTTTCAGATGAGCAAGTCGGCATAGTCAAACCCTATCGATTTCTGAAGTGCAATTATTGCTTTTCGTCCACGTCGACTGTTTGACCTGTCTCAATCGTGCTCACTGCAAATGGAACAACGCGCATGATGGCCTGATCCAACGTAAACGAGCCTTCGCTCATTACCAGGAGATCAGTCATGACATCATCCCTTGTTACCCTCGCCGTTACCACGGCGGCATTGGCGGCACTGGCCGGTTGCGCCAGCGACCGTACAACCGCGCAGCAGGACACCACCAGCACCACCTCCGGCAACACCACCTGGACGGCGGTGTCAGCTCCGGAGCAGGCCAACATCACGGGCGCCGCATCGGGCGCCACAACCAATGCCAATGCCGCTGCCGCAACTGGCGCGGCAACGGCGCACAACTGGACCGGCGTCGTAATCGCCGTCGATCCGATCCTGCGCCAGGATGCCGCCGCGATGGGCGTCGGCATGGCGGGCGCCGCTGCGGCGGGCGGGACCATGTCGAATCAAGGCTCGCCCAATGACAAGGTGTACCGCATCACGATGCGGGCCGACGATGGCACCACGCAAGTGGTCATACTCGACAGCATTCCCACCTATAAGTCCGGCGACCGGGTGCGCTACCGCGATGGCGCCATCCAGCGCGAATAAGCGAATAGGGCGGATTAGCCGAAGGCGTAATCCGCCTCCACTAATACAGTTGCTCGACCTGGTAGCCGCGTTCGCGCAGCAATTGCGGCAAGCTGTTGTCGCCCACCAGGTGCAGCAAGCCGACCCCGACAAAGGCTACCTGGTCTTGCCGCATGATGGCTTCGATCGATGTCGCCATTTGCGGATTGCGCTTGCCCAACAAAGTGCGTTCCATAAACGCGGCGGACACGGTTTCGCCGCTGGTCAGCGTTTTCCAGGAGGCCCAGATGCCGTGCACATCGGCTTGGCTCCATGCGTCCAGCAAATTGGCGGTTTTCGTCAGCGCGACACCGCTGGCCAATTCCGCCAGGTTTTCACGCAAATACGCCTCCTGCTGCGCATCGTCCAGCGTCTCGAACAGGCTCAGTTGGTAGTCCGCCGATTCCAGCTCGCGCAACGGCTTGCTTTGCTGTTCCGCCGTACGCAGCAGGTATTGTTCCACCCCGTTGCTGCGGCGGTAGCCTTGCCGTTCGATTTCCGCGCCCACCAGGACATTGGCCAGCAGCCAGGGCTTGTAGTGTTCCATGGCGGCCAGCGACATGCCGGCCTTGCCGAGCGCCAGGTTCAACATGGCCAGCGTTTCCGTTGAAACATGGTTGCGCACCGAATCGCCTGGCGCATAGCGCGCATAGCGGGCCAGCGCTGCCTGGAAAGCGCCATCGGCGCGGGTGTCCAGTTCCAGCACCAGCGACGTCGATTCCGCCAGTGCCCGCGTCACTTGGGGTTCCAGCGGATAAAACGCTTGCTTGCCGACGTGCACGGTGCCGAACAGATAACTGGTTTTGCCCTCTTGCCGGACGCGGTACAGCGCACCACGGCGCGGCGCTTCCCTTTCCACGGCCACCGCCGCGTTCAACGCAGGTTCGCCGTGCGCGCCGTGTGACGCATTAACGCTCATATCCATGGTTAGTCCCGGACGACAAACCGCCACCAGCAGTGAGCAGATTGCCAATAAAGTGCGACGCATACCGTTCTCCCTGCCGTTGATCCGGCAAGCTTGGAGTTTTGACAATGGGGAAAAGGAAAGGCGGGCAGGCGCTGGGGCCGTCTTGATCCATCGGAATGGATGGTAAGACTTATTTTGCTGCAAGGGAACAGATTACCGCCGACGGAAACGAAAAACAACGGGACGCCCGCAGCGGCGCCCCATTTTTCTCCGCTTTCCGTATCAGGCTGGCATTACCTTGCCAGCTCGACCAGGGCCGCCGTATACATTTGCAAATTCAGCAGCAACTGCTGTTGCGTAATGAATTCATGTTCGGAGTGGCCGCTGTAGGCGACACCCGGCATGGCCGGGCCAAACGCCACCGCTTTCGGGAACAAGCGCGAATTGGTGCCGCCGCCGATCGAGATGGGCATGGCATTGCTGATGCCGGTGTAATGTGAGAACACATCGAGCAGCAGCGGCACTTGCGGCGCATCGGTTTGCACCCACGGCTCGCCAATTTCCATCTGGATCCGTGCCTTCGGCGCATGCAGCCGCTTCCACTGGTCAAAGGCTTGCTGGAATTGCGCGCTCAAGTCGCCCTTGCTCTTGCCCCGGGGGCGGCGCAAGTTGAGCGTCAACTCCATGCAGCCGGCTTTTTGCGCCAGCACCGTCGGCGCCACCGTCATCGGCCCCATGAACGCATCGCGGTAGGCGACCTTGCCAAAGCGTTCGCCGGTAATGCCGGTGCCAACCATGTCATTGAGGAAATCCACCATGGCGCCGGCCGGGGTGTCGCGCCACTGCCGCACCTTCAGCGCGTCAGCCAGCATGGCGATGGCGTTAACGCCCTCTTCCGGCTTGGACGAATGCGCCGACACGCCCAGCGCGGTCACCGTCAGCTCCTTGCCCTGCCACGATGTCTTGTAGCGCATGCCCTTGTGCGCGGCGGCGCGCTGTTTGATTTGCGCTTCCAGCGCACGGGTGGCGTTGCCGATCACGACGCTGGCGTCTTCCGGAATCTGGCTGGCGAAATAGCCACCGGAAAATTCGCGCACCTCGGCCTCCTTGCCGGACTTTTTCACGGCCTGCGCGGGGATCGTCACCGTCACGCCGCCCCAGCCTTTTTCCGCCGTCACCACCGGGTATTCCGCGTCCAGCGTGATGTTTATCTGCGGTGGCACGTGCGTTTTGAGGAACGCTTCCAGCGGCGCCCAATCCGATTCTTCCGCCATGTAGACATACAGTTCCAGCCGCCGGCGCAGCGGCACCTGCTGGTCCTTGATGGCTTTCATCGCATACAGCGCGGTGGCGATCGGGCCCTTGTCGTCTTCCGCGCCGCGTGCAATCAGGCGGCCCGGTTCCGACGTGGTATCGAGCTGGAACGGCGACTTGGCCCACTTGGCGGGATTCACCGGCTGCACGTCGCCATGGGTGATGATGCCGACCCGCTCTTGCCCCGCGCCATGGCCGATCACCACCACCATGCCGTGGTCGTGGTAATCGAAGCCGAGGCGCTCGGCTTCTTCCTTCAGGAATTGCTTGAAACCGAGATGCTGGGGATTTTTCTCGGCCGGGATAACCGGATCGGCCACGGTATTAAAACTGACCAGCATGGCCAGGCTGGCCTGTAGCTGGTTCGGATAGGTGTCCAGCGCGTGGCGCGCGGCCGCCATGGCCGGCGCGCTGAGCGGCGCCGCCATCGCGATCGGCAAGGCCGCCACCAGCATGGTGGCCAGCGTGAGTTGTTTCAGCATGTATCCCCTGTAATGATCGATAAGCGGCCAGCATCCTGGGCAGTGCGCCATGGTCCGATGCACGAGCCAAGGATTCATGACTGCCAGCAATTTTACCGGGAATCCGGTGGTTCACGACAGGTTGCCATGTGTGGCATGCAATAGCATGCAATTGACATTTGCACGCTAGAGGAACAGATCTAATTATTTTGGTGCCGACCTGCCGCAAAGCGTGGCTTAATTATTTTACAAAAAACAACGATACGGGCAAAAAATAGCACGATCGTTCGAACAGGAGACAAAAAATGAACCAAACGAATTTGAGGCGCCGCCCTGGCCCTGGTCGATATTGAGAGGCCGACATGACCTATTCATCGGCCTTGCATCTGGTGCGCGGCGTGAAGTCGCACCTGACCCATTCCGGCGTCGCAGCGGACGCCCTGTTCAAAATGGCCGGTCTCGATGAGGGCGACGGCCTCGCTTGCGATGCACTGACCTTGTCGGACAAACTGTCGCACCTGTGGTCGCTCCTGGTCGAACATTCCGGCGACCCGCTGATCGGCCTGAAAATCTCGACGCCGCACCGCCTTGGCTGGCTGGGCGTGATGGGCCACATCATGCTGGTGTCGCCGACCGTGCAAAGCTCGATCGAGCGCTGCCACGGTCACACCCGGGTCGGCCTGGTGCTGCCGGGCGCGCAGCGCGACGTGCCGCGGCAGCGCTATGATTTCGTCTGGTGCGTGCTATTGCGCAGCCTGCGCTGTGCCGCGGGCCGCGATGACGCGTCGCCGGTGCGAGTCGAATACGCGTTCCCGGAACCGGCCAACGCGGCCTTTTATGAAGAAACGTTTGGCTGCCCGGTGCATTTCGACCGCCCCCACAATGTGATGGAGTTCGCCGACACCGACCTGGTGGCGGCGCTGCCGGATTACCGCAGCACCGGCGCCAGCGTGCTGGCAAGCCTGGCCCATGCGCAGCCGCCATCGGTGGCGGCGCGGGTGCAAGGCATGCTGGCGGCCATGCTGCCAAAAGGCCCGCCGCAGCGCGAACACGTGGCCGCGCAGTTGATGATGAGCGAGCGCACGCTGCAGCGCCGACTGGCCGAGGAAGGCACCAGCTTCACCACCCTGGTCGATGAAACGCGCCGCGAACTGGCGCGCCGGTCGCTGTCGACCGGCGAGCTGTCGCTGAAGATGCTGAGTTTCCAACTGGGCTTTTCCGAGCCCAGCGCGTTTTACCGCGCGTGCAAGCGCTGGTTCGGCATGACACCGTCCGACATCGTCAACCACGCGCCGGCACGCAAAAGCGCTTAAACCAGGCAGGTCATGCCTCGAGTTTCCACCACATCTGCTTCAAGCCGAACACGTGCAGCATGCCGATACCGAACGAGAGCGAGGAACTGACCATCCAGAATATGGAGCTGTTACCAGGGAAGAAAAAGATCAGCGAAGGAAACGCCAGGCCACGGAAGCAGTAGATGAAAGCAATCGCGCACAAACCCAGCCGCGTATAGGGCAGCTTGCGGATCACACCCGCACCGGCCAGCGCATAGGCCGACCACAGCGACAGCAGCGCGGCAATCCCGAAGGTGATGAGGGCGGGCAGCGGGCTGCCCGCATTCACCAGTTGCGCCATGTCCTCGCCCGCGCCCAGGAAACGGTACCAGGGGGCACCAAATACGATGCACAGTAAATGCAGCGCGGCGACAGTGCCGCTGGCGCAAGCGCCGGCCATCAAGTAGCGGTTGTATTGCATACAGTCTCAATTGTGACAAACAAGCCGAACAGCATACCGCAGATTCGCGGCGCCGATCGCGACCGCCATCGACTGCGCGCCGCCAGATTTCAAAAAAACTAATGCCAGTGCTGCATAGACCTTTTTTCTTGTGTAATGTTACGTCAACCTTTCACGGAGACTAATACATGAACTGGACTGAAGGCTACGCCTCCGATATCGAATACACCGCAGGGTTTTATGCCGAACAAAGCCCGTCGTTACTCAATTTCGTCTGTGCGCTAAACGGCTATGAGCCGGTGCCGCTGCAAGAAGGTTTTGATTACTGCGAGCTGGGTTTTGGCCGCGGACTGACCGCCAACGTGCTGGCGGCAGCCAACCCGCAGGGCCGCTTTTACGCGGCCGACTTCAATCCCGCCCACGTCGGCGCCGCACGCGATATGGCCAACAAGGCCCGGCTCGGCAACCTGACACTGCTCGAAGCAAGCTTCGAAGCGCTGGCACAGGGCGAGGTGCCGGACCTGCCGCAGTTCGACTTCATCACGCTGCATGGCATTTATACCTGGGTCACGGCCGCCAACCAGGCCCATATCGTGCGTTTCATTGAGCGCTACCTGAAACCGGGCGGCATCGTCTACGTCAGCTACAACGCCATGCCCGGCTGGGCCGGCGTGTTGCCGCTGCAACGCCTGCTGGTCGATTATGCCGAAGGCCATCCCGAACGCAGCGATACCCAGCTGCGCGCGGCCGGGCAACTGGTGCGCAAGATGGATACCTTAAAAGCCGGCTATTTCAGCGCCAACGGCGGCCTGGCGGCGCGCATCGAGATGCTGGAAAAAGGCAATCCGCATTACCTGGTGCACGAATACATGCACAAGCACTGGCAGCCACTGTACCACGCCGATGTGGCGCGCGATCTTGCCGCCGCCAAGCTCGATTACGCCGGCAACGCGGAACTGCCGCTGAACTATCCGCGCCTGTATCTTGATGAAGAACGGTTTGCCGTGGTCGAGTCGATGAAAACACCGGCACTGCGCGAAACCATGAAGGACTATTTCCGCAACACCGGTTTCCGCAAGGACGTGTTTATTCGCGGTGCACGGCGCATGTCGCCGCTGCGCCAGGCCGAATGCCTCGGTGAAGTGACGCTGTACCTGACGCGCCCGCGCAACGAAGTCCAGTTGAAACTGCAATTGCCGTTTGGCGAGATTAATGCCCTGCCCGATCTGTACAACCCGGTGCTCGACGCACTGGCGCAACGCCCTTGCACACTGGCCGAATTGCGCACCTTGCCGAACCTGGCGAGCCAGCCCGGCGGCAGCATCGCCCAAATCGCTGTGATGCTGGTGGCCACACGCCAAGCCGCACTGACCTGGGCCGGCGCCCAACAAGCCGATCATGCGGCGGCGCTGCGGCTCAACCAGGTTCTGGCGAACCTGGCGCGCTTTAGCGACGAGTACCAAATCCTGTGTACGCCGGCGCTGGCAAGCGGGATCACGGCCACTCATATCGACTTGCTGGTCTACCACGCGCTGCAAACCGGAGCGGCGCCAGGCGATACCGACAAAGTGGTGCAACTGGTGTGGCGCGCCATGCGCGATCAGGGCCGCCTGATGCGCAACGGCGAGGTCGTGGTGCAATCCGACGCGGACAACCTGGCGGCACTCGCTCCGCTGGTCGCGCAAACGCTGACACAACGGGTGCCACTGTGGCGCCAGTTACGCGCACTGTAACGCTCAGCGCGCGCTGTTAATTCAGCGCGCGCCATTACACCGTTACACCGTTACACCGTTACGCCAGCCACACCCCGTCACTACCAAACTGCGCCGCCTGAACATCCGTGTTGGCGATCCAGGAGCCGATCAGTTCCACCCGGCTGTGGCTGGCCAGGTAATCAACCCAGGCCTGTTCACCACCGGCCGCCTGGCCTTGCAAACCGCTGTTCTGGAACAGGGCGTGCACGAACTGGGCGTCGCTGGTGTTGCCGTAACGGGCAATGTACTCGGGCGCGCCGGTGAAGGTCTGCACCAGCGTCTGGCCTTGCAAGCCGGTCTCAATCCAGTACTTCAGGCCCGCCACGTCGGACGCGCGGTCCAGCGTGGTCTGGTACAACAGCCCCAGCACTTTCAAGCTGGCCGCCGGTGCCTGCGTAAAGGCGATGTCGGCGCTGCCGTCACTGAATTGGGCCCGCTCGATGCCGCGCAGCGTATCGAGGTCGCCATTGGCCGTGTCCTGCACCTTGACCACGCCGTCGCGTCCCACCAGGATGTGATAACCGGCCTGCTTGCCGGCATACACAATGGTGTCGACGCCATCGCCACCGGACAGGATGTCGTTGCCGGCGCCGCCATTGAGCGTGTCGTCGCCGCCGCCGGTGATCCAGCCCTGCTCCGCCGTCACTGTCGCGGCAGCCACCTTCATACCGTCCGCGTTGCTCAGCAGCCCCACGTGTTCCGGGCTCAGCGCAATCATTTTCAGCACTTCCGCCCGGCTCAAGGTGATGCCGTCCTTGCCTTCCAATAAACCGGTCCAGTAAGCCGCACCCGCCGCTTCCGGCGCCCGGTCCAGCGCCTGGCGGTACACCTTGTCGACAAACGCGGCGTTGCTCAATTGCACGCCGCCAGCATCGCGCCATTCCGCGCCTTGCAGGAACTGGCCCGCCATCGCCAGCACGTCGGAGCCGGTGCCGACCCAGTAACTGAGGCCGGCAAAGTCGGCCGGACGGTCGAACGCGGCGTCGTACAGTTGCGCCAGTTCCCGCACTTGCGCCAGCTGGCCGCCCAGGAAGCCGAATTCCGGCAAGCTCGCCGCCAGTTCGGATGCCTGCACGGTTTCCCACTGGCCCGGTGCGAACAGCGAAGTCTCGTGTTTGGCGACAAACTTGCCGGCGTTATTGAGGAACACTTGCCACTGGCCCGCGTCGCTGCGCCCGCCGCCCAGGATATCGTTGCCGCTGCCGCCGCTGACGCTGTCGTTACCAATGCCGCCAATCACGGTGTCATTGTCGGCACCGCCATCGAGCGTATCGTTGCCACCGGCGCTGCCAATGATGTCGTTGCCAGCGCCGCCGAACAGCAAGTCATCGTCGGCACCGAGGAAGATGTTTTGCGTGCCGCTGTCGCCAATCACAAAATTGCGGCCGTCACCACCACGCAAGGTGGCGTTACCGACAATCGCCGCGAAGTCGACATTGTTCAACGTCAGTTGGGCATTCGACGGCAACTGGCGCGTGTCGATCACCAGCCCGATGGCGCCGCCGTCGGTGTCGCCTGGCGCGCCGCTGGAATTGCCGGTAATGAGAATCTTGGCGCCAGTGCCAGTGCCGGTACCGCTGGTCGCGGTGGGCACCAGGGTCTTGCTTTGCACCAGTTCCGTGCCCAGCGTCTGCAGGAAGTCACGGCCCTGTCCGGTCATTTCCTGCTGCACACTGGAGCCGCTCGGCGTTTTTTGCTCGATGCGGTTGATCAGGTCCAGCAACGCCTGGTCCTTGTTCAGCAACTGGTTCGCGCCTTCGACCTGCAAGCCGGCGCCAACCGGCAGGCTGACCGTCAAGTCGACTTTGACACCGCCGGCGCCGCTCTGGCCCAGTGGAATATCGGCCAGTGTCTGGTTCGGCGTGGTCGGATCGTCACTGCGCGTGCTGGTGATGATGGGAACGTTGACCACCGTGTTATCGAGGCCGGTGACGCTATCCTTGACACCGGTGGTGACCGTGGTCACGCCATCGACGGTACCAACCACGGGCGGTGTGACATCGACCAGATAGGTACCGGAACTGGCGTTGCCGACACCGCTGTTGCCGACGACATCGCGCACCCCAGCCAGGTTGACGGACACAATATTGCCGCTGGCCGTCACGCCGCTGTCGGCGAGCAGTGACGCAGTCCAGGTGCGGCCACCGTCGCTGCTGGCCAGTCCGGACAAGGTGGCGTTGCCGGCAGTCATGTCCGCCAGGTCGAATCCGCTCACAGCCTCCGAGAATGCGATCGTGACAGTGCCCGTTGAGCCGCCGGTCAGCGTGCTGCGGCTAAGCGACACGCTGGCGGTCGGCCCTTGCGTATCGATCGCATAGGCGGAAGAACTGGCGCTACCCACGCCGGCGTTACCGCTGAGGCTAGACACGCTGCCAGCATTCAGTGTCACCGCATTGCCGGCGCTGGTCTGCCCCGGGTTCGGCGTGGCCGTCATGCTCCATGTCACGCCGCCATCACTGCTGACGGCTTCGCCCAGCGTCAGGCCCGGCGCCGACAGCGCGCCGCTGGCCAAGCCCGTCACCGCCTGCGAGAAGGCCACGCTGACAGTGGCGCTGTCGCCGATTTTGAACGCCGAACTGCTGATTGACACGGTGCCGGTCGGATGGATGGTATCGATGCTGTACTTGACCGCCGAGGTTCCGGTGCCGGCATTGCCGGCCGCGTCGTTCACACCGGTCACATTCAGCGTCAGCGTGCTGTCACCTTGAATGTCTTCCTGCGGCGACAACGTGGCGGTCCAGGTAACGCCGCCATCGGCCGTGGCCAGGTTACTCAGGCTGCTGTTGGCAATGGTCAGGTCGGCCGCGGTCAGCCCGCTGACCGCTTCCGAGAACGTGATCGTCACTTGCGCGCTGTCGCCGGAAATCAGGGCCGTGTCGCTCAGCGTGAACGCCGTCACCGTGGGCGGCGTCGTGTCGATCGCATAGTTGGCCGAATCGACGGTGCCGCTGCCAGCGTTGCCGGCCAGGTCGGCCACCCCCGCGTAGTCCAGCGTCAGCACATTGGTCGCGTCGGTGGTGGTCGCGCTCGGCGTCAGGGTCGCGGTCCACGTGATGCCGCCATCGCTGGTGGTCAGGTTCGACAGCACACCGTTCGGCACAGTGACATCGGCAACGGTGAAGCCGGTCACCGCTTCCGTGAAGGTAAAGGTCACGGTGGCGGTGTCGCCGACTTTCAGCGCCGTGTCGGAAATCGTCATGCTCGACGCCAGTACTGGCGGCGCCGTGTCCACCGCATAGTTGCCGGACGTGGCCGAGCCGGTGCCGGCGTTGCCAGCCGCATCCAGGACGCCGGTGTAATCGAGCGTCAGCACGTTGGTGGCGCCCGTGACGGACGCGTTCGGCGTCAAGGTCGCGGTCCAGGTGATGCCACCATCGCTGGTGGTCAGGTTCGACAGCACGCCGTTCGGCACGGTCACATCAGCAATCGTGAAACTGTTGACGTCCAACGCTTCCGTGAAGGTAAAGGTCACGGTGGCGGTATCGCCGATTTTCAGCGCCGTGTCGGAAATCGTGATACTCGACGCCAGCGCCGGGCGTACCGTGTCCACCGCATAATTGCCGGAGGTCGCGGTACTGGTGCCGGCGTTGCCAGCCGCATCGAGGATGCCGCTGTAATCAAGCGTCAGCAGGTTGCTGCTGGCGGTCACGCTGGCCGTCTGCGTCAGGGTCGCGGTCCAGGTGGTGCCACCGTCGCCGCTGCTCAAATTCTGCAGTGTGCCGTTCGGCACCGTCACATCGGCAACCTTGAAGCTGTCGGTGTCGAGCGCCTCGGTGAAGGTGAAGGTCACAGTGGCGGTTTCGCCCACTTTCAGCGCGGTATCAGAAATACTGATCACGCCATTGAGCACGGGTGCGGTCTTGTCGATCGTGACCGAGGCCGCCTGCGAGGCCGAACTGACGTTGCCCGCCGCGTCGGTGGCTTTGACGGTGATGCTGTGCGCGCCCGCAGTGAGCGTACTGGTGGTCACGGACCAATTGCCGCTGCCATCGGCGGTGGTGGTGCCGATCACGGTGCTGCCGTCGGTGTCGTACAGCTTGACGGTGGCCGAGGCTTCGGTGACGCCGCCGAATTCAAGCGTGTTGAGATTGGTAACGCCGTCGCTGCTGGAAGCGCCGCTGTCGCTGCCGGCCGCCAGGGTCGGCGCCGCCGGCGTGGTCGGCGCCTTATTATCGACCGTCACCGACAAGGCGGTGGACGCGCTGCTGACATTACCGGCTCGGTCGCTGGCCTTGACGCTCACCATATGCTCACCATCGGCCAAGGTGGCACTGGTGATCGACCAGGCACCGGTATTGTCGGCGGTGGCCGTGCCCAGCACCGTCGTGCCGTTGCTGTCGTACAGCGTCACGGAGGCGTTGGCCTCCGCCGTACCGGTGAACACTGGCGTGGTCGATGGCGTGATGTTGTCGCTGTCGCTGGCGCCGGTGTCACTGCCACTGGCCAAATCCGGTACGCCCGGCGTGGCCGGCGCGGTCGCGTCGATCATTATCGTCAGGTTGCTCGACGCGCTGCTGACATTGCCAGCCGTGTCGGAGACCTTGGCGGTCAAGGTATGGCCGCCGTCGGCCAGCGTGGAACTGGTGATCAACCAGTTGCCGCTGCCGTCGGCGGTCGTCGTGCCCAGCACCGTGCTGCCGTCGGTGTCGTACAGCGTGACAGTGGCGTTGGCCTCGGCTGTGCCGGCAATGACCGGCGTGGTGACGCTGGTGACGCCGTCGCTGCTGGATGCGCCGCTGTCGCTGGCCGAGGCCAGCGTGGTGGTGGGCGCCGACGGCGCGCTCTGGTCCAGCACATAGGCTTGCGAGGCGACCGTACCGGTATTGCCAGCGGTGTCGCTGACGCGCACTTTCAAGGTATTGTTGGCGGACAGGGTCTGGCTGCCCAGCGACCAGGTGTTGGCGCCGACCGTGGTGGTGGCGGTGCTCCAGGTCGTCCCGTTATCGAGCGAGACTTCGACCAGTTCGCCGCTCACCAGGTTGGCGCTGGTGGTGCCGGAAATGGTTTGCGCCGCCGTCTTGGTGATGAAGTCGGTCGCGGAACTGCCGGTGTCGTTGGAGAATGTGGTGGTGGCGATGGTGGTGGTGGGGACGCTGGTATCGATCGTCACTGTCAGCGCGGACGACGCCTTGCCGACATTGCCAGCCGTATCGGTGGCCGTGGCGGTCAGGCTGTGGCTGCCGTCGACCAGGGTGCTGCTGGTGATCGACCAGTTGCCGCTGCCGTCGGCGCTGGTCGTGCCCAGCACCGTGCTGCCGTCGGTGTCGTACAGCGTGACGCTGGCGTTGGCCTCGGCCTTGCCGGAAATGACCGGCGTGGTGACGTTGGTGACGCCGTCGCTATTGGACGTGCCGCTGTCGCTGGCCGTGGCCAGCGTGGTGGTGGGCGCCGACGGCGCGCTCTGGTCCAGCACATAGGCTTGCGAGGCGGCTGTGCCGGTGTTGCCGGCGGTGTCGCTGACGCGCACTTTCAAGGTATTGCTGGCGGACAGCGTCTGGCTGCCCAGCGACCAGGTGTTGGCGCCGACCGTGGTGGTAGCGGTGCTCCAGGTCGTCCCGTTATCGAGCGAGACTTCGACCAGTTCGCCGCTCACCAGGTTGGCGCTGGTGGTGCCGGAAATGGTTTGCGCCGCCGTCTTGGTGATGAAATCGGTCGCGGAACTGCCGGTGTCGTTGGAGAATGTGGTGGTGGCGATGGTGCTGGTCGGCGCGCTGGTGTCGATCGTCACTGTCAGTGCGGACGACACTGCGCCGATATTGCCAGCCGCATCCGTGGCCTTCGCGGTCAAGGTGTGGCTGCCTTCGGACAGCTTGGAACTAGGGATCGACCAAGCGCCGCTATTGTCGGCGGTGGCCGTGCCGAGTACCGTCGTGCCGTTGCTGTCATACAGCGTCACACTGGCGTTGGCCTCGGCCGTGCCGCTGATGGTCGGCGAGGTGATATTGGTAATGTTGTCGCTGTTGGACGCTCCGGAGTCCTCCGCCGAACCCAGGTCAAGCGCCAAGGGCGCATCCGGGGCCAGCGTGTCATATTGTGGCGCGTTACCGCTGGCCGCTTTGCCGCTGTTGCCGGCGGCATCCGTGTACGTGCCTGCGGCCACGCTGATTGAAGCCGATCCGTTATCCACGCTGGCCGTCGGCGTGAAGGTCGCCGTGCGCGTCAGGCCGGAGCCGGAAATCGCCCCCAGGGTGCCGCCATTGACGACAACGTCGCCGCTGCTGCCGTCCCAGCTAAAGGTACCGCCCGGATCCTCGCTAAAGGTAAACGTGATGACAGCTGTCTCGCCGATCTTGAGCGTCGATACATCACTGGTGATGTCCAGCGTCGGACTCTCGGTATCGACCGCATATTTGACCGAATCCTGGCTGCCGACGCCGGCATTGCCGTTCAAGTCCGTGACGCCAGTCAAGCCCAGCGTCAGCACATTACTGGCGGCGGTGACGGAGGCGTTCGGCGTCAGGGTCGCGGTCCAGGTGATGCCGCCGTCGCCGGTGGTCAACGCATTCAGCGTGCCGTTCGGCACCTTCAGATCGGCGGCGATAAAACCGGTCACCGCTTCGGAGAAAACGACGGTCACGGTGGCGGTATCATCGATTTTCAGCGCCGTGTCGGAAACCATGATGCTGCCCACCAGCGTCGGCGCCTCGGTGTCAATTGCATAGTTCGGCGAATTACTGGTGCCCACCCCGGCGTTGCCAGCCAGATCGGTATAGCCGGTGTTATCCAGCGTGATCATGTTGGTGGTGTCGGTGATGTTGCTGGTCGGTGTCAGCGTGCCGGTCCAGGTGATGCCGCCGTCACTGGAACTCAAACTGGTCACCGCACCTTTTTCCACGACCAGGTCAGCCGTGGTGAAGCCGGACACCGCCTCCGTAAAGGTGAATTTAACAGTGGCGGTGTCCCCCACTTTCAATGCCGTGTCGGAAATCGTGATCGCTGTAGACAACGCCGGCGCGGTATTGTCGATGGTGACTGCCGCCGCCGTCGACGCCGCACTGACGTTGCCCGCCACATCGGTGGTTTTCACCGTGATATTGTGCAAGGCTGCGGTGAGCGAACTGGTGGTCACTGACCATTTGCCATTGCTATCGGCGGTGGTGGTGCCGATGATAATCTTGCCGCCGGTGTCGAACAGGTTGACGATGGCCAAGGCATCGGTGGTGCCGCTGAAATCAAGCGTGTTGACCGTGGTGATGCCGTCGCTGCTGGAAACGCCCGTATCGCTGGCGGTCGCCAGGGTTGGCGCCGCCGGCTGGGTCGGCGACGTGGTGTCGACCGTGACCGCCAAAGTGCTGGACGCGACGCTGGCATTGCCAGCCGTATCACTGGCCTTGACGCTCACGGTATGCTCGCCTTCGGCCAGCTTGGAACTGGTGATCGACCATTTCCCGCTACCGTCGGCGGTGGCTGTGCCCAGCACCGTCGTGCCGTTGCTGTCATACAGCGTCACGCTGGCATTGGCCTCGGCCGTGCCGGTGAAGATCGGCGTGGTGGTTTTCGTGATGTTGTCGCTATTGCTGGTGCCAGTATCGCTGCCGGCGTCCAAATCCGGCGTGCCCGGCGTGCCAGGTGCGGTCACATCGATCGTGAGTTCCAGGTCGGTCGACGCGCTGCTAACATTGCCAGCGGCATCGGTGGCCTTGGCGGTCAAGGTATGGTTGGCCTCGGACAGCGTGGCACTGGTGATCGACCAGTTTCCGCTGCCGTCGGCGGTGGTGGTGCCCAGCACCGTCGTGCCGTCGGTGTCATACAGCGTGACGCTGGCGTTCGCCTCGGCCGTGCCGGAAATGACCGGGGTGGTGACGCTGGTCACGCCATCGCTGCTGGACGTGCCGCTGTCGCTGGCCGTGGCCAGCGTGGTGGTGGGCGCCGATGGCGCGCTCTGGTCCAGCACATAGGCTTGCGATGCCACCGTGCCACTATTGCCGGCGGTGTCGCTGACGCGCACTTTCAAGGTATTGCTGGCGGCCAAGGTCTGGCTGCTGAGCGTCCAGGTGTTGGCGCCGACCGTAGTGGTGGCGGTATTCCAGGTCACCCCATTATCCAGCGAGACTTCCACCAGTTCGCCGCTCACCAGGTTGGCGCTGGTGGTGCCAGAAATGGTTTGCGCCGCCGTCTTGGTAATGAAGTCGGTCGCGGAGCTGCCGGTGTCGTCGGAGAATTTGGTGGTGGCGATGGTGGTGGTCGGCGCGGTGGTGTCGATTGTCACCGTCAGCGCCGACGACACCGTGCTTTCATTACCGACCGCGTCAGTCGCCTTGGCGGTCAGCGTGTGGCTGCCTTCGGCCAGGGTGGTGCTGGTGATCGACCAGTTGCCGCTGCCGTCGGCGGTGGTGGTGCCCAACACGGTGGTGCCGTTGCTGTCATACAGCGTGACGGTAGCGTCGGCCTCCGTCTTGCCGCTGATAGTGGGCGTGGTGTCATTGGTGTTATCGTCGCTACTGCTGATGCCGGTGTCACTGCCGGTGGCCAAATCCAGCGCGGAAGGCGCCGCAGGGTTGGTGGCGTCGATCGCCAACGTCAGGCCAGCCGACTTGGTCGGGTTGAAGTTACCGGCCAGATCATATTCTCCGACACGAATGGTATGACTGCCATCGGCCAGCGTACTAGATAAGCTGCCGGACCAGTTACCCGATCCATCGACATAGAAGGCCTCATACGGAGTGGGATCTGAATCCACGTAGATTTCGACGTAGCCTTGGGCCTCGACCCCGCTGCCGTTGAGCGTCGGCGTGTTGTTGCGCGTGATACCGTCGCTGCTGGAACTGCCGCTATCGCTGCCAGCATCGAGCAGCGGGGTACCCGGCGTGCTGCTGGGTGCGGTGGTATCGATGGTCACCGTCAAGCTTGTCGAGGCGCTGCTGGAATTGCCAGCCAGATCAGCGGCTTTGGCGGTCAGCGCATGCTTGCCTTCGCTCAGTTTTGTGCTGGTAAGAGACCACTTGCCTAGGCCATTGGTAGTGGTGGTGCCCAACACGCTGGTGCCATTGGTGTCATACAGCGTAATGGTCGAACCTGCCTGA
>JAIENA010000167.1 GCA_019751755.1 Burkholderiaceae bacterium | reverse complement strand
CGCTGGTCGGGCCGCTGGCGCGGGCCGCGGTGGCCGCCGTCGGCGCGGCGGTGCCGGCTTGCGGCGACCCGGGCGACGGGGCTGCTGGTGCGGCCGAAGCGGTGGCGGGGGTGGCGGCGGTGCCTTGCGGCATGGCGGCAGGTGCGATCGTGCCGGGCGCGGTGGCGGGCATTGACGATGGCGCCTGCGCCGGGAACTGCACACCTTGCAGCGGGGTGGCCGATGGTGCCGCAAAGTCGCGCTGCACCGGGGCGGCGCTTGCCGGTGTTGCCGGCACAGCGGCGGTCGGCGCGTCGGATGGCGCCGTCTGGGCCGCCTGACCAGTTTGACCCGATGGCGTTGAAGGTGTCGAAAGTGTCGACGGTGTCAATGCCGCCGGCGCGGCGGCAGGCGCGGTCCAGCCATAACCGGTCGGGGACGCACCGGGCGTATCGATGCCGGCGGCGGCGCCAGCCGACTTGGCATGGCCGGTCGCACCGACGGCGCCGACGGCGCCAACCGTATCGGCGGCGCGAGGTGTCGCCGCACCCTGTTTGTCGGCAGCGGCAGCGGCCGCTGGTGCGGGCGCGGTGGTGGCGGACGCCATAAAGGCGGCCAATCCGGCCGGCATGACCGTCATGGCGGCCATCGCCGTCAGCGGCGGTGCGGTATCGGGCGCCGCATTGTTTGCCGCATTGCTCGCCGCATCCTGCGCGGCATTCAATGCTGCGTCACGCGCGGTATCGGACGCTGCGTCAGCGGTCAATTCGGTGGCCGCCTCGCGCGCGGCGGACGCGCTGTCCGGTGCGCCCGCCGGCAGTCCGGCCGTGGCAATATCGAGCAATTGTGCAAATGGCAGCGACGTCCCGCTGGCGAGGTGGCTATCGCCAGCAACAACTGAGGCACTGGCCGGCATCACCCCGGCGCCGCCTGGCAGCAGGTCCAGCAGCGGCTGGCCGGGCAGGGTGGCGTTGGCCGGGGTGGCCGGCACGGAGGGCGAAATCATAGTCATGCGGTGGTTCCAGTGGCAGCGGGTTCGCTGTTGAGGGCATAGGCCAGCCAGCCCTCCTTGTTAGCCTGCATTTCGGCCAGGTGCTTGCCCAGTTCATGGCTGGCTTCGCGGGTGCGCAGGATGGCCTGGTTGTGCAGATCACGCAGCGACGCCAGCGCGGCCCGTTCGGCCGGGGTCCATGGGCCCAGTTGCGCCATCGCGGGCAGCGATGACGCCATTAACGTATTGATCGCCGCAAGCGCTTTCCAGTCGGAGGCGTTGGTTGCGGCGCTCATTTTTTGGCCTAGTTGCAGCAAAGTCGATTGCCTATCCATTCTTCGCCTGCACTCCCAGCCAGCCTTGCTTGATGGTGGTGAGCAGACCGCTTACTTCATCGATAATGGCCGGCTCCATGTCGACGCCGGCCCGGTACAGCCGGGCCGCGCAGTAGTCATACAGGCGTCCCAGGTTGGCCACGATTTCACCGCCTTGCTCATAGTCCAGCGAGCTCGATAAGCCATTGATGATTTCGGTGCACTTGTTCAGGCTGGTGGCTTTCAGCTCGTAGCGCTTGCCGATGATATGGCCGCGTGCCCGCGCCAGCTCTTCCAGCAGGCCGTCGGTCAGGACCAGCACCAGCTCCACCGGCGACGCGCGCGCGGTCTGTGCGTCGAGGTTGGTGGAGTGGTAACTGCTATAGGCTTCCAGGCTCATGTGAATCTCTCTTTAAAACAAACTAACTCAGCTCACTAATTTCAGCTATTCGATGATTGGCTAAACATGGCGTCAAACAGGCCGGTGTTCTGGGCCATTTGCGCTTGTAGCGTTTGCAATTGCGTAAATTGGGCCAGGTAGCGTTTGTACGCACTGTTGTATTGGTCGTCCAGTTGTGTCTGGCGGTCGCCCAGCGACGCTTGTTGCTTTTGCACGCTGCTCTTGCGCTGGTTTAACTGGCCATCCACCGAGTTGGTCCACTGGCTGGTCAACGTGTCGAGATCGCCCAGCACGCCGGATTCCTTGTTCAAGGTGGTGCTGCCGAACAGCGAATCGAGCGCGGCCGGATTGGCGCTAATCGCCTTGTCCAGACGGGCGTTGTCGAGGGCAATGGTGCCGTCGCGCTGGCCGGTGATGCCAAAGGTTGGCAAGCTCTGGCCGCCGGATACCTGGCGCAGCGTGGCCGTCATGCGACTGCGCAGCGCCATCAGGCCGGAATCCTGGGCAAAGATCGCGGGTTCCTTGCCGGATGCCGGGTCGCCCGGCGCGGTCAGGTTGGCCAGCGTGGTCGACAGCTTGTTGTAGGCATCGACAAACGCTTGCACGTTGGAATGGGTGGTGCTCTTGTCCAGGCCCACGGTCAGGGTGGCGGGCGATTCGCCGGCCGCTTGGGCGCGGGTGAAGGTCATCTTGACTTCATCGACCAGGGCAAAGGTGTTCGAGGCCTGTTGCACGCGGGTGCCGCTGTTGTGCGGTCCGATCCAGACCACGGCGTCCTGGGCCGCCACCAGCGTCTGCTGTTTGGTCGGATCGTCCAGCATGGCTTTCAAATCGACATTGGTGATGCCGGAGGTGTCGAGCGAGACGGCGTTGTCGGCGCCCGTGTTCCCGGCGGTCAGCACCAGCGATGGTTCGCCATTGACAGTCAGGGTCGAGGCCGTAACGCGTGAGTTGTTGTCGGCAGCCAGGTTGATGGCGGACGCGATTTCTTGCGCCGTCAGCATGCCGTCGTGGTTGTTGTCGGAGTTGGTCAGGTTGACATTGAAATTGCTGCCGTCCGCCAGCACCACATTCAGGCTGCCACTGCCGGCCGCCGCCGTGTCCGTCACGCCACCATACGACACTTGCCCGGCGGTGGCCAGGCGTTCTACATAAAAGTTATAAGTACCGGCAATCGCCGTGGAGCCCGCCGTTGCGGTGCCAACATTGGCGTCGAACTTGGCGGCATTGGCCACCATGCTTTTCTGCGCGCCGAACGACGACAGGGCGGACGAAAATTCACTCATCGCCGAGCTCAGTGTCGTCAGCGCCTTGGCTTGCGAGGTCGCGCGCGTGGTCTGGGCCGTGATCATGGCCTGGCGCCCTGCCGTATAGGCGGTGGCCAGTTTGGTTGCGGACGATGTCGGGTCGTAGGTGGTGCTGCTGGTCGTAGCCATGTTCGTACTCCGAGGGTATGTGTTGGAAGTGTACCTAAGTAATAGGCGACCGAACCCATCCTCTTATGAAATTGTGACGTGCGGAAAATACGCTTTATTTAAATAAGCCTTACTTTTGCCCCCGCAGCCACAATTGCGTCGCCAATTCGTCTTGCTGCTTGCGTTCCTTGGCCTGTTCCTGGCTGGCCAGTGCCTTTTTTTCTTTATGCAACACCTGTCCGAGGATTTCCCGTTTGACAAACGCCGCGTTCAAGGCGCGTTGCGATACCGCCATGTCCGCCTCATGCATGGTCAAGTCCAGCTTATGGCTGTCGACCATTTGCATCACGGCCTGTTTGTAGTCGCCACAGTTGCTGGCCAGTGCCAGTGGCAGCTTGCCGCTGGCGCCGCTGTTCTGGTATAGCCCGGTCAAGCGGTCCAGGTTTTTTTGATAGCGTTCGCGCAAGTTTTCTTTTGCCGCCATTTCGGTCTGCAGGCGTTCGACTTCCGTGGTGCGCAAGCTCACCAGCGTTGACAAGCTCCGGATCTTGGTCGGTGGGGTCATGCCATCAGCCTTTCAAGGTGTTCCACGCAGTGGCCGTACGGCGCGGGTTCTTTCGCGCCCTGGCACAGGAAATCTTCGATGTGCGGATGCAGGTTCACGGCCTTGTCGGTGACCGGGTCGGCGCCCGGCACATAGGCGCCCAGCGGGATCAGGTCGCGCACCCGTTCATGGCGCGCCACGGCCGCTTTCAGCGCGCGCGCGGCGTGCATGTGGGAAGGAGAAATCACGTGCGCCATGCAGCGCGAGACCGATGCGCCGACATTGATGGCCGGGTAATGTCCGCGTTCGGCCAGTTCGCGCGTCAGTACGATGTGGCCGTCGAGGATCGCGCGCGCCGTGTCGACCACCGGGTCTTGCTGGTCGTCGCCCTCGGCCAGCACGGTGTAGATCGCGCTCATGCTGCCGATTGGATTTTCGCCATTGCCGGCCGACTCCACCAGTTGCGGCAAGTTGGAAAACACGGACGGCGGATAGCCCTTGGTGGCGGGCGGCTCGCCCAGTGCCAGCGCCTGCTCGCGCAAGGCCATCGCATAGCGCGTCAGCGAGTCGACCAGCAGCAAGACATTTTTTCCCTGGTCGCGGTAGTGCGCGGCGATCGAATGGCACAATTCAGTGGCCATGATCCGCATCATCGGCGATTCGTCGGCCGGCGCGATCACCAGCACCGCCTTGCGCATGCCTTCCGGGCCCAGCGACATGTCGACGAATTCGCGCACTTCGCGCGAGCGTTCGCCGATCAGGCCCACCACCACCACATCGGCCACGGTCTGGCGCGTCATCATGCCCAGCAAGACTGATTTGCCGACACCGGAGCCGGCCATCAGGCCGACGCGCTGGCCACGGCCGATGGTCAGCATCGAGTTGATGGCGCGGATGCCGACGTCGAGCGGATCGGTGACGGGTTTCTTGCGCAGCGGGTGGACCCGGGGCGGCGTGTAATCGAGCGGGAATTCACCACCGAGCTTGCCCAGGCCGTCAATCGGCTCACCCAGGCCGTTGACCATGCGCCCCAGCCACGACGGGCCGATGGTCAGGATGGCTTTGTCGGGCGCCGGCAGCACGCGGGCGCCGGTCTGCAGGCCGATGGCTTTCTTGAACGGCATCAGGAACGACAGCTTGTCGCGGAAACCCACCACTTGCGCGTCCAGCCATTCGCCGGTCACCATCTCGATCTGGCAACGTTGACCGGTATGCAAGGGGCAGCCGACGGCTTCCAGCAGCAGGCCGGAGGCGCCCACCAGGCGTCCCGTCGGCGTCGCCATCGGGACCGCATCGAATTCCAAGTTGCGCAGTGCATCGGCAATCATTCTTCGCTTTCAGGCTGATCGGCCGTGTCGGCCGCCGTCAGTTGATTATCGACCTGTTCCATGATGGCGGCAAGACGCTGGTGGCAGCCGGCGTCGACTTCGTTGTCGCCGGCGCGGATACGGCATTCGCCCACGTCCAGGCGCGAATCGGGGATCAGGTTCCAGCGCTTGGTGCGTTTCGGGTCGAGGTCCTGGATGCGTTTCAATTCTTCCGGGTTCAGGTAGACGTCGATATCGTCGCGGGTCGGCGGCATCGAGGCCAGTGTTTCATCGACCAGCGCCATGATTTGCACCGGCTGCAGCGCCAGTTCCGCGCGGATCACGGAACGCGCCACTTTCGCCACCAGGTCCACCACTTCCTTGCGCTGTGCCGCACGGTAATCGGCGCGCAGCTTTTTCAAGCCTTTCAGCATCGCATCGACCGGGCGCGCGAAATTGTCGAACGCCACCAGGGTTTCATTGCGGCCTTCTTCGCGTCCCTGTTCAAAACCGGCGTTGCGGCCGGCCTCGAAACCGTCTTCCTGACCGCGCTGCAAGCCGATTTCGTAGCCATCGCGCTGGCCCTGCTCGAACCCTTCCTGGACCGACGCCTGCCATTGCACGGAATCGGTGGTCAGGCCGCTGGCCGCCGCGCGCGCCGGCGCCGGCGCGAATTGCGACAGGGGAGGGAAGCGGTAAGGGCGGAATTGCTTCATCATTCAACCACTTTCTCGGCAAACAGTTGGACTTCGAGTTCGCCGGCGTCGGCCAGCGCTTTCACCGTCGTCATGATTTCCTGGCGCGCCGCTTCGATGCGCGACATCGGCACCGGACCGGAGCGCCGCATCATGTCTTCGAACGCTTGCGCCTGGCGTTTTGGCATGGTTTTCAGCACCGCGTCGCGGATCGACAGTTCCGCCCCTTTGAGGGCAATGGCCCACTGCTCCAGCGGCACTTCCTCGATCAGGCGCGAAATCGTTGCCTCGGTCTGGGTCGACAGGATCAGGAAGTCGTACATCGACAGTTCGATCTGGTTCACCACTTCCGGGTCGTGCGCGCGCAGCAATTCCACCATTTGCGCCCGATTGCCTGGCAGGCGATTCAGGATCTCGGCCACCTGGCGCACCCCTTCCACGCTGGTGCTTTGCGAATCGAAGCTGCCCAGGCAGCGGTTCACCAGTTCATCGAGTTCGCCCAGCAGGTCGCGGTCGATCTCGTCCAGACGGGCCAGGTTCAGCAGCACCAGGTCGCGGCCTTCGACCGGCAGTCCATCGATGATCTGGCCGGCCAGTGCCGGCGGCAGGAACGCCAGGAACACCGCCTGCATTTGAACGTGTTCGTTGGCGATATATTCGGCCAGCCACTTGGGCGAGGCCCACTGCAGGCGCGCCATTTTCGGCCGCAACTCATCGCCGTAAATGTTGTTCAGCACGGTGTTCGCGATGTCGCCGCCCAGCGCCAGATCGAGCGAGCGTTTCAGGTAGCTGCGCGAGGCGCCATGCACGCCGGACTGTTCACGGTAATCGTCAAAGAACGCTTGCATGGCGGTTTTCACCGCCTCGACCTTGATGCCGCTCATGCGCGACATCACTTGTGTCACTTCCAGCAATTCTTCGCGCGACAGGCAGCGCAGCACGGCGGCGGCCGGCTCTTCACCGATCGACAGCAGCACAATGGCGGCCTGTTCCACCGGCGTCAGGAAGGCGCTTGACGGATCGCCCAGCTCGGAATTATTCAGATCGGCCATTTTTCTGCATCCATTGTTTAACAACTTCGGCTACGCGTTCCGGCTCTTTCTCGGCCAGAATCTTCAAGTGATCGACCATCACATCCACCGACGAACCGGTCGGCGGCAAGTCATAGTTTTCCAGCAGCGGCACGACTGGCATGCCCGGATTGACGCCGCCTGGGATGGTCGAATTGCTCTCCATGCCGGTGCCACCCAGCACCGGTGCCGCCGTCGTCGCGCCAGCCCCGGCCTGACCGGCCAGTTGCTGCTGGGCGCCCGCTGGCGCGGCGCTGTCGCCGGTCGCGCCAGCGCCGCCACGGCGGTCGCTCGGGGCGCGCAAGGTGACTTGCTCGGGACCAGCGGTGGCTGGCACGGCGGCTTTCGGCAATACCGCCTGCACCGCGCTGATCAGCAGTTTGAGCATCGGACGCACGAACAGGAAGAAGGCCAGCAGGGCGCCCACCGCGTAGGTCAGCCACAGCGAGTAGTCGACCACGGTTTCGCGTTCCTGCCACCATGGCGGCGGCGCTGGTTTCGCCGGGAAGTTCATGGCGGTGACGACCAGCGAGTCGCCACGCTTTTCATCGATGCCCAGGCCGTTGCGCAGCACTTTGTCGATATTGGCCAGTTCGGCCGCGCTCCAGCCGGTTTTCGGGAACGGCGCGGCGGCGTGCGCCAGCACCACGGCAATACTTTGTTTTTCCAGCTGGCCACGGGCATGCTTGGTCTGCGTGATGCTGCGGTCATACGCATACTGGCGGGTGGTGGCGTTTTTGCGGCTCTGGTCGCCGCCACCCTCGCTATCCTTGCCCTCGGCGGTCTTGGTGCCGTCGGTGCCGGCTTTCGCATCGGCTGGCGGCGGACGATTCGACAGGGTGCCCGGCACGCCCATCACCAGGCGGTTGCGGTCCTGTTCGTCGCGCATGGCTTCGCTGGTGACTTTCGGCGCTTCGCCGAATTTTTCCACGGTTTGTTCGATGCGGTCATTGTTGACCACGGCCGTGACGCTGATCTTGAAATTGTCTTCGCCCACGATCGGACCCAACAGGCCCTTGATATTGGTGCGGATATCGTCTTGCGCGCGCTTGCCGTGTTCATTGCCGATCGCGCCGCCGTCAAAACCTTCATCGAGGTCGACGCGCGACGACAGCAGGTTGCCGGTCTGGTCCACCAGGCTGACGCGCGCCGGACTCAGACTGGCCACGCTGCCGGCCACCATGTTAACCACGGCGGCGATGGTTTCATTCGACAGCTTGCGGCCGGGCTTGGTGGAGATCACCACCGACGCCGACGACTTGTCGCCATCGCTGGAGACAAACGAGGTCGATTTGGCGATCGACAGGTGCACCCGCGCGGTCGCGATCGAATCGAGCGTCATGATCGATTGCGCCAGTTCGCCTTCCAGGCCGCGCCGGAAGCGTACATCCTGGACGAATTGCGACACGCCCAGCGGGTCACTCTTGTCCATCAGCTCCAGGCCGGCCGGCAGTTGCGCCGTTACGCCTTTGGCCGCCAGCAGCATGCGCACCTTGCCCAGCATCGACGACGGCACCATCACCTGGCCGCTGTCGGGGTGAACCCGGTAAGGAATATTTTCGGTTTCCAGCACATTCATCATGTCGGCGGCGACCACTTTCTCACGTGCGCCAAACACCGGCTTGTAGCTTGACTGGTCTTGCCACATCACCATCATGACCAGCGCGGTGATACCGATCGCCAGGGTCAGGATGGGCGCCAGGTTCTTGGTCAGCGCCGGCGACAGCATGGGGGCATTGCCGTCGCCCGGGCGCAAGCGCGCAAGCGCGGACTTGAGGGGATTGGTCACTATGGTCTTCCGCAGGAGAACGAGGGTTGGGAGCTGGAGCAGGGGCGCGGCATTACAACGGCAGCTTGATCAGTTCATCCACGGCGCCCATGACTTTGTTGCGCACTTGCATCAGCATGGAAAAGGATAAGCTGGCTTCCTGACTGGCCAGCATGGCGCCCACCAGGTCGTCGCTGCGGCCGGCGTCCACGTCCGCCATCTTCTGCCCCGCGAAGGCGTCGTCCGCATTGACTTTATTAAAGGCTTCACGCATCGATTGCGCAAAATTGCCGCCATGCGCGGCGCCCTGTCCGGTCTGGCCGGGCAGCGCGCCGAACTGGGCGGCCGGAGCAATCGCGGAACTCGATAAATCGGCTGCCGCGTTGGTCAGGGATGCCAGATCCGCTTGGATCAGGCTGGCGAATTCGTTAGCCATAGTGCACCTCCATTAGTTGCTTATAGTAATTGCAACGTACTTCACGCGGGGCTAACATAGCCCCATATCGGCGGGTTTTTCGACAAATGCCGACGTCACCCCGATCTAATGCGGACTCGAAGAATCATACATGCTGGAAATTAGTCTGGTGTAGTCGATTGTGCGGAAACAACAGAAAAGGTGAATTCGTGTCCTGGTGGTGAGACAGAATTTTCTTTTTAATCATGGACTAAGCGGATTTTTGAGCCTTTTTGTTGCCTTGCAGTAATTGCATTGTCATGCCATGAATAAGCTTACCTGCTAGCAATATTTCTGTAAAGTCTAAGTGCTTCACGGATCGAAAATTGATCCGTGGCAATGGGTAAGAATTTCATGTAAGCTTCGCCCGCCTTGGCTTTTTTTAAGCTAGGATATGGCATATGGCGTTCCGCCGTGAGTGTACCGACCGCGTACCGATTCCAACGATGACACGAACCCCCGCATGAACCTCGCGAAAAAAAACACGCAGCACCAGGTACTGGACCCCTGCCTGCTGGGGCGCCCCGTGCACCGCCTGCCGGTGTTCGCGGCCCAACTCAAGGAAGATCTGGCGCAGGCCATGCGCCTGAACCTGAACCGCCGCTACTGGGGTTCGTTCCAGGTCGACAGCGTGGACTTTTCCCGCCTTGGCGGCAACGAGCCGCGCGCCCGCTGGCTCAACTTCGCCGCCCCCGCCGGTGACATTGCGTTCTCGCTGGAGCGCAAGGTGTTGCTGGCCGTACTGAATTTCCGTTATGGCCGCAGCAAGAGCGACGGTTCGCTCGACGATGCGTCGGTCAAGGTCACGGCGACCGAAGACCGGCTGGCCGTCGTGCTCGGGCAACAACTGGCCGGCACGCTGGCCGGTCGCATCGAAGCGAATTTGCCGGGCCCCGAAAAAACCGATGAGACGTCGGCCGGCAAGCCGGATGATTTTCATGCCGAACCTGGCGCCCAGCCGCCCGCCGGTACCTGGGTCATCAGCGTGACGGTGTCGGACCATGACACCGGCGACAAGCCGGCGCTGGTGGGGCGTTTCTCGTTCGCGCTGGACAAGCATTTGATGGCGTCGGTGCTGCACGGCCTGTCGTCCGAGCGCGACAATGCGCGCCGCACCGGCCAGGCCCGGGCGCCGCTGGCCACCCGCCTGCAAGTGCACTTGAAAGGCATCCTGGTGACCAAGGAAGTCATGCTGGGCAACCTGTTTGACTTGCAGCTCGGTGACGTGATCCCGATCAGCATGCACCGGGCCGACGTACTGCTCGACGATTCGCGCTTGTTCACGGCGGCGGTGTCCGAGCACAAGGGCAAGATCTGTTTAACCTCTTTTGAAGACGTCGAATAAATGATGAACGTAAATCCGAACAGCGGCAGTGACGCGTTGCTGGAAGATATTTCCGAAGAAATGATCATCGACCAGGGCGGCAATGAGCACGGCGACGGCATGGTGCCGGCCCGGGCCAATGGGCCGCGGCGCGACTTGCCGCAAATGATGCGCAAGATCCCGGTGACGCTGACGCTGGAAGTGGGCTCGGCCCGCATCTCATTGCAGGAATTGATGTCGATCGGCCCTGAAAGCGTGGTCGAACTCGATATGCTGGCGGGGGAACCGCTGACCATCAAGGTTAACGGCACCGCCATCGGCCGCGCCGAAGTGGTGGTGGCCGGTGAAAACTATGGCCTGAAGGTCATCGACCTGGACGGGCTGAACCTCGACATGATGGCGCCTTGACGATGCCGGCTTTGCGGAGCCTGCCGTTCCTGCAAGGCCGGGGACGATTGCTGGGCGCGGCGGCGTTGCTGGCTGGTATCGGCCTGACCCTCGCCTTGCCGGCGCAGGCGGTGGATTTGCTGGCCAATGTGGTGCCGGGGGCGAAGACCGAACTGACGGTCAAGACCCAGATTCTCATCATTATGACCCTGCTGGGCTTGCTGCCCATGCTGGTCATGATGATGACCAGTTTTACCCGTTTTGTGATTGTACTGGCGCTGCTGCGCCAGGCGCTGGGCTTGCAGCAGGGTTTGCCCAACCGCGTGATGACGGGGGTGGCCCTGATTTTGACGCTGCTGGTGATGCGACCGATCGGCGACGATATCTGGCGTAATGCCTTTGTCCCGTATGACCAGGAGAAAATCGGCCTGGAACAGGCGCTGCTGATCGCGGAAAAACCGATCTCCCGTTTCATGCTGGCCCAGACCAGCAAGGCGGCCCTGAAGCAGATTGCCCACCTGGCTGGCGACGCCAAGGTTGAAAAGCCGTCCGACCATGCGTTTACCGTCAAGCTGGCGGCCTTTGTGCTGTCCGAATTGAAGACCGCGTTCCAGATCGGCTGCCTGTTGTTCATTCCTTTCCTCATCATCGATCTGGTGGTGTCGTCGGTGTTGATGGCGATGGGGATGATGATGCTGTCGCCGCTGGTGATCTCGCTGCCGTTCAAGTTGCTGCTGTTTGTGCTGGTGGACGGCTGGACGCTGACCGTGAACACGCTGGTGACCAGCATCCAAGCTTATTAGAAACGAGGGAGGCCATGCTGACGCCTGATCTTGCGGTCGACCTGATTGCCGAGTCGCTGCACATCGTCATGATCCTGGTGCTGGTGCTGGTGGTGCCGGGCCTGGTCACGGGCCTGGTGGTGGCACTGATCCAGGCCGCCACGCAAATCAATGAACAGACCTTGAGCTTCCTGCCGCGTCTGATCGTGACCTTGCTGGCGCTGATCTTCGCCGGGCGCTGGATGGCCGGCTACCTGATGGATTACTGCGTCTCCATCTTCACCCGCGCCGCCACCCTGGTCGGCTAGCCGCGCAATGGAAACCATCCTGGCCCAGCTGTTGCCCACGCTCAGTGCGTGGTGGTGGCCCTTCGTGCGTGTGATGGCCATGATGGCGTCGGCCCCGGTGCTGGGCGAAGCGATGGTGCCGGTCACCATCCGTGTGCTGGTCAGCCTGGTGCTGTCGGTGCTGATGCTGCCGTTGACGGGCGGCGCGGCGTCAGTGGATCCGTTTTCACTGAACGGGGTGGTGGTCACCATCGAACAGGCCGTGATTGGCGGCGTGCTGGGCCTGGCGTTCAGCTTCACCACCTCCGTCATCATGGTGTTGGGGTTCATGGTGTCGAGCCAGATCGGCTTTTCGATGGCGGTCATGAACGACCCGATCAATGGCCAGTCGTCGGACGTGGTGTCGGCGCTGTTGACGATGTTGACGATCATTGTTTTCTTTTCCATCGATGGCCACCTGGTGATCGCCGGCGTGATCGGCGCCAGTTTCAAGGCCTGGCCGCTGGGCGCGGGCTACCATCCGCTGCTGCTGCAAACGGTGGCGTGGAACGTGGCGTGGGTGTTTGCCGCCGCCATGCTGCTGGCGGTGCCGATCGTGTTTGCCACCATCGTGGTGCAGATTGGTTTTGGTTTCCTGAACCGCGTGGCGCCGACGCTGAACCTGTTCTCGCTGGGCTTTTCCGTGATCACCGTGTTCGGCCTGTTCATGCTGGCCCAGGTGGTGCGCTTCATCCCCGGCCATTACGTGCGGATTTCGGGGCAGGTGCTCGACATGATACAAACGCAGATGCGGGTGGCGCATGGCTGACAGCAGCACCGGCGACAAGTCAGAAAAGGCCTCAGCGCAGAAGCTGAAAAAGGCGCGCGAAGAAGGCCAGGTGGTGCGTTCGCGCGACCTGGCGACGGCGCTCGGCATTCTGGTGACCTTAAAACTGTTCATCTTCCTGATGCCGACTTACATGGAAGAGTTGCGTGAATTGTTCCATCAGTCGTTTGGCAACTATGAAGCCGAAGGCGCGATGATGAATACGCTGTCGATCATCTTTTCGTCCGCCGCCTGGTTGCTGATCAAGATGCTGTTGCCGCTGTTCGTGGTGCCGCTGGCGATCGTGCTGGGCAGCATGATCCCGGGCGGCTGGGTGTTTTCCGGCAAGCACTGGGAACCCAAGCTGGAGCGTTTTTCGCCGGTCACCAACCTGGGGCGGCTGTTCTCCGGCAAGCACGCGTTTGAATTCGCGCTGTCGGTGGCCAAGTCCACGGTGCTGATCTGGGTGCTGGTCCACATCGCGCTGACGACGATGGACGATTACACGCGCTTGCAAGCGCTGCCGTTCAATGAGGCGCTGCTGAGCGGCTCGTCGCTGATGCTCGATGGCCTGATGTCGATGATCTCGGTGTTCGTGATCTTCGCCATCATCGACGTGCCGGCGCAGGCCTTTTTCTATGCCCAAAACCAGCGGATGTCGAAGCAGGATTTGAAGGAAGAATACAAGAGCAACGAAGGCCGCCCCGAAGTACGGCAGCGCATTCGCCAGTTGCAGCGCGCGATGGCGCAGCGCTCGGCGCGCAAAACCGTGCCGCAGGCCGACGTGGTGGTCACCAACCCGGAACACTACGCGGTGGCGCTGCGCTACGATGACAGCCGCGCCGAGGCGCCGTATGTGCTGGCCAAGGGCGTCGATGAAATGGCGCTGTATATCCGCCAGATCGCCATTGAACACAACATTGAAGTGTTGCCGCTGCCGCCGCTGGCGCGCGCCATCTACAATACCAGTCAGGTCAACCAGCAAATTCCGGTGCAGCTGTATGCGGCCGTGTCGCAAGTGCTGAACTATGTGCTGGCCCTGAAATCCTTCCGGGACGGGCAGCGCGGCAATGAGCCGCAATTCCCGTCCGATGTACCAGTACCTGCAAGTATGAGTGAGGCAAGAACCTGATGAATTTCCTGAACCGTATCGTCGCCGAGCTGCGGCGTCACAAGTTCGCCACCCCGATATTCGTGATGGCCATCCTCGGCATGATCATTCTGCCGTTGCCGCCGGTCTTGCTGGACATCCTGTTCACCTTCAACATCGTGCTGGCGCTGATCGTTATCCTGGTCAGCGTGTCGGCCAAGCGGCCGCTCGATTTCTCGGTGTTCCCGACCGTGATCCTGGCCACCACGCTGATGCGGCTGACGCTGAACGTGGCGTCGACCCGGGTCGTGCTGTTGCGTGGTCACGAGGGCACGGCCGCCGCCGGCCACGTGATCGAAGCCTTCGGTAATGTCGTCATTGGCGGCAACTACGTGGTGGGCCTGGTGGTGTTCGTGATCCTGATGATCATTAACTTCATCGTGGTGACCAAGGGCGCCGAGCGGATTGCCGAAGTGTCGGCCCGTTTCACGCTGGACGCCTTGCCGGGCAAGCAAATGGCGATCGACGCCGACCTCAATGCTGGCCTGATCAACCAGGAAAAAGCGCAAGAGCGGCGCCGCGACGTGGCGATGGAAGCGGACTTCTATGGCGCCATGGACGGCGCCTCGAAGTTCGTGCGCGGCGACGCGGTGGCGTCGATCCTGATCCTGATCATCAACATGGTGGGCGGCGTCGCCATTGGTGCGCTGATGCACAACATGTCGTTTGGCGACGCGTTCCGCCAGTACGCGCTGCTGACCATTGGTGATGGTCTGGTGGCGCAGATTCCGGCGCTGCTGCTGTCGGCGGCGTCCGCGATCCTGGTGACGCGCATTTCCGATGCCGGCGACTTCGAAGACACCGTCACCAAGCAGGTGCTGTCGTCGCCAAGCGTGATCGGCGGCGCGGCCGGCCTGATGGTGGTCCTGGCGGTGGTGCCGGGCATGCCATGGCTGGTGTTCCTGACGTTCGCGGGCGTGCTGGGCTTTGTGTCCTGGAAGCTGAGCCAGCGCATCGATGTGCCGGACAACACGGCCATGAAGGCGGTGGAGGCGGCGCTCAAGGAAGAAAAAACACCGGAACTGGAATGGCAATCGCTGCCGGCGGTGCAGCCGCTGCAAGTGACGGTGGGTTACAAGCTGGTGGGCCTGATCGACAAGAACCATGGCGAGCCGCTGACCAAACGCATCCGCGGCGTGCGCCAGTCGATTTCCGAACAGATGGGCATGGTGTTGCCGCAAGTGGTGGTGCGCGATGACCTGGGCCTGAAGCCGTCGCAGTATGCGGTGATGCTGTCGGGCGCCGTGGTGGCGCAGGCTGAAGTGTTCCCGGACCGGCTGATGGCGATCCCGTCGCCCACCGTGTACGGCAAGATCGACGGCATTCCCGGGGTGGAGCCGGCCTACGGCATGCCGGTCACGTGGATCGAGCACGGCGAAAAAGCCAATGCGCTGGGCCTCGGCTACCAGGTGGTGGAAGCGCCGTCGGCGATCGCCACCCACTTGTCGAAACTGACCCGCGAATACCTGCCGGAACTGTTCCGCCACGAAGACGTGCCGGCCATCCTCGAGCGCCTGACGGCGCTGTCGCCCAAGCTGGCCAGCCAGTTGGAAAAGTCGCTGACGCACACCCAACTGCTGCGCGTGTTCCGCGTGCTGTTGACGGAAAACGTCTCGCTCAAGGACATCGTGCCGATTGCCACCACCTTGCTCGATTCATCGGAAACCACCAAGGACCCGATCCTGCTGGCGGCCGAAGTGCGCTGCGCGCTGCGGCGCCAGATCGTGTCCGGCCTGTTTGGCCAAAAACCGGAAATGCTGGCCTTTAATTTGGGCGGCGAACTGGAAAACATGCTGCTCGGTTCTCTGAACCAGGCGCGCCAGGGCGGTAAAGTCGTGCTCGACAACTACCCGATCGATCCGCACCTGCTGGCGCAACTGCAGGTCAACATGCCGGTGGCGCGCGAGCAGATGAAGCAGCAGGCCACACCGCCCTTGCTGCTGGTGCTGCCGCAAATCCGCCCGCTGCTGGCGCGCTACGCCCGCCTGTTTGCACCGGGCCTGCACGTGCTGTCGTACAACGAGGTGCCGGAAAACCGGGAAGTGTCGATTATCGGCACGGTGGGCTGATCCACCCGGTATTGATCGGTATCATCGGCGGCGTATAGGTGGTGCGCGGCCCATCATCGAAAAGCAATATTCTTTATAGTGTGCACCCTGCGGCCAGCGGGGTGTCCGGCTCATAGAATGCAATGGTTGCCAGAACAATCATTCCATTGCACATCATGAGCTTGCCTACTTTTTTGTCCCGCCTGACGGTCTGCGCGATCGCCGTGGCCGCCATCCTGGCCGGCTGCGGCGGTGGTGAGCCCGAGCGTTCCGTGGCCGGCCTGCGCTGGTTGGGTGAGCAGCGCATGGCGCTGAACACCGCCTTCAAGGGTTCCGTGCTGGGCGGCTTGTCCGGGATTGATTACGATCCCGCCAGCGGCAACTGGATCCTGATCAGCGATGACCGCTCGGAGCACGGTCCAGCGCGGTTTTATACCGCCCGCCTGCACTATGGTCTCGATGGGTTTGGCGCCGTGGCCTGGCGCGATGTGGTCACGCTGCGCCAGGCCGACGGCAGCCAGTTTCCGTCGCGCGCCCAATACGCGTTGCGTGGCGGCGAGGTGGCGGCGCCGGAATCGGTGCGTTTCGACCCCCGCGACGGTTCGATCTGGTGGAGCAGCGAAGGCGACCGTTCGCTGGGCATGCCGCCGTTCGTGCGCCATGCCACGGCCGAAGGCAATGCGCTGGAAAGCTTGCCGACGCCATTCATGTTCAGCGTGTCGGCCGCGCAAACCCGGGGCGCGCGCCAGAACCTCAGTTATGAAGCCATGACCTTCGCCGCTGATGGCCAGTCGTTGTGGGTCGCGATGGAGGGCCCGATCTACGCCGATGGCGCGCCGGCCACCGCCACCAGCGGCGCGCTTTCCCGCATCAGCCGGCATGACTTGAGCGGCAGTATCCAGGCCCAGTTTGCGTATCCGATCGAGCCGGTGCCAGGCGCCACGCCCTCGTCTGGCGCGGCCGACAACGGCGTCAGCGAAATCCTCGCGATCGACCGCCACCGCCTGCTGGTGCTGGAGCGCGCCGTGGTGCAGGCCGCGCCGGGGCAGCCGCCGCAGTGCCACGCGCGGATCTATGAAATCGACACCGACGGTGCGACCGATGTCAGCCGGTTGGCATCACTGGCTGGCGCCAGCCATATCCCGGTGAAAAAGCGCCTGGTGCTCGATTTGGATACGCTGGGCACCCGGATTGACTGCATTGAGGGCATGGCATGGGGCCCGCGCCTGGCCAATGGCCACCATTCCATTGTGCTGGTGTCGGATGACCATTTCGATGGCTTTGGGGCCGGGCAGGTGACGCAGTTGCTGGCGTTCGAGGTGGTGCCGAAGTAAACCGCGGTTGGCGCCGCCAACGGCGTTGCGTGATTCAAGCCGACATTCAGGCCGATTCCGAAAACAAGTCCTTGGGCTGTTGCGGCTGCGACAGCAATACCGCGACTTCGGCCATCGACTTGAACACCGACTGCGTCAGCATGGCGGTTTGTACCCGGGTCGGGTTGTTGTATTCTTCACGCACCGGCGCCAGTTCCCGCATCAAATGGCAGCGCACCAGCGTCAAGCCATTGCGGCTGATGATGGCGGCCAACTGCGGCAGCATTTCCCGCATGTATTCCATGGCGGCATTCTGGTTGGCGCCGATTTCCAGCACCACGCCGTCGCCGGCCGGTTCCATTTGCACCAGCACCTTGCCGATGTCGGGCAACGTCAGTTCGAGGCGGATCGCGATCCTGGCGCGTTTGCGGCGCGGTTCGTCCGGCAAGCCCGGGTCGCGCGATACCACCCGCAGCACCAGTTTTTCCGCCCCCCACGCATAGACCGCAAAACGCCACGATTCCATCTCGCTGATCATCAGCGGCGTGGCGCGGCCATCGCGCACGGCGTTTTGCGCCTGGTCCGTCATGAAGAGGCCGGAGGGCAGCTTGCGGCCATTGGCCTGGTCCATCAGCGCGGCGCGCTGTTCGCCATAGGTGCGCACCATCACGGCCCACGATTGCGCCATGGTGTTGGCGTCGGGTTGCTGCCAGACCAGTTGGCGCGACATTTGCAGCTGATCGGGGCGCAGCGCGGCCGGGTCCGCCATATTGGCGGCTTGCGCATGCAAAACGTTGGCCAGGGTGTTGAGTCCCGTGTGGGGCAGGATGGTGTCCGGCGCATCGACGATCGCACCCACTGCCGCGGGCAAACCCGGTGGCAGGGAAAAGCTGGCCTCTTCGCCGGGCACGGTATTGACCGGCGGGATTATCTGGACCTGACCGGGCTGCTCGCGGACGATCCGTTCCGGCACCGTCAGCGTGGCTGCGGGGGGAGTCAATCGATCTATTGCCATAACCCGATTTTACGAGTTGTAAAAAAAGAAGCCAACCGATATCCCGGTTGGCTTCTGCTGTCCCGGGCGGCAAGCCATCCGGGAGCGCACTGCGGCGGTAATTACGATTGTAATTATTGCAGCAGGGACAGAACCAGCGAGGACTGGCTGTTGCTTTGTTTCAGCATTGCGGTACCAGCTTGCAGCAGCATCTGGTTCGACATCATCGACGCCGATTCCGTTGCGAAGTCCACGTCCATGATGCGGCCCGACGCGTTTTTGGTGTTGGTCGACATGTTCGACAAGTTATTGAACACGTGGTCCAGACGGTTGGCTGCGGCACCCAGCGACGAACGCACGTTCGACACCGATTCAATCGCCGTATCCAAGGTCGTGATCATGTCGTTGGCGGCGGTGGCCGTTGCAATGCCGGTACCGGTGCCCGAGCCGACGGTGCCATCCGACGCGAAAACGTGGCTGCCGTTGGTGCTGGTCAGATTGGTATGCATGGTTCCCAACAGGGTGGTGATGTCCACGCCCATCTGCTCGGTCTCTGCGGAACCGATCTGGAAGTTGATCGCCACATTGAACTTCGAATCGGTGCGCGAGCTCAGCAGCGTGGTGCCACCGAACGAGGTATTCGATACGATGTTGGTCAGTTCGTCGGTCAGCGCGTCGTATTCCGACTGCATGGCACCACGGTCAACGTCGGTGGCGGAACCGTCGGCCGACTGGGTCGCCAGGTCTTTCATGCGGACCAGGATCGACGTGGTTTCATTCAGCGCGCCGTCGGCGGTCTGAATCATCGAGATCGAGTTCTGGGTGTTGCGCATGGCCATGCCCATACCACTCGTTTGTGCTTGCAGACGGGTTGCAATCTGCAGACCAGCCGCATCATCCATCGCCGAGTTGATGCGATAGCCCGTGCTCAAGCGGGTCATCGACGTCGACAAGTGGCTCTGAGTCCGAGTGATCGAGTTTTGCGCGGACAGCGCTGCGTTATTGGTATGAAGGCTCAGCATGAAAAACTCCTGGTGTAGGTGGGTTCGATTCAGAGCAGCGTTGCGATATCTGCGCTCTCCTAAGTACTAGACGACCGTTTTAGGGTGGGCATTAAGTGCTTATGAGAAATTTCCGAAGTTTTTTTTGATTTTTTTGCGTTTAGGGGATTCCCCCCCATCCACACCTGCAGTTTGACATCCACTTATGATGCCACAAAACAAAACAGCGCAGTCCGGAGGCTGCGCTGTGTTGCGATTCGTTTACAGGTTGTTACATGTTTGGATAGTTCGGGCCGCCGCCGCCTTCCGGCGTCACCCACACGATGTTCTGGGTTGGGTCCTTGATATCGCAGGTCTTGCAGTGTACGCAGTTTTGCGCATTGATCTGCAGCCGGTCACGGCCTTCATCGGTCTTGATGAACTCATACACGCCGGCAGGGCAGTAGCGCGCTTCCGGACCGGCAAACTTGGCCAGGTTGACATCGACCGGAATGTTGGCGTTTTTCAGCGTCAGGTGGATCGGCTGGTCTTCCGCGTGGTTGGTATTGGAAATAAACACCGAGGTCAGGCGGTCGAAGGTCAGCTTGTTGTCCGGTTTCGGGTACACGATCGGCTGGTAGTTCGCGGCCGGTTTCAGGCATTCATGGTCCGCGTGCGTGTGGTGCAGCGTCCACGGCGCCTTGCCACGGAAGATCAATTGGTCGATGCCGGTCATGACGGCGCCCAGGTACAGGCCACGGCTCAGCCATTGCTTGACGTTGCGCGCCACATACAATTCCTCGTGCAGCCACGATTGCTCGAATTTCACGGGGAACGACACCAGCTCGTCGTTGGCGCGCTGGTCCAGCAGTGCTTCCACCGCCGATTCGGCGGCCAGCATGCCCGATTTGATGGCGGCGTGGCTGCCCTTGATGCGGCTCATGTTGAGGAAACCGGCGTCGCAGCCGATCAAGGCGCCGCCCGGGAAGGCCAGCTTGGGCAGCGATTGCAGGCCGCCGGCGGTAATCGCGCGGGCGCCATACGAAATGCGCTTGCCGCCTTCGAGGAAGGTGCGGATCGCCGGATGGGTTTTGTAGCGCTGGAATTCCTCGAACGGCGACAGGTACGGGTTTTCGTAGTTCAGGCCGACGATGTAGCCGATCACGACCTGGTTGTTTTCCAGGTGGTACAGGAACGAGCCGCCATAGGTCTTGCTGTCGAGCGGCCAGCCGGCCGTGTGAATCACCAGGCCCGGCTGGTGCTTGGCCGGGTCGATTTCCCACAGTTCCTTGATGCCGATCCCGTAGGCTTGCGGGTCGCGGCCTTCATCGAGCTTGTACTTGGCGATGACTTGCTTGCCCAGGTGGCCGCGCGCGCCTTCGGCGAACAGCGTGTATTTGCCGTGCAATTCCATGCCCAGCTGGAAGTCGGGACCGGCTTCGCCATCGCGTTTCACGCCCATGTTGCCGGTGGCAACGCCTTTGACGGAACCGTTGTCGTGGTACAGCACTTCGGCGGCGGCGAAGCCCGGGAAGATTTCCACGCCCAGTGCTTCGGCTTGCTGGCCCAGCCAGCGCACCACGTTGCCCAGCGAAATCACGTAGTTGCCGTGGTTCTGGAAGCATTCCGGCAGCAGCATGTCCGGTGCCTGGTAGGCCTTGGTTTCGGTCAGCAGCAGGAAGCGGTCTTCGGTCACGGCCGTGTTCAGGGGCGCGCCTTTTTCTTTCCAGTCAGGGATCAGCTCGGTAAGGGCCTTGGGATCCATCACAGCGCCGGACAGCGTGTGGGCGCCCAGTTCGCCGCCTTTTTCCAGCACGACGACCGAAATTTCCTGGTTTTTGGCCGCCGCCAATTGTTTGATTTTAATCGCCGCGGACAAGCCCGCCGGGCCGCCGCCCACGATGACGACGTCATATTCCATCGCATCGCGTGGGCCGTACTGTTCTACGAGGTTGTTAGGCTGTGTCATAGTTTTTATAGTATCTGTGTTTCGGAGGCTTTTGAAAATAATAGCACGAACGTGCGTAAACGATAGGGTAACTTGGGCGCCATTTTGCGTGACAATCCTAGACGCTGCAATCTAATACTGGGTTTTATGTAATCATGATGGGTAGACCAGAGCGCATTTTTTGCAACTGGCGAAGCCAATAACAAGACAGGAGTGGCGCCGTGGGCATTGAAGTGAATTTTGAAGGAAAAACCGCGCTGGTGACCGGCGCATCGAGCGGGCTCGGCGCCCGGTTCGCCAAAGTGCTGGCGCAGGCGGGTGCCCAGGTGGTGCTGGCATCGCGCCGGATCGACCGCCTCAAAGAGTTGCGGGCGGAAATTGAAGCGGACGGCGGCGCCGCCCACGTGGTGGCGCTCGACGTAACCGATTATGCCAGCATCAAGTCCGCGATTGCCCATGCGGAAACCGAGGCCGGTCAGATTGATATCCTGGTCAACAATTCAGGTGTATCTACAACGCAACGTTTGGTCGATGTGACGCCGGAAGATTATTCCTTTGTCATGGACACCAATTTGCGCGGCGCGTTTTTCGTGGCGCAGGAAACCGCCAAGCGCATGATTGCCCGCGCCAAGGGCGATCCCAAGAAGCAGCACCGCATCATCAATATCGCCTCGGTCGCCGGCTTGCGCGTGTTGCCGCAAATTGGCGTTTACTGCATGAGCAAGGCCGGCGTGGTGCAAATGACCAAGGCCATGGCGGTGGAGTGGGGCAAATATGGCATTAACGTCAACGCCATTTGCCCCGGCTATATTTCCACGGAAATCAACGAGGAGTATTTCGCCAGCGAGCCGGGCCGCAAGCTGATTGAGATGCTGCCCCGCAAACGCCCCGGCAAGCCGGAAGACCTCGATGGCTTGCTGTTGTTGCTGGCCGGTGATGAAGCCCATTTCATTAATGGCGCCGTGATCTCCGCCGACGACGGCATGACGGCGATGTGAACTAGTTGTTATCGGTGCGCGCCGACGAGCTTGTGCACCAGTTCCGACGAGGTCGCGGCGCTGAACTTTTTCATCAGCCGGGCGCGGTGCATTTCCACCGTGCGCGGCGATAAATTCACGTCGCGCGCGATCACCTTGCTGGTCTTGCCTTCCACCAGCAGCGCGGCGATTTCCCGCTCGCGCGCCGTCAGCTGCGCCGTCACCGGGCGTTTTTCACTAACATCCTCAAAAGTCCAGATGCCCCGTCCCAGCGGCGCATGCGGGTCCAGCGCGTGTCCGGTCACGTGGCACCAGAAGAGCTCGCCATCGGTGCGCAGCATGATGCGCTCGTCCGAATAGCGGCCCTTGGCGTTCATGATGGGGATGATCCGGTCGCCGGTGCGCTTGAATTCATCCTGGGTCGGGTACAGGATGGAAAACGATTTGCCGGCCAGCTCCTGGTGGTGGTAGCCGAACATCGCGCCCAGCGCGCGGTTGGCGGACAGGATCACCCGGTTATCCGAGACGCACATGCCGACCGGCGCTTCCATGAAAATGGTTTCGTAATCGATGTCGGGCAGGGGGCGGGTCATGGTGGGCGGTAATTCTACGGTATTGTACTTTTGGAGGCCGTATTCTATTCTGGACTCCGCTGCTGAAACAGTGCAAATCTATCAAAACACAAGGGACATCACATGAATAAAGTTTATCCCGATGCCGCGTCCGCGCTGGCCGGTATCGTCGAGGATGGCCAGACCATCGCGGTCGGCGGTTTTGGCCTGTGCGGCATTCCTGAAGCCCTGATCGCCGCACTGCGCGACACCGGCGCCAAAGGCTTGACGGCGATCTCCAACAATGCCGGCGTCGATGGTTTCGGCCTGGGCCAGTTGCTGGAAACCCGCCAGATCAAGAAAATGATTTCGTCGTACGTGGGGGAAAATAAAGAGTTTGCGCGCCAGTACCTGGCCGGCGAACTGGAACTGGAATTCACGCCGCAAGGCACGCTGGCGGAAAAACTGCGCGCCGGCGGCGCCGGCATCCCGGCCTTCTTTACCAAGACCGGCGTCGGCACCATCGTTGCCGACGGCAAGGAAATCCGTGAATTCGATGGCGAGCAATATGTGATGGAACGCGCTCTGGTGGCCGATGTCTCGCTGGTCAAAGCCTGGAAGGCCGACAAGGCCGGCAACCTGCTGTACCGCAAGACCGCGCGCAACTTCAATCCGAATGTGGCCGCTGCGGGCAAGATTACTGTCGTGGAAGTCGAGGAACTGGTGGAAGTGGGCGAGATCGATCCGGATGCGGTGCATACGCCGGGGATTTTCGTGCATCGCATCGTGGTCAACGCGACGCCGGAAAAACGCATCGAACAGCGCACCGTGCGTGCCAATTGATGCCCACTGACGCCAACCAAGGAGAAAAACATGGCATGGACTCGTGACCAGATGGCTGCCCGCGCAGCCAAGGAATTGCAAGACGGTTTTTATGTGAACCTGGGCATCGGCTTGCCGACCCTGGTGGCCAATTATGTGCCGGCCGAGATGGAGGTGTTCCTGCAATCGGAAAACGGCTTGCTGGGGATCGGGCCGTTCCCGACCGATGACAAGGTCGATGCGGACCTGATCAACGCCGGCAAGCAGACCGTCACCGCGCTGCCGGGCGCCGCCTACTTCAGCTCGGCTGACTCGTTCGGCATGATCCGGGGCGGCAAGATCAACCTGGCGATCCTGGGCGCGATGCAGGTATCGGAAAAAGGCGACCTGGCGAACTGGATGATCCCGGGCAAGATGGTCAAAGGCATGGGCGGCGCGATGGACCTGGTGGCCGGGGTCAAGAAAGTCGTGGTGCTGATGGAGCACGTGGCGACCGCGAAAGACGGCTCGACCTCGCACAAGTTGCTCAAGCAGTGCGACCTGCCGCTGACCGGCGTCGGTGTGGTGGACCTCGTTATCACTGACCTGGGTGTGCTGGAAGTGACGCCATCGGGCCTGAAAGTGACCGAACTCGCCCCCGGCGTGAGCCGTGAACAGATCGCCGCCGCGACCGGTGTCGATCTGGACTTCTCTTCGCTGTAATCTCCCGCACGACCTCCGCACGACCCCAATGCGTGGCGCTAGCGCCACGCATTGCCCTCCCGGCCACGCCGCAATCGTTGATTCCCAATCAACCCTGTGATTCATTGAAGCACACACCGCGTGCGCCGTTGACCGTGCATTGCTGACAATTTGATACTGCTCCTGGCGGCGCTGCCAATTTAAAAACAACCAGGAGACCAGATGAAATCCAAACGATTCCCCGCAGCGGGGATGGCGGCGCTCGCCCTGACGACCGGCGTGGTGATGACGGCCTGCGGTGGCGGTGGCACCGACCCCGGCCTGCAAGCTGGCCCGCAAGCGGTGCGCATGGGGGCGCCGGCCGACAGCTTCGGCCTGGCCGAAGACGCCAATTTTTATACCATCGATAGCGGCGCCGGCCTGGTGCTGAAAATCCGCCGCACCGACAACGGTGTCAGCACCCAATCGGCCGGCGACATCGCGTCGATGCTGTACAACGGCGTGCAATACCAGGACCAGGCGCGCGGCAGCCAGGTCAATTCCGGCTTTGATTACCTGTACACCGGCGTCTCCGCCGTGAACGTGGCGGCCACCACGGTGGGCGCCGATGTTGTCAAGGTGACCGTCACGGCCGGCAATCTGACCCACTATTACATCGTCAAACGTGGTGTCAACCACGTTTATATGGGCACTTATTTCACCACCGAGCCTAATACGCTGGGCCTGGCGCGCTATATCGTGCGGATCCCGATCAACGCGCTGCCGAACGGTCCGGTGCCATCCGACTTGCGCGGCACCACGTCCACCGTGGAATCGGGCGATGTCTTTGGCTTGCCGAACGGCGAGACCCGCTCCAAGCATTACTCCAACCTGCGCCTCAAGGATTGGCAATACATCGGCGCGACCAACAACGCCAGCGGGGTTGGCCTGTGGGTGGTGCGCGACAACAACGAAGGTAATTCCGGCGGCCCGTTTTACCGCAGCCTGCTGAACCAGGCCACGGCCACCAACCAGGAAATCACGTACATCGTCAATTATGGCGAAGCGCAAACGGAAACCCTGCGTACCAACATCCTCAACCAGTACACGCTGGTGTTCAACCAGGGCGGCGCGCCGGAGGTCGGTGACACGTCCTTCCTTGGCACCCTGGGCTTGACCGGCTACGTCGGCGCGGCGGGGCGGGGCAGGGTGTCCGGAGTCGGCCTGTCCGGCATGGATCCGGCCCATGAGTACACGGTGGGCTTTGCCAACAGCCGGGCGCAATACTGGGCCAAGGCGGCGGCCGGCAGCGGCCACTTCGACAGCACCGGCATGCTGCCTGGCACCTATACGATGAAGGTGTACAAGAACGAATATGCGGTGGCCAGCCAGAGTGTCACGGTCACGGCCGGCGGCACGCTGGCCTTGAATACCATTGACGTGGCGGCCGGCGACCCCGGCAAGACGGCGGCGCTATGGCGCATCGGTGACTGGGATGGTACCCCGCTCGAATTCATCAATGGCAGCAAACTCACCACCATGCACCCGTCCGACGTGCGCATGGCGTCGTGGACGCCGCCCGACTATGTGGTTGGCACGTCAACCGCCGCCACCGGCTTCCCGGCCTACCAGTGGAAAGAGGTGAATGGCGCCTTGACCATCCGTTTCAAGTTGACCAAGAGCCAGATCGCCAATTACCAGTTGCGTCTGGGTATTACGGCGGCGTTCGCCGGTGGCCGCCCGAAACCGCAAATCAATGGCTGGATACCGGCCAACCCGGCGGCCTCGACGCAACCGTCGACCCGCACGCTGACGGTCGGCACCTACCGGGGCAACAACACCATGACCACCTTCAATGTGCCGGCCAGCGAACTGGTGGTGGGCGAGAACGTGCTGACGCTGACAGCCATCAGCGGCTCGTCCGGCATTAAATACCTGAGTCCCGGTTATGCGTGGGACGCGCTGGATTTTGTAAAACAACCATAAAACAATTTAGACGAGACAAGTATGAAAAAATCATTAGGCAAGGTGGCGCGGGCGGCCTCCTTATCGGCTCCGCTGCTGGCAGCGCTATTGGCGTCGTTCGCCGCTGCCAACCAGGCATCGGCCGCCGTGATCGCCACCTTCGGCCAGGGTTCGGCGGTGTGGAATACCGCCTACAGCGCCCGCTTCGACGGCAATACCACCCTGTCCAACCAGTACCGGGAGGGCGGCTTGCTGTTCAGCTACACGGGCTCTGGCAACAACAATGGCTGCGGGTATGCGGGCATCGATTGCTATGATGACCCCAGTGAGTTGAGCCCTGCATTTGATGGCAATTACATGGCGACCGCCGGCAGCAATGCCTACATCAGCATCCGTCGCGGCGATGGTTTGGATTTCCATAGCGTGGAGTTCGCGGCCGGGTCGGGCTACCTGAATTTGAACGGCTATTGGAAGACGTTCAATAACGGCCTGCAGACCGGCAGCGGCAATTTCACCAAGCCCGATGGCGCCATCCTCGGCCTGGCCGACGTCAACGGCTTTGATGAAGTGCGCTATTACGCCTTCGCCAGCGCCAACCGCACGTCCGGCTTTAGCGCGGCGGCCATCGATGATGTGCGGGTCGGCTTGCCGGAGCCGGGCAGCATCGTGTTACTGATCAGCGGCTTGCTGGGTCTGGGGTGCATGCGGCGTCGCCGCTGAACCATAAAAAACGGCACGCCGTGGCGTGCCGTCAAGAATTGCTGGGATGGCGTGCCGCCGAATCAGGCTGCCTTGACCACCGGTGCCGCTGCCGCCACATCAGTGGCTGGCGACGGGTTGGCCAGTTCACGTTGCATGGTTGCGACATCCAGTTCTTTTTCCCACTTCGACACCACCACCGCCGCCACACCGTTGCCGACGAAGTTGGTCAGGGCGCGGCATTCGCTCATGAAGCGGTCGATGCCCAGGATCAGCGCCATGCCGGCCACCGGAATCGTCGGCACCACGGCCAGGGTGGCGGCCAGGGTGATGAAGCCGGCGCCGGTGATGCCGGAGGCGCCCTTGGAGGTCAGCATCGCCACGCCCAGGATGGTCAGTTCCTGCGCCAGCGTCAGTTCGGTGTTGGTGGCCTGGGCCACGAACAGCGCCGCCATCGTCATGTAGATGTTGGTGCCGTCCAGGTTGAACGAGTAGCCGGTTGGGACCACCAGGCCGACCACTGGCTTGGAGCAGCCCAGTTTTTCCAGTTTGCGCATCAGCGAAGGCAGCGCGCTTTCCGACGAGCTGGTGCCCAGTACGATCAGCAATTCTTCCTTGATGTACGAGATGAAGCGGACGATCGAGAAGCCGGTCATCTTGGCGATGGCGCCCAGCACGACGAACACGAACAGGAAGCAGGTCAGGTAGAACGAACCCATCAGGGCGGCCAGCGGTTTCAGCGAGGCGATGCCGTATTTGCCGATGGTGAAGGCCATGGCGCCGAAGGCACCGATCGGGGCGACTTTCATGACGATGTTGACCATGCCGAAGATCACGTGGGCCAGCTCGTCAATCAGTTTGGTGATCGGCTTGCCGCGCTCGCCTAACAGCGACAGGGCGAAACCAAACAGGATGGCGATCAACAGCACTTGCAGGATATCGCCCTTGGCAAACGCATCGACGAAGGTGTTCGGGATGATGTTCATCACGAAATCCTGCGTGGTCTGTGCTTTGGCTTTTTCCGTGTACTGCGCGATGGCCTTGGTGTCGAGCGTGTGCGGGTCGGCGTTGAAGCCGTCGCCCGGACGCAGCACGTTGGCGACGATCAGGCCGATCACCAGGGCAAAGGTTGACACCACTTCGAAGTACAGCAGGGCCTTGCCGCCGACGCGACCGATTTTCTTGACGTCCTGCATGCCAGCAATACCCGCCACCACGGTGCAGAAGATCACCGGCGCGATGATCATTTTGATCAGCTTGATGAAGCCATCGCCGAGCGGCTTCATGGCCACGGCGTCGGTGGGCAGGTAGATGCCCATGAGTACACCCGCCAAAATGGCGAA
>JAIENA010000400.1 GCA_019751755.1 Burkholderiaceae bacterium | reverse complement strand
TGCGGGCCATGCGCTTTTGCTGCGCCTCGTTGTCGCGTGGCCGCGTGCCGTCCGGCGCCGCCGGGACGGCGCCCGGTGCCTGTGCACCCGGCACGCCCGGCGCTGCCAGGCCGGCGGCCGCAGCGCGGCTGATTTCCGCCTGACGCGCCTGCAAGTCCTGCAGCGGCGAAGCCGGCATGCCGGGTTGCGCCAGGCCGGCGCCAGTGCCAACGCCAGCGACGGAGCTTGGGGCTCCCGGCAAGGCAGAGCCGGCCGCATCTTGGCGGACCGGCGCAGCGGCTCCCGCCGCAGCCGATCCCGGCTGGGGCGCCTGCGCGTTCGGCGCCGGGCGCAGCACCAGCCAGCTGGCCAGCGCCAGCATCAGCACCAGCACCGCCAACAGCCAGCCACGAACCCGTAATTGCGCCCAGATGCGTTCCATCATTGATCCTTAGTTGCCCACTTAGTTGCCCAAACGGTAGGCATGGGTTTCCAGGCCCTGGCGCAAGACCACGACATCCGGTTGCACCGAGAACACCACCACCTTGCCGGCCACGGGCTGGCCCAGGCCCACCAATTTGCCATTGACCACCGCATAGGCGTCCTTGCCCGCGCCATAGGCCATGCTGACCTGGTAGCTCTGCCACCAAGGCGCGGTCGCGACCGTGACGGGCGCCGCCTTCGGGGGGGCGACCGGCTTGGCCGCCACCACCGGCTTGGCTGGCGCCGCCAGCGCCGTGCCGGGGGCCGGACGGGGCTGCTGACGCTGGTCGATCTCGAGCAGTTTCTGCATCAGATCGAGGATTTGCTTTTGCTCGGTGATCCGGCTGTCCAGACGCTGGTTCAGCGTATGCAATTGGCTATCGGTCAGGTCGGCGCGCGTCAGGCCGGTTTCAGCCGTGCCGGCGGCCGCCCGCAAACCGAGCAGCGAGCTGACCGTCAGCGCCAACAACAACTGCAATCCCGCATATTTTTTCACGTTCCGCTCCATGTCATCGACAACTTGAACTTTTGCTGGCCATCGCGCACCACCATGTCGCGCTTGACCACGGTATACCCTTGCGCCTCGAGCTGCTCGACCAGTTCGGCCTCGCCACGCAAAGCGCCATCGATCCCGCCGGCCTGGCCCACCACCGTCACCAGATGCGCGCCCTTGTCCACCACCAGGCCCACCTCATCGATCGTCATCCCGGCCGGCAAGCTGGCCCGGATCTGCGCCAGCAGGCTGTGGAAATCAGGCAAGCGGCTGTTTTGCAAGCGCTGCTGCAGCCACTCGGTCTCCTGCTTGCGGTCCTGAATCTGGCGATCGGCCTGCTTGACGGTGCGGTCCAGGTCTTGCCATATTTGTCCGGCCGCCACACTGCGCTCGCTATAAGTGCTGCGCAGTTGCGCCACGCGCCAGTGGGTGGCAGCGGCGCTAACCGCCAGCAACAACGACAAGGCCAAGGCCGCGGCACCGGCCCAGGGCGCGGCGCGCTGCGCCAGCGCCGCCACTTTTTCCAGCGGCCGGTTCAGCGCGCCCCACACCGGCAACCGCTGCACATGGGTGGCCCAGTCCAGCGGCTGGGCGTCCGGCCAGCCCCAGGCGCCGGCCACCGGTGTCGGTGCCAGGCTGTCACGCAAGTCCGCCAGCGGCGCGACCGTACCGGGCGCCGCCAGCAGCAGCACCGGCGTCATGTCAGAGGTGCCATGTTGACGCATCAGCACGCCAATCCGCAGCGCCGCTTCCCGCCACGGCATATCACGCTCACGCAGATAGCGCACCCGCTCCAGCGCCACAATCACGCCCTCCGCCAACAACATCAGGTCCAGCCCGCCCGAGCGCACCAGAACCACGGCGCCGTTGCGGCAATCCTGCTGGCGCGCCCAACCCAGCATCAGGCGCACCGGGTCAAACCACAGCAACTCAGCCGGATGGCCCTGCGCCAGCGCCCGGTAATGCTGCCAGAGCTTGAGGCTGACGGCGGTATACGCCAACTGCACTTTGCCGCCACGGCGCGTCGCCTGATGCACCAGCAGGTGCGCCACATCGTCAGTTTCCCCCTGGTCGCGCAATTGCTTTTCCACCACGGCAACCGCTGCGGCCACGCTGGGCGCCGCCACCGAGGCCACGCCCACATGTGCGCCGCCCCAGTCGGTCACGATCCGCAAGGGGCTGGCCCCGCGCGCCTCCAGCGCGTCGGCCAGCGGTCCGGCCATGACACCGCCGACGTCGCGGCACAGGCCGTCAAATTCAAACAAACTCACTGCGCTCCCCGGGTATACAACTCGGCTTTCATGTTGACGATCACCGCATCGGCGCGGTCCACCACGTCACCCGCCGCGAAAATCGACTCACCCGGCACATTGGCTTTCACATCGACGACACTCGGGAAAAACAAGGTGTGCTGACTGCTATACAGGTCACGCAAAAACACGTCGGCATCGGCCCGGCTCATCTTTTGATTCTCGGCCGCAATGCTGCGGCGGGCCCAGCCTTCCATGGCAACCCCTGCCTGCTGCAATTGCTGCTGCGCGGCGCTGGCCTGGATTTGCAGCGCCTGCCAGTTGCGGCTGGCCTGCTGTACTTGCGACCCCAGTGGCTGCAACGCGGCCGCACGGCGCGCATCAGCCTGCAGCGCGCGATACGCCGCGTTCTCCTTGCTCCACCACAGATAAGACAACGGCAGACTGACCACCGCAGCGATCACCAGCGCCGACACCAGGCGCGGGCGGCGCTGCAGTTCCTGCCATGCCTTGACTACGATCATTGATCCATCAGCCAATGCGCGGTCAACAGCACAACCCGGTCTTCATCACGGCTTTCACCACGGCCGCGTGCGGTCGCTTCCATGCCGCCCTGGGCATAGGTGTTATTGGCCAGCCATTCATGGCCTGGCGCGCCGACACTGGCCTGGGTGGTATTGGGCTTGGCGTTCTGCTGGCGGAAACGGCCTTCCAGCGCATCGGCCTTGCCATCGATCGCCAGATCCAGTTTGCGCGCCAGATCCGGGGTCAGGCCACGCACCACCATGACATTGCCGGAGCCGCTGGTCTGCTTGTCCGGATTCCACTGGAAGCAGATCTGCAATTCGACCGGGTTGCCGTTCGAGTCTTCATAGACATAGCGGTCTTCCGCCCCTTCGGCGCGGCCTGGCGGCATGCGCACGCCGGAACGGTCGAACAGGTCATGCAATTTCTGCAAGGCCATGCCAGGTGGGTCGCCGGCGCCAACGCTGTTGGCTTCATAGCCCTGCCCCTGGCAAATCCGCAAACCAGTATTGGTATAGCTCGACGCGATGCCGGGACGGTCGCCGGCGGCGCCGATCGACTGTGCTTCAAAGCCATTGACCATCATGGTCGGGGCAATCTGGCTGTCGCCCAGGACGGTGCCGGTGCGCTGTCCATACAGGTCATACGCGGTTTTCCATGGCATCACGAATTTATTCTGGATCCGCGTGTATTCCGCTTCGCGGATCACTTCCTTGCCAATCGAGATACCACCCACGATCAAGCCGATCACCCCCAGGACGATGGCAATCTCGATCAGGGTATAGCCAGCTTGCTGGCGTCGAGAAATTACGTTCATCTTCATGCCGTTGCTCATTGGTTCAATTTGTAATGGGCGGTCATGACGTAGACCTGGTCCTCATCCTTGCGCGTCGCGGCGCCAGCGGCGTTGGACGACGGGCTGGCCGCCGCGAAGGCGTTGGTGTTGTTGCCCGGCCATTCGGCACCGGCCTGGCCAACCGTGGCGTTGGTCGAGGAGGCCCAGCGGAACAGCCCTTCCTGCGCATCGGATTTGCCATCGATCATCTGGTCCAGCGCACGCGCCAGGTCAGGGGTCAGGCCGGTGATGACCATCACGTTGCCGGAGCCGGAGGCGGTACCCGGCTTGTTCCACTGGAAGCAAATCTGGATTTCCTGTGGATTGCCGTTCGAATCGAGGTAGACGTAACGGTCTTCGCGGCCTTCGGCACGGCCGGCAGGCATGCGCACGCCCAGGTTGTCGAAGAAGTCGTGCAACAGCACCGACGCCCCGGCACTGGTGATTTCACCGCTACCGGCCGGCGCCACCGCGCCTTGGCACATGGCGCCTGGCGGCGTAACGCTGGTCATGTTGCCGCCGGAAACGATACCGGAGACCGGTACGGCATAGGTTGCGCCGTTGACCATGAAGCGCGGCTCGGTCTGGCTATCGCCAATCACCACGCCACTACGGGTATAGGCGCTGTTGTAGGCGCTGACCCAGGGGTCGACGAATTTTTGCTTGATCTTGACGTACTCGGCATTGCGCTGCATGTCCTTGCCGATGGAGACGCCGCCGAGGATCAAGCCAATCACCAGCAGCACAACCGACATTTCTACTAACGAAAAACCGGTCTGCAAGCGCCGGCGCGAGTAATTAACCATGACACTCCCTCGTAAATGGCTGCAACCACCAGCCGCAGCATTGGCGGCCATGCAGCGGCCCCTAACCTCAGGAACCTACGCCGGCGCATGGACCGCCAGAATATAAATTGTTCAAAATAACTTGTTCAATCGTAACATAAAACAGTAGAAATCGAAGTCAAAATCACAAAACCCCATGTTAAATAATAAATTAGTTTAGGCCTTCCAACCGTATTTAAAAACCAAAAATTACGTCAGGTGGAAGATAAAAGTACATATTTTCTGATTTTCACAAAATATTTCACTTACGAAATAATGCCTTTTCTCTTCTTTATTCATCGGCATTTGTAGTTGATTGTCTACTACAGAATGCCACGGCCGTGACGCATCCGCGCAACGCCGGCCCCCTCCTGCCACGCGGATGTTAAAAATAAACAACATTCACCTACCAAAAAAATCGCTTGCAATTAAATAGTGCGCGATCTATTATGTGCACATACCCGCTGCGCAGTACAATGTGCAGCATCCACCAAGTAGTACACGATGTAATCGCTAACTATTGAAAAGGAGCATCAATCATGGCACTCGAGCAAGTACTGTACACCGCCCACGCTAAATCCACCGGTGGCCGCGAAGGCCGCGCCGTGTCGTCCGACGGCGCCCTGGATGCAAAACTGACCACCCCGAAAGAGCTGGGCGGCAATGGCCTGCCAGGCACCAACCCTGAGCAACTGTTCGCAGCGGGCTACTCGGCCTGCTTCATCGGCGCCATGAAATTCGTCGGCGGCCGTGACAAGATCGCCGTACCGGCGGACGTATCGATCGACGCCTCGGTCGGCATCGGCCCGATCCCGAACGGCTTCGGCATCCAGGTTGAACTGAAAGTGTCGCTGCCGGGCCTGGACCGCGACACCGCCGAGAAACTGGTGCAGGCGGCACACATCGTTTGCCCGTACTCGAACGCCACCCGCGGCAACATCGACGTCACGCTGACGATCGTATAAGTTACGCTGGAAATGCTTTACAGAAAAAAGGTGCCTGGCACCTTTTTTCTTTTTGGAACGTACAATCAAGGGATCACTTCAAGGAGTTCCCGATGATTGAATGGCAGTGGCAAGCATTTCACGAGATGACGGTGGCGGACCTGTACCAGGTGCTGTACCACCGCCAGCAAGTGTTCGTGCTGGAACAGGCTTGCCTGTATCCAGACCTCGACAATGTCGACCAGGATGCCCATCACCTGACTGCGTGGATCGTCCAAGACGGCAAGCGCGAACTGGCGGCCTGCCTGCGCGTGATTGCGCCCGGCGTCAACTATACCGAAATGTCGCTGGGCCGCATCCTGTCGACCCAGGCCGCGCGCGGCACCGGGATCGGACGCCAACTGGTGGCCAAAGGCATCGAGCACGCGCAAGCGCTGTATCCGGGCCACGCCTGCCGCATCGGCGCGCAACTGTACCTGGAACAGTTTTATGCCAGCTTCGGTTTCAAGACCGTCAGCGAACCGTATGATGAAGACGGCATCATGCACATCGAGATGGTGCTGACCTGCGCCGCTAAAACGACAGGATGAAGCGCGCGCCCTCGCCCACCGAGCGGGCGTAACGCACCATGCCGCCGTTGGCGTGGACCAGCTGGCGCACCAGCGCCAGCCCGATGCCCCGGCCCTGCTTTTTGGTGGAAAAGAACGGCGTGAAAATATGCGCGGCCAGGTCGTCCGGCACGCCGCAGCCATTGTCCGCCAGCTCGATCTGCAGCCGCCCGCCTTTGCCCAGCAGCGCCTGCACGGTCACGGCGGGACGTGCACGGTCCTGCGCCGCTTCCAGGGCATTTTTCAGCAAGTTGATCAGCGCCTGTTCCAGCTGGCCAGGGTCGACCATGACTTCCAGCGACGCCGGCTCCACGGAAAACGTGGCCACGCCGCCGTGCGCCTGCCATTGGGGGACGATCAGGGCGGCCAGCCGCGCAAACAGCTCCTGCAAACGCACCCGCTCCGGCTGTGGTGGCGGCACCGCCGACAACGTGCGGTAGCTGCCGACAAAATCGACCAGGCTGGCGGCACGCCGCGCGATGGCATCGAGCGCGGTCGCGATATCGGCGGCGACCTCCTCATGGGCAGCGTCCAGCGCAGCGTCACGGCGCGCCTCCGCCAGCAAATCGCAGGCGGTGCGCGACAGCGACGCCACCGGTGTCAGTGAATTCATGATTTCATGGGTCAGCACCTGCACCAGTTGGCGCCAGGCTTGCATGGCTTCCGCTTCCAGCTCGCTTTCCACCGGCATCAATGCGGCCAGCCGCTGGCTGTCGCCGCGCACCGTCAATGCCGCCACCGAGACCAGCGCCCGTTCCGCACCACGCTCGGTGTCATAGCGGATCAATCTGCGCCCTTGCGCAGATTGATCCGCCACCAGTTGCAGCAATTGCGCGGGATCGCTGGCGCGGCCCGGCGCCAGCAGGCGGCGCGCCCCCGCGTTCAGCGCCGTCACGGCGCCGGCGCCATCGATGCGGAACAATGCCATCGGCGCATGTTCGAGATGCGCTTCCAGGGTTTGCGCGGTATCGAGCAGGGCGCGCCGGTCCGGTGTCAGCAGCGCATCATCCGTCACCGGCATGGCCACCGGGGTGCTGATGGCGGCGCGGCCGACCAGTCGCCGCACACCACGCCACACCACGCTTGCCGCCGCCACACCGCCCAGTACGCACAGCACCAGCCAGCGCGGCGCCTGCGCCGACTGCGCCGCCAGCACGGCTGCAGCCGACAGCGCCATCAACAGCGCCACGCCACCGCCAATCGCCAGCGTTTCCAGCCACTTTCGCGCCCGTTCAGATGCCATGCTTTTCCAGCTTGCGATACAACGCGGCGCGGCTGACGCCCAGCATGCGCGCCGCCTGGGTGATGTTGCCGCCGGCCGCCGCCAGCGCGGCGGCCACCGCATCGCGCTCCAGCGCGTTCAGGCTCAGCTCGCCGCTGGCAGCGGGGACCGGCGCTACTGGCGCAGCGGTGGCAGCGGTCATCATCACCGGTACCGAGGCAGCCTGTGGCAAGCCAAAATCATCGACACCGTACACCGTACCAGCGCCGAGGATCACCGCCCGCTCGCACGCATGGCGCAGTGCCCGCACATTGCCCGGCCAGGCGTCATCTTCCAGCCGTGCCAGCGCCGCCGCATCGACGTCGCGTGCGGGCCGCTGGTATTGCTGCTCATAGTGCGCCAGGTAATGCCGCAACAGCGGCGCGATATCGGCGCGCCGTTCGCGCAGCGGCGGTACGCGCAGCACGATGGTGTTCAGGCGAAACAGCAAATCCGGCCGGAACACGGACGCATCGAACAGCCGCGCCTCATCGAGATTGGTGGCGCTGACGATCCGCACATCGACGCTTTCCGCGCGGTCCGCGCCGATCGGCGTGACTTCCCGGCGCTCCAGCGCCGTCAACAGCTTGGCCTGCGCCGGCAGCGGCAAATTGCCGATTTCATCGAGGAACAAGGTGCCGCCGCGCGCCGCCTGGAAGCGCCCCGCGCGGTCCGCCTTGGCATCGGTAAACGCGCCTTTGCGGTGGCCAAACAATTCGCTTTCAAAGGTGGACTCCGGCAGCGCGCCCATATCGACCGGCAGGAACGCCCCGGCCGCGCGGCGCGACGCCAGGTGCACGGCGCGCGCCACCAGTTCCTTGCCGACGCCATTTTCGCCCAGCACCAGCAGATTCGCTTCGGTCGGCGCCACGCTGGCAATCATGCTGCGCAGCGCCTGCATGACGGGCGAGTCACCCATCAGCGCGGAGGCCGAAGGTGCCGCCACGGCAGCCGGCGCCCGGGCCGCCAGCGCGCTGTCGATAGCCGCCACCAGGCGCGCGTTATCCCACGGCTTGGTGATGAAATCGCAAGCGCCCCGCTTCAATGCCTGCACCGCCAGCGGCACGTCGGCATACGCGGTCATGGCAATCACGGCCGGTGGCTGCAGATGCGCACGCAACCTGTCCAGCGCAGCTAGTCCTTCCGCGCCATCGCTGCGGCCCGGCGTAAAGTTCATGTCCAGCAGCACGACATCGGGCATCGCTTGCGCCAGCAGCGCTGGCAATGCGGCCGGCGTGTGCAGCACGGACACCTTGCCATGGCGCCGTCGCAGCAGCATTTGCGCCGCGCACGCGACATCGGCATCGTCGTCCAGGATCAGGATATGGCTCGTCATGCGGCGCATTCTAGCAACAAACCATGGCCGTGCAGGCACCGTTTTTAGGGGCCCGCGCGCACTGTCCGGAATCGGACAGCGGCAGTGACCGCATGCGGACAGGTGCGCGTGGAAAACCCCGCAAAACCCGGTTTCCGGCAGGTGGCACGGGCCTTGCACAAGAGCGCCAGCATGACGCCATCGAACCACCTCCCCCATCGCTCACCCGCCACCGGCTCGGCCATGGACACCATCGTGCCACGCCGGCGCGGCAAGGCCATCGTCCTGGCCGCGCTGGCGGGCATGGCCGCCAGCGCCACGCTGGCCATGCTATGGCAACAGATGCCGCGCGGCCTGCGGGTGCAAGCCGCCGACCTGCGCATCGCCGCCGTGGAGCGCGGCGTGTTCCGCGACGACGTGGCGGTGCGCGCCAGCGCCGAACCGCTGCGCTCCGTGATGCTCGATTCGGTGGAATCGGGCCGGGTCGAAGAAGTCGCGGCGCGCGACGGTGACCTCGTCGCGCAAGGCCAATTGCTGTTTCGCATCGCCAATCCGCAACGCCACCTGGAATTGCTGGCACGCCAGGCCGAACACGCGCAGCAAATCTCCAACCTGTCGACCTTGCGGGTGGCGCAGGAAGCGGCGGCCAGCGACCATCAGCGCCGCGTGGATGAGCTGCTATTTGCGCTGCAACAGGCGGAAAAACAGCATGCGCGCACCACGCGGCTGGCCGCGCAAGGCTATGTTTCAATGGCGGCGCTGGAAGAGTCGGCCGACCGGGTGGCGCACCAGCGGCAGACGCTGACGCAAGCGCGCGACGCCAGCGCCACCGAAGGCCGGGTGCGGACACACGCGCTGGCGCAACTGGGCACGGCGATCGACGGCTTGCAATCCGGCCTGAAACTGGTGGGCGCCACGGTGGAAGCGCTGGCGGTGCGGGCGCCGGCGGCCGGGCGGCTGACGGATTTCCGCCTGCAGGTCGGGGAATCGATCGCGGCCGGCAAGCATGTGGGCCGTATCGACGATCCGCAGCGCTTCAAGCTGACCGCGCAGGTCGACGAATTCTATCTGGCGCGCATGGCGGCCGGACGCGCCGCGCAAGTACGGATCAATGAGCGCAGCCATGGCGCGCAGGTGACCAAAGTCTATCCGCAAATCCGCGACGGCCGCTTTACGCTGGAGCTCGAATTCACCGGCGCGCAGCCGCCCGCGCTCAATCCCGGCCAGGGGGTGGACGTGCGCATTACGCTGGGCGATCCAACGCCCGCCCTGCTGCTACCGTACGGCGCCTGGGCCGCCGACAGCGGCGGCCTGTGGGCCTATGTGGTGGCAGCCGACGGCGCCAGCGCCCAGCTGCGCGAACTGCGCCCGGGGCGCCGCAACCACAGCCAGCTCGAAGTGCTGGCGGGACTGGCGCAGGGCGAGCGAATCATCGTGTCCGGTTATACGCATTACGGGAAATCGCCCGCGCTGCACATCTCACGGTAAAGTCACTCCCTCAATCAAAGGAACACCCATGCTCAAGCTATCGGCGGTCAGCAAAATCCACGCAGCGGGCGAAGTCCGCACCACCGCGCTCGACCGCATCGACCTGCAGATCGACGCCGGTGAATATGTCGCCATCACCGGGCCGTCCGGCTGCGGCAAATCCACGCTGCTCGGCATCCTCGGCTTGCTCGATGTGCCGTCCAGCGGCGACTACTGGTTCGATGGCCACCATGTCGCCGGCTGGAGCGAAGCGCAATTGAACGCGCTGCGGCGCGGCCGCATCGGTTTTATCTTTCAGAGCTTCAACCTGATCGAGGAATTAAGCGTGTTTGAAAACGTCGAACTGGCGCTGGAATACACCGGCATCGGCAAGGCGGAACGGCGCGCCAAGGTCACTGCCATGCTGGGTAAGCTGGGCGTGCTGCACCGCGCGGCGCACCGGCCATCGCAATTGTCCGGCGGCCAGCAGCAGCGGGTCGCGATTGCCCGCGCGCTGGTGGCCGGCCCCGCGCTGCTGCTGGCCGACGAACCGACCGGCAACCTCGATTCCGCGCACGGCGACGAAGTCATGCGCCTGCTGCGCACCATCAACCTGGAAGGCACCACCGTCGTGATGGTGACGCACTCGCCGGCCCACGCGGCGCAGGCGTCGCGCACCCTGAACCTGCTCGATGGCCGCATCATGGTCGATGCGCTGCGCGCGGCATGAGAATGACCGACTTGCGCATCGCGTGGCGCTTGCTGCTGCGCGAACCGGGCCATTCGGCAGTGGCGATCGCAGGGCTGGCGGTGGCGTTTGCCGCCTGCTTCCTGCTGCTGGGCTATGTGCGGCATAGCCTCGGTTATGACCGCTATATCCCGGACCATGAGCGCGTGGTTGCGGTCAAACAGCGCATCAATGTGTTTCCCCGGCCTGAATGGCAGTTAAAGGCGTATTACCCGCTGCGCCGGGCCGCCATCGACAGCGGCATGGTGGAAAGCGCCACCATCGTGCACGACCTGGATGTCCCGCTGCGCGCGGGCGGCGCACTGCATGACATCAGCCTGCACGCGGTCGATACCACGTTTGGCGCGCTGTTCGGGGTGCGTACCGTGGCGGGCAACCTGGACGCGGCGCTGGCGCGCCCGGATGGTCTGGTGCTGACGCAATCCGCCACGCTGCGCGGCTAGCACCGGCAAAAAAAATCCCCGCGGCGCAAGCTGGCGGGGATTTTTTACTATCGGGCAGGGGCAGGAATTACTTCACGCCCACCAACTCGATCTCGAAGATCAACTCGGCATTCGGCGGAATCTTCACGGTCGTGACGCCGGCGGTATCGGTCGACGAAACACCCGTGGAGCCATACGCCAGCAGCGGTGGAATCTGCACCGTCCGCTTGCCGCCAACTTTCATCCCCAGCAGGGCGGGATCCCACCCTTTAATGCCACCGCCCAGCGTAAATGCGAAGCTGCCATCCGTGCTGGTATCGAATTGCGTGCCTTTATTTTCCGGCTTGGTGGCGTCATACAGCCACCCCGTGTATTTCACATTCAGGACTTTGCTGTACTCGACTGCCGCACCGGTGCCGGGCGTGTCTTTCAGGATCTGGATCGCGGCCGATGGCGACGCCTTCTTCACCGCCACCACTTCGACTTCAAACACCACCGGCGCGTACTTCGCGACTTTTTTGCCATCTGGCTGCGGGCTGGTGTATTCATAAATGCCGTACGCCAGGTTGTAGGGCAGCACCAGGTTGGCTTTGCCACCCACTTTCATGCCAGGCACGCCCTGGTCCCAGCCCAGCAGCGTATACGTGGTGCCGGGCAGGATGGCGCCGGTGCCGGCCGCGAAACTGCGGGTGCCGGATTCAAACTTCTCGCCGCGCGAATTCGGTTTGCTGCTGTCGTACTGGTAGCCCACGTAATTGACCGTGGCCAGGTCGCCCGCCACCACGGTGTCACCGGTGCCGACCACCAGGTCGGTCTTGGCGTATGCCGGCTGGGTTGGAATTTCCACCGTCGTCGACTTGTTGGCGGCACCACCGCAGGCCGTCAACGTCAGTGCGCAGACCAGCGGAACGAATTTCCAGAACATCGCTTTCATAAAACCCTTCTTTGCAATAGTAGACATGCCGATCCGGCCAGGGCAGCAGTGTAGCAGACTGCCGCTGGCCATTTACCCGATGTACGCATCGGTTACAAATCTCAAGATCAGATTTCGACTTGGGTGCCCAGTTCAATGACCCGGTTGGGCGGAATCTGATAATAGTCGGCCGCCGCGCGGGCATTGCGCGACATCGCCACGAACAATTGTTCGCGCCACGACGCCATGCCGGAGCCTGGCGTGGAAATCACGGTCTGGCGGGCAATGAAGAACGAGGTTTCCATCATTTCAAATTCCAGCCCGTGTGCGCCGCACAGTTTCAGCACATTCGGAATGTCCGGTTCATCCTTGAAACCGTAATGCACATTGACCTGGTAGCACTGGTGGCCCAGCTCCGTGATCTTGACCTGCTCGGCGGCAGGCACCCAGGGTTCTTCCTGGATGTACACGGTGATGAACACCACCCGCTCGTGCAGCACCTTGTTGTGCGACAGGTTGTGCAGCAGTGCGTGCGGCACGCCATCGCTTTCGCCGCGCAGGAAGATCGCCGTGCCATAGACGCGGGTCGGCGGCGCCATGAACAGCGACTCCAGGAACGCATCGAGCGGGATCGCATGTTTTTCCAGGTTATGGAACACCAGGTCACGACCGGTGCGCCACGTCAGCATGATGGTCAGCAGCACCGCGCCCAGCAGCAGCGGGAACCAGCCACCGTGCAGCAGCTTCAGCGTGGAAGCCGAGAACAGCATGATGTCGATGAAGATGAAAAAGCCGGTCGCGCCGAAACATACCAGCAGCGGCAAGTGCCAGCGGTAGCGCGTCACGAAGAAGGTCAGAATCGTGGTCGACAGCATGGTGGCCGTCACGGCGATACCGTAGGCGGCCGCCAGGTTTTCCGACGAACCGAAGCCCAGCACGGCAATCAGCACCACCGCCAGCTGCAGCCAGTTGACGGCGGGGATATAGACCTGGCCGATTTCGCTGGCGGACGTGTGCAGCACGCGCATGCGCGGCAGCAGACCCAGTGCAATGGCCTGGCGCGTCATCGAGAAGGTGCCGGAAATCGTCGCCTGCGATGCGATCACGGTGGCCATGGTCGACAGAATCACCAGCGGAATCACGCTCCAGCTGCCCAATTGCTGGAAGAACGGGTTGGAAATCGCCTCCGGATTGGTCATCAGCAGCGCGCCCTGGCCCAGGTAATTGAGCGCCAGGGCCGGGAACGCCACCAGGAACCACGCCATGCGGATCGGCTTCTTGCCGAAGTGGCCCATGTCGGCATACAGCGCTTCGGCGCCGGTGAAGGCCAGCACCACCGCGCCCAGCGCGACAAAACCGGCGAACTTATTGTCCAGCATGAACACCAGCGCATGCCACGGATTCAAGGCCGCCAGGATTTGCGGCGCCTGTACGATATTAACCACACCCATCGCGGCCAGCGCGGCAAACCATAGCACCATGATGGGGCCGAACCAGCGGCCGATACCGGCGGTGCCGTGCTGCTGCAGCGCATACAGCGACACCAGCACGATGATCGTCAGCGGCACCACATAGGGTTTAAAGGCCGGCGTCACCACTTCCAGGCCCTCGATCGCGGACAGCACGGAAATGGCCGGCGTCACCACGCTGTCGCCATAAAACATGGTGGCGCCGAACACGCCCAGCAACAGCAGCGGCGCATGCCAGCCGGAACGCTTGCTGACGGAATTGAGCGCCAACGCCATCAGCGCCATCACACCGCCTTCGCCACGGTTATCGGCGCGCAGCACCAGCGTGACGTATTTGAGCGACACGATCATCGTCAATCCCCAGAAAATCAGGGACACAATGCCGATCAGGTTGGCGGCGTTGAGGACCAGCCCGTGTTCCGGGTCAAAAATGGTTTTCAACGTATACAGGGGACTGGTGCCGATATCGCCATAGACGATGCCGACGGCAGCCAGGGTCAGCGCGACGAGGCTGCTCTTCTTATGTTCCGAGGTCAAGATTGCACCTGAAGTTGTTTTGGTGCGTTGCACAATAGGTTAACTAAATTCAATTTGCAAGTCCCGGTTAGCGGTGTCATCCATGGATTCTACCTCTGCCAGCGGCCAGATACGATTTCCGCGATAATGGCAGACCGCCCCGAAGTTTCCGCGCAGCCATCCGCCGCGCTTAAAGGTTTGACATCTGATGAATCCAGGCATCCTGTACGCCGCCCTCGCCTTCTTTTGCTGGGGCCTGTTTCCGCTGTATTTCCACGCCATCGGTCCGGTGCCGCCGATGGAAATCCTGGCCCACCGCATGTTGTGGTCGCTGGTGTTCCTGGCCGTCGTGCTGACGGCGCGCAGCCAGTGGCGCTGGCTGCCGGCGGTGCTGAAACAACCCAAGGTCGTGGCCAGTTTCGTCGCCAGCGCGCTGCTGCTGACGGCCAACTGGTTTTTCTATATCTGGGCCGTCAAGAATGGCCACGTGATCGACGCCAGTCTCGGTTATTTCATCAATCCCCTGATTAATGTGCTGTTCGGCCTGCTGTTCCTGAAGGAGCGGCTGCGGCGCGGCCAGTGGCTGGCGGTCGCCATTGCGGCGCTGGGGGTCGCGTGGCTGACGTGGCAAGCGGGCAAACCGCCGTATATCGCGCTGGTGCTGGGACTGACCTTCGGCGCCTACGGTTTGCTACGCAAGACCGCCGCCCTGGCGGCGCTGGAAGGGTTGTCGTTTGAAACCATCATTTTATGCCCGCTGGCGGTGGCGTATGTCGGCTGGCTGTCGCTGCACGGTGAAAACACATTTGTCAACGCCCCGGCCGACACGCGCTGGCTGCTGGCGGCGGCCGGCCCGATTACCGCCATCCCGCTACTGCTGTTCGCAGCCGGCGCGCGCCGCATCCCGATGTCGGTGCTGGGCATGCTGCAATACCTGTCCCCCACCATGCAAATGCTGCTGGGGCTGTGGTTCTTTGGCGAAGCGTTCTCGCCGGAGCGGCTGGCCGGGTTTATGGTGATCTGGTCGGCGCTGCTGGTGTACATGGGCGAAGGCTGGTGGAACTCCCGCAAGGCGGGTTTGTAAAACCCGCCCTACATTTTCGGTCCCGTTTGTCGTATGCTGTTGACCTTCTGTACCTAACACTTTCTCGAGACTTTCCTAATGGCAAATTACGTCTATACCATGAACCGCGTGGGCAAAATTGTCCCGCCCAAGCGCCAGATCCTCAAAGATATCTCGCTGTCCTTCTTCCCGGGCGCGAAAATCGGCGTGCTGGGCCTGAACGGCTCCGGTAAATCGACCTTGCTGAAAATCATGGCCGGCATCGATACCGACATCCAGGGCGAAGCACGCCCGATGCCGGGCCTGAACATTGGTTACCTGCCGCAGGAACCGCAACTGGACCCGGAAAAAACCGTGCGCCAGGAAGTTGAATCCGGCCTGGGCGAAGCCTTCAGCGCGCAAGCCCAACTGGAAGCCGTGTACGCCGCCTATGCGGAAGAGGACGCCGACTTCGACGCGCTGGCCAAGGAACAAGAACGGCTGGAATCGATCATTGCCGCCGCCGACGGCGGCAACCTGAACCTGCAACTGGAAATGGCCGCCGACGCGCTGCGCCTGCCGCCGTGGGAACAGAAAATCGGCGTGCTGTCCGGTGGCGAAAAGCGCCGCGTGGCGCTGTGCAAACTGTTGCTGTCCAAGCCAGACATGCTGCTGCTCGACGAACCCACCAACCACCTGGACGCGGAATCGGTCGAGTGGCTGGAACAATTCCTGGTGCGCTTCCCCGGCACCGTGGTCGGTATCACCCACGATCGCTACTTCCTCGACAACGCCGCCGAATGGATTCTGGAACTGGACCGTGGCCACGGCATTCCATGGAAGGGCAACTACTCGTCCTGGCTGGAGCAAAAGCAGGACCGCCTGAAGCAGGAAGAAGCCACCGAATCGGCGCGCCAGAAAGCGCTGCAAAAAGAACTGGAATGGTCGCGCCAGAATCCGAAAGCGCGCCAGGCCAAGTCGAAAGCCCGTATGGCCCGCTTCAATGAGCTGAGCGAATACGAATACCAGAAACGCAACGAAACCCAGGAGATCTTCATTCCTGTGGCCGAGCGCCTGGGTAACGATGTGATTGAATTCAAAAACGTCACGAAATCGTTTGGCGACCGTCTGCTGATCGACAACCTGTCGTTCACCATCCCGCCGGGCGCGATCGTCGGCATCATCGGCCCGAACGGCGCCGGTAAATCGACACTGTTCAAGATGATTGCCGGTATCGAACAGCCGGACAACGGCGAAGTCGTGATCGGCAAGACCGCCCGCGTCTCGCTGGTGGACCAGAGCCGCGACGACCTGGCCAACACCAAGACGGTATTCGAAGACGTGTCCGGCGGCGCCGACATGCTCAGCGTGGGCCGCTTTGAAATGCCGTCGCGCGCCTATCTGGGTCGCTTCAACTTCAAGGGCGGCGACCAGCAAAAGATCGTCGGCAACCTGTCCGGTGGTGAACGCGGCCGCCTGCACCTGGCCAAGACCCTGCTCAAGGGCGGCAACGTGCTGCTGCTCGATGAACCGTCCAATGACCTGGACGTGGAAACCCTGCGCGCGCTGGAAGATGCGCTGCTGGAATTCGCCGGTTCCGTGATGGTGATTTCCCACGATCGCTGGTTCCTGGACCGTATCGCGACCCACATCATGGCCTTCGAAGGCGATTCGCAAGTCACGTTCTTTGCTGGTAACTACCAGGAATATGAAGCGGACAAGAAGAAACGTCTGGGTGAAGAAGGCGCGAAACCGAAGCGTATCCGCTACAAGCCACTGACCACCTGATGTGCCGGGCAACTTGCCCGCAATAAAAAGGGGACCGGTTCGCCGGTCCCCTTTTTTCAACGACAATGGCGCCAAATGGCGCCATTTTTCATGCTATAGGCATCAACTCGACATTACAGGGCCTGGCCCCATGATCGGTTGGCGATCCGCTTAGAAGCTGTAACGGGCGCCCAGCGAGACCGCGCCTTTCTTGCGGCCCTGGTCGGTGGCGTTCTTGCCGTAGTGCTCGTATTCGAGCGACAGCGATACTTTTTCGTTCAGCGCATATTCCCCACCGACCGATGCATACAGGTTGCTGCGGTTGTTGTCGCCTGCCGCGTACGGCGCGGCCAGGCCGGTGCCGTGTACTTCATTCTTGTTGTACGCCACGCCCAGTTTGCCGAACACCGACAGTTGCTGGTTGATCGGCACACTACCCTTGCCGGCCACATAGAACGCATGCGACTTGCTGTCGATATGGCCGGCAGCGCTGCCAACACTGTAGTTGTAGTCGGAACTACCGAAGTCGGTGTAGCCGCCTTCCAGCGCGAAATTCTTGTTCAGCTGGTAACCGCCATAAATCTTGCCAGACCATTCGGAGCTGTTGCGATCGCCATTGCTGGTGTCGTTCGACAGGCTGTACTTGTGCTTGCTCGCCACCACGCCGACACCGGCGTAAGGACCGACGTCATCCGCGGCATAAGCAGCGGAAACACCACCAAAGGCGGTCGCAGAGACGATCAGGGCAGTCAGAATTTTTTTCATGTTGTTCGATCTTTCGCAAAGTATTGGTTGGGTTTGCTTGGGATCGCAATTTCACGGAATCGCGATGTAGACACGATAGCATTGGGAATTTGCCTACGTCGTTAGGAATTCCGTAAGAATTGTCACGAGTTGTAATCGGGATTGAAACGAAGGCGATCGGCACAAGATGGCGGATTTTCGCTTAAGATCGACTTAAGATACCGACAAACACCTTATTGGATGATGGTGCGGAACGTCAGGCTGATGCGCGCGTCGCGCGGCGTTTTTTCCTTGTTGATGCCATGCCGCCAGTGGTGCTGCATGGCGCCCGCCATCAGCAGCAGGCTGCCATCGCCCAGTGCGATCTTGACGGTCTTCGGCAAGTGCTTGTGCTTGAGGATCAAGGTGCGGGCGGCGCCGAAACTAACCGAGGCGATGGCGGGATCGCGGCCCAATTCCCGCTCATCATCGCTGTGGAAGCCCATGCTGTCGTGCTCATTGCGGTAATAGTTCAGCAAGACGCTGTTGAAAGTGCGGCCGGTGGCGGCTTCCACCGCCTGCTTGATGTCCAGCTGCAGCGGCGTAAACGGTTGCGGCTCGAACGTGGTGCCGGAATAGCGATAGCGCGCTTGCGGTTCACCATGCCAGGCAATCAGGCGCGGCTGCAACATGACTTTGCCATACAAGGTGATCGATTCCGCGCGCCACGGAGTTTCATCGACCAGACGCCGCATCACCGTCTGCGGGTCTTGCGCCAGCGGCAGCCACGGCATGAAATACAGTTCGCCGTCCTCGATGGGAATGGCGTCCAGCGTAGTGTTCTGATCGGCAAACAGGTCCATAGCCGGTATCATAACCGTTATGAAAAAACGCCACTTCTTCGGCGCGCTGGCGGCGGCCAGCGCCCTTCCCGTCCTGCCATCCGCCCAGGCGGCGCCCGCCAAAACCAGCGGCCCGGTGCTGTTGACGGTCACCGGTCCGATCAGCAAACCCAACCGTGGCCCGCTCGATCCGGGCGGTTTCGACCAGATGATGGTCAAGCACAAGGTCAGTTTTACCAAAGCCTATGTGTTTGATTTCGCGATGCTGACGGCGCTGCCCGCCATCACCATCCAGCCCACGCTGGAATACGACAACAAGCCGCATACGTTAAAAGGGCCGCTGCTGGTCGATGTCCTCAAAGCCGCCGGAGCGGCCTTGACGGAAAACAGCACCATAGTGTTGCGCGCGGTGGACGGTTTTGCGGCCAGCGTGACGGTGGCGCAAGCGCGCGCCCAGCGCTACATCGTTGCCACGCACCTCGAGGGCGCGCCGATTGCGCTGGGTGGGCTCGGTCCGCTATGGGCCGTGTATGACGCCGATAAAGTGCCGGCCATGGCAAAAAAACCCGTGGCAGAACGTTTCGGTTCTTGCCCGTGGGGTTTATATCACGTGGACGTCCAAGCGGTGGTGGTCTAAGCGCCCGTCTGACGTCCGGATCAGGGAGGACGTCAGACCAGCAGGCAGATCAGGCGTACGCTTCGGCCAACGACATCACGCGAGGCGTAATGGTGATACCAACATCGGCAAACACTTGCGTGATGACGGCCATGTTGGCGGCGTTTTCTTCCGGCTTCCAGCCTTTGAACAGGTCAGTGCCATCCTTGTGGAAGTGCAAATCGAGTACTTTGCCACGGTCTTTGTGCGTATAGCCGGAACTGTGCGTGTTTTCAAAGCCGGCTGCTTTCAGCGCGGCAATCACCTCCGCCGGCGGATGGTCCGGATCGGTGGCGATGTACACGCCGAAGGTCTTGCCAGGCGGCTTGGCAGCAATATCCACATCATAGATACCGGGCGCCTTGGTGACCGAAGTGCTTTTCAGAAATAACATGTTCTATCCTCTATCTTCTGCTGGGCAACGCCATCCTGGGCGCGCATCCTGACTTGTTTTTCTGATCCAAATGAATTCCAACAATTAAGCTTATTGCTTTCGCCGCGGATTTACAAGGAATTCGGCAGTGCGCATGAGCAACACGCACCATGGGACGATTTAACTGTTGTGCTTTCGGTGCGCCAGCGCCACAGTCGGGGCCACCAACGCCTGGTACAGCTCCCCGGTCGGGCCATCCCAGGCCATCACGGCTTGCTGCTGGCGCGCCACAGTCGCCATGTCGCCACGGGCGATCGGACCACTGAGCGCGGGCGCCGCGCCCAGCCGAAAAACGTTGGCCAGGGTTTCCGACGCCAGCGGTTGCGCCAGTTCGCGCGCCACCGGTTCCGGGATACCGGCCGCCTGGTACGCGCGCAACGCCGCGTCGAGCACCGTGGTCAGGTAGTTACTGGCAAACACCGCCGCCGCGTGATAGACGGTTTTCGCCGCCGCGTCGATCGCCACCGGACGGGCGCCGATCGCCAGCAACGCCGGTTCCAGCACCGCGATGGCGGCCGCATCGCCTTCGATGCCGCAAAAGGTACCATGAAAAGCGGCGGCCACGCTGGACGGATCGGCAAAACTGCGGATCGGGTGCACGCTGGCCACCTGCGCGCCCGCCGCGCGCGCCGCCTGCAAGCGGTCCGACGCCAGCGCGCCGCTGCAATGAAACACAATCGCCCCCTGCAGCGGCACACTGGCCGCCAACGCGGCACAGGCCGGCTCGATCTGGTCGTCTCCCACCGACAGCATGTAGATGTCGGCAGCGCGCAGCGCGGCATAACCGTCGGCCGCGTTGCCGGCGCCGATGAACGCCACCGCCTGCCGCGCGGACGGCAGCGAACGGGCCAGCACGTCGTGTACGTCAAAAACGGTATCGGCCCACAGGCGGCCGAACACGCGGCCGACATGGCCGCCGCCGATGATCGATAGGCGGCGCATCAGAAGCTCGAGCCGGGTTGCTGCAGGAATTCGCGCTCGTCCGGGGTCGATTCACGGCCCAGGATCACATTGCGGTGCGGAAAGCGCCCAAAGCGGCGGATCACGTCGTAATGGCGGCGCGCATAGTCATAGGTGCTGTCAAAGCCCGGCCCCGCCGCGCGCAGCATGTCAAACAAGTCCAGCGAGCGCTGCTGCATCGACAGCGACTCCGCATGTTCGAACGGCAGGAACGCAAAGATCCGCTGGACCGCCGGCAGGGTTTGGTTGGCGCCGCTGTTGTCGAGCGCCAGCGCGGCGTCCAGCGCCAGCTTGTCACCGGCGAACGCTTGCGGCGTGCCCCGGTGGATATTGCGGGTGAACTGGTCCAGCACGATAATGCGCGCCAAAGTGCCCTGCGTGCCTTCATCATCCCAGCGGCGCAAGCCACCCGACAGCGCTTCTGCCACGATCGGGCCGAATTGCGCCGCGATCTGGCGGTCAAACTGCTCATCCTTGCGGAACCATTCAGGCCGCTGGGTATTGTGTCCCTTGACGCCGATCGGCAAGAACCAGAAATCCAGCACATCCTGTGCGGCGATTAATTCCATTGTTCACCCTTCATATGCATTCAAATGCATTCAGTTGCGGTCAGTTGCGCGCATGCGATAACTGGAACCCTTCCAGGCCATCGAAGCGCGACATTTCCTTGGCCAGCTCCGCCATCGTCGCGCCGGAACGCTTGCTGAGCGCGATCGCGACGAAGCGCCATTCCTGCGCGCCGCGGTCGCTGCTGATCATCATCGATCCGCCAGCGATTTCATACCCGCGCTTCAATGCAATCTCGCGCAGCTCCTGCACCTCCGGCATAAAGCCTTCCTTGAAGCGCATCGTCATCGCCACCGCATGGCGCGACGGCAGCCACGCTTCGACCTTGGACAGGAAGATCATCGACATCGCGCACAGGAAGCCCAGGCCGATCGCACCCAGGTAAAAACCCAGGCCGATCATGATGCCCATGGCCGACGAGGCCCAGATCGACGCCGCCGTCGTCAGGCCGCTGATATTGAACCCTTCGCGCATGATCACACCCGCGCCCAGAAAACCAATGCCGGTGACGATGCCCTGCACCACGCGGGTGGGATCGGTGCCGATCAGGTGCGACATGCTGCCGCCATACCACATGTTCGGATAGCCGCAAATCACCGTCAGCGCGCACGACGCCATGCACACCAGGCCATAGGTGCGCATGCCGGCCGCCCGCCCGTGATACGAGCGCTCATACCCCACCAGCAAGCCCAGCAACAGCGCCCCGGTGATGTTCAACAGGATCAGCATGTTGGTGGCCAACTCGCCGAGCGACCAGTAACCGGACAGGATGTGATAGGTAGGCATGGCGCACTCTTTCTTTTTTTCGTTTTCAACGCAGCGCAGGTGACTGCGCGGTCGCCGCCCCCTTACTTGCCGGCGGTGGGCTTCTTCGTCAACTGCTGTTCAAATGCCTGATCGAGCTTGCTGATGCGCTGCGGTTTTTGCGGGCCTTGCGCATTAACGAAGGCGACGAAATCGTCCAGTTCCAGCGGTGGGCAGAGCGGCGGCTGGCCCGGTCCGGCCGTCAGGAAGAAATGGCCGTTGCCGGTGCGTGACATCGAATACAGGCGGTTGCCGCTGCGCTCTTTTAAACGGTCGAGCGCATTGCTGGCGCGGGTGGATCGGGCACTACTCATAAAGCCTCCGTGCGCGTGTACAGCCAGGCCAGCGCGTCGCCATCGAGCAGCGGCGCGAGGCGGGTCCGTACTTGCGCGTGATAATCATTGAGCCACTGGCGCTCATCGTCGCGCAACAGCCCGGGGGCGATGCAGCGCGTATCGATCGGGCACAGGGTCAGGGTTTCAAATTGCAGGAATGCGCCGAATTCGGTGTCACCGGCCCGCACATTCAAGACCAGGTTTTCGATCCGGATGCCCCACTGGCCGGGCCGGTAGACGCCCGGCTCGATCGACGTGATCATCCCCGGCAGCATGGCGGTCTGCGCTTCCGGCATGGTTGACGGCGATATCGATTGCGGCCCTTCGTGCACATTGAGGAAAAAGCCGACGCCATGGCCAGTGCCATGGCCGAAATCGATGCCTTCGGCCCACAGCGGCGCGCGGGCAATGGCGTCCAGCATGGGCGACTTCACGCCATGCGGAAACCGGGCACTGGATAAGGCAATCAAACCTTTGAGGACCAGCGTGAAATCGCGCCGCTGCGCCGCCGACACGGCGCCCACCGGCACCACCCGCGTGACATCGGTGGTGCCGCCCAGGTACTGGCCGCCGGAATCGATCAGCAGCAAGCCATCGCCCGCCACCACGGCGCAATCGGCCGGCTTGGCGCGGTAATGCATGATGGCGCCATTGGCATTGAAGCCGGCAATGGTGCCGAAGCTGGGGCTGATGAAATGCGGGCGCCGCGCCCGCGCTTGCGTCAAGCGTTCAGCGAGCGCGACCTCGGTCAGCGGCGCGCGCGCAGGGTCGGCCAGTTCGGCGTCGAGCCAGCACAGGAATTCGCACAGCGCGGCGCCATCGTGCTCCATCGTGGCGCGCACGTGCTGCGCTTCGTCGCCGCTCTTTTGCGCTTTCGCGACAGTGGTGGGATTGATGGCCTCGAGCACGGTGATACCGGCCGGCAGCGCCTGGCGCGTGCCATCAGTGACGCGGCGCGGGTCAAGCAGCACGGCGGCGCTGTCCGGCAAGCTCCCCAGCGCGGCGGTAAAACCCTCGTACGCTACGATATCGACCGCGTCGGCGGCCAGCGCTTGGGCCAGCGGGGCGGGAATTTTGTGCTGCGCCACAAACAGCGTGGCGCGCGCTGGCCCAATCACGGCATGGGCCACGAACACCGGATTGAAGGGCACATCGGCGCCGCGCAGGTTGAGCAGCCACGCGATGTCATCGAGGGTGGAGATCACGTGATGCGTCGCACCATGGGACGCCATCGCCGCGCGCAGCGCCGCGAGTTTTTCCGCGCGCGGCAGCGCGGCATAGGGCGCCGGCAATTCAAATACAGGTTCCACGGGCAAGCCGGGGCGGCCATGCCACACCGCGTCGAGCACATCGGTTTCAGTGTGCAGCACGATGTCGCGCCGCGCCAGTTTCTGCTCCAGCAGGCGGGCGATCGCCAGGCCTAGTACAGCGCCATCGGTGGCGACCACCTGGCCCGGCTGCAGGGTGTCGGCCAGCCAGTCGACATACAGGGTGCTGGCACCGGACGGGATTTTCATCAACGCAATCCCGGTGCCGGCCAGTTCGTTTTCCGCTTGGGTCCAGTAACGCGCATCGGTCCACACGCCGGCAAAGTCGGCGGTGATGATCAGGGTGCCAACCGAGCCCGTGAAGCCGGACAGCCACTCACGGCCTTGCCAGCGGGGCGGCAGGTATTCGGACAGGTGCGGATCGGCGGATGGCACCAGCAAGGCGTCGATCCGTTGGCGCGCCATGGTTTCCCGCACTGCTGCGAGGCGGCCGGTGATGGCGGTAAGGTCGGTGTGGGGCATGAGCGCGGTGGTGCAGTCTACTTGGCGCTATCATACCTTGCGCCATGACAGTGCGGGGCACTATGTGCCCGTGCCTCACCGCCCGGTTGCCCCTGTTGCCCCCGCTGTTCAGTGCAGCGTGCGCGACTCGTCCTGCTGCGGCTCACATTCGGGTACGCGGCGCCGCTCCTGATCCGGCGACGGTAACAGCGGCACGGCATGCCGGGCCTGGTAGCGCGCACCGAGGTAATACGCGACCAGGGCCGCCGCTCCCAGCCAGCCGGCGACCCGCCACATGCCCCATCGGGATATGGCCGCCACCGTACCGCGTACGACCAGGGTTGCGCCGACTTGGCGTGCCAGGATATCCATAGTTGTTCCTCTCACGGTGAGTGCCATGCCACAGCTTAGTCCAACTATACGCCGGTCAGTGTGAGCGCACTAACACAGAATTTCAGTCGGGCACTCGGCGTGCGGCCGCGCTGGCGTCAAGGCGACGCGGGCGTCTCAAAATGGCGCAAGCCATCCAGGTCGAGAATGCGGATACCGCCGTAATCGAGGCGCAGCAGGCCCTGTTTCTCGAGCACCTGCAGCGCCTGGTTGGCGCGTTGGCGCGACGCGCCCGACAGCAATCCGACTTCTTCCTGGGAAATCTGCACCAAATGGTCGGTGCCCGGATACAGCTGGGTATTGAACAGACCCGCCAGGCAGCGCGCCACGCGCGTATCGACATCGAGCAGGCGTTCGTTTTCCACCATCCCGATAAACTGCCCCAGCCGCTCGTTTATCTGCATCAACAAAAACCGGGTAAACGGCAAACTCGTTTCTAATAACCAATTGAAAGTGCCCGCCGGCATACGGGCAATCCGGCTGTCGCGCAACGCCATGGCGTCGTATTTGCGCCGTTCATTTTTCAGCAGCGACCCTTCGCCAAACCAGCTGCCCTGTGGCACCCCGGTAAACGTCACGCTTTTGCCGTTCGGCGAAAAGTTATTCATCTTGACCATACCGCTGACAATGCCGACCCAGTGGTCCACCACTTCCCCTTTGTGGCAAACAAAGCCGCCTTTCGGGACGAACACTTCATAGCAATCCGCTTCGACACGGGCCATTTGCTCGGGCGTCAGCACGGGCGCCCACGTGGTCGCGTGGATCGATTCCAGCAAAGTCGGATGCGGAGTGGGTGGCTTGATCGTCATTGTTGCTGGGCAACGTCAGAAAGTCGTTTGATTGTCGTCAAAAAGACAACATGGCTGAGCATCGCAGGCTAATATTCATCACACTTAAAAAGCACTTATATGTGGATGCCCGGCCTGAAGGCCCGGCACCCATATTATCAATAATTATCGCAGCTTCATCCATCCAGGGCCATGAAGGAGACGACAGTGCAAACAGCAATGGAGACATTCCCTCGCCGTTTATTGCAGCATGGGAAGGAACGGCCCCACAAGCCTGCCTACCGCGAAAAATATCTCGGTATCTGGCAAACCTGGAATTGGTCCCAAGTCAATGATGAAGTGCGCGCGCTGGCGTGCGGACTGGCCGCGCTGGGCTTCCGGCGCGGCATGAACCTCGCCATCATCGGCGATAACCGGCCCCGGCTGTATTGGGCAATGCTGGCGGCCCAATGTCTGGGCGGGGTACCCGTCCCGTTGTACCAGGATGCGCCGGCCGCCGACATGGCCTTCGTGCTGGGCGATGCGGACATCGAATTTGCCGTGGTGGAAGACCAGGAACAGGTCGACAAGCTGCTGGAATTACAGGAACAGTGTCCGCGCATCCGCCACATCCTGTTCGATGATGAGCGCGGCATGCGCCATTACACGCACCAGCCATTGCTGTCGCTCGCCAAGCTTGAAGCACTCGGCCGCGAATACGACCAGGCCCATCCCGGCTTCTTTGCCGCCCAGGTCGAAGCCGGCCGCGGCAGCGACAATGCCGTGATCCTGTACACCTCCGGCACCACCGGCAAGCCCAAAGGCGTGTGCCAGACCCACCACGCGCTGATGTCGGCCGGCGCCGGCAGCGTCGGTTTCGACCAGTTGACCGACAACGAAGACATCTTGTCGTACCTGCCGATGGCATGGGTCGGCGATTGCCTGTTTTCGCTGGCGCAGGCGATGGTGGCCGGCTTCACCGTCAATTGCCCGGAATCGGGTGAAACCGTGATGACGGACATGCGCGAAATCGGCCCGACCTGCTACTTCGCCCCGCCGCGCGTATTTGAAAACCTGCTGACCAACGTGACGATCCGCATGGACGACGCCGGTGCGCTGAAAAAAGGCCTGTTCGACTACTTCATGGGCGTGGCCAAGCGGGTCGGCGCCGATATCCTTGACGGCAAGCCGGTGGCCTTCGGCGACAAGCTGCTCTACACACTGGGCGACCTGCTGATTTACGGCCCGCTGAAAAACGTGCTGGGCATGTCGCGCATCCGCGTCGCGTATACGGCCGGCGCCGCCATCGGTCCCGACCTGTTCCGCTTTTACCGCTCGATCGGCGTCAACCTCAAGCAACTGTACGGCTCCACCGAAACCTGCGCCTATGTCTGCCTGCAGCCGGACGGCAAGATCAAGTTCGACAGCGTCGGCGTGCCCGCGCCGGGGGTGGAAGTCAAGTTGGCCGACAATGGCGAAGTGTTGGTGAAGTCCGCCATGCTGATGGATGGCTATTACAAGCGCCCCGACGCCACCGCCGAGGCGATCGATGCGAACGGCTATTTCCATACCGGCGACGCCGGCGTGTTCGACAGCGAAGGCCATTTGAAAATCATCGACCGCGCGGCCGATGTCGGACGCATGAATTGCGGCACGATGTTCGCCCCGAACTACATCGAAAACAAGCTGAAGTTCTTCCCCTACATCAAGGAAGCCGTCGCCTTCGGCCATGGCCGCGATCAGGTCTGCGCCTTCATCAATATCGACATGGGTGCGGTCGGCAACTGGGCCGAGCGGCGCGGGCTGGCCTATGCCGGCTATGCCGACCTGGCGTCGCATCCGGCCACCTATGAATTGATGCAGGAATGCGTGGAACAGGTCAATGCGGGCCTGGCGGTCGAACCGCTGATGGGCAATACCCAAATTTCCCGCTTCCTGGTGCTGCACAAGGAACTCGATCCGGACGACGATGAACTGACCCGCACCCGCAAGGTGCGGCGCAAGTTCGTGGCCGAGAAATATGCGGTGCTGATCGACGCCCTGTATGCCGGCAAGGCAACGCAATACATCGAGACCCAGGTCAAGTTTGAAGATGGCCGCACCGGCAAAGTGTCGGCCGACCTCGCGATCCGGGATTGCAAAAAGCTGCCTGCCGTGCAGGCCGCCGCGTGACTACGGAGACCACCATGCAAATGAATGAACCGGATACCCTGTTCAATACAGCGCGCCGCATCGGTCCGGAAATCCTGGACTTGCGCAATATCTCGCTGTCGTTTGGCGGTGTCAAAGCGCTGACCGACATTTCCTTCAATGTGCGCCAGCACGAAATCCGCGCCATCATCGGCCCCAATGGCGCCGGCAAAAGCTCGATGCTCAATGTGATCAACGGCGTGTACCGCCCGCAGCAAGGTGAAATCATTTACCGCGGCGAGCACCGCAAGAACATGGATTGCTACCAGGCCGCGAAGTCCGGCATTGCCCGCACTTTCCAGAACATCGCGCTGTTCAAGGGCATGACGGTGCTCGACAACATCATGACCGGCCGCAACCTCAAAATGAAGTCCAACTTCCTGCTGCAGGCGCTGTACTGGGGGCCGGCGCGGCGCGAGGAAATCGAGCACCGCAAGAAATGCGAAGAAGTCATCGATTTCCTGGAAATCCAGGCCATCCGCAAGACCCCGGTGGGCCGCCTGCC
>JAIENA010000387.1 GCA_019751755.1 Burkholderiaceae bacterium | reverse complement strand
GCATCATTTTGTCATCGCGGGCTATTCTACCGGCATGTTTCGTTTCCTATGAGCCAATAGCCCGACAGGCTGCTAGCAGTGACTGGATCGCTGCGGCACGGCGGCCCGCGCGCTCGGAGCCGGCAAAGAGCCAATTCTTATTTCCAAGCTCTTCTGCTGCCTAAACTCGAATTGTGTTGACATCCTGGTCTTCCAGTCGACCTCGGGTTGGCAATGCAGGCGGGTCGCTCGGCAAATGCGCCCATGTTCGACGACTCACAATGTCGCGTAGAGTGCCCTCGCTGACATTGAGCTCTTTGGCTTTTGCTGTCCAGGAAGGCGTTTGATTCTTCAGTGCGAGGTCGGTGGCCCAAGCGCGGATCGCGCGCACGACATTTTCCCCGAGCTGGGCGCGCCCATGTTTCTCGCCACGCCGTGCTTTTTTCGGGAATGCCAGGCGCTGGCTCGCCAGGTCCTCGGGTTCGTCGACCGGATTCGTGCCACCCACCTTTTTATGCTGAACTTTGTAGCCGGATTCGCCATCGAGCGTATAGACCCGCGCGTTCAGCTCACTGTCTGCGAAATAGACCTGGACTGTAGCGTCGCCAAATAGCTGGCGCCACATGCTTCGAAATCGTTTGTCCTCCGGCTGCATCTCGGATTCTGGCTCGACGCTTTCCGTGTCGGTCATAGCCTGTTCGCTCATGGCAGGCTTGATGAATTCATTGGTCAGCATGTGATCGGTGTGCGACCGTACGCTGTCACTCCCTCCCCACCGCGAGGCAGATGAAAGCAGTCTGCTACGTGGTGATTTCGGGGCCGGCTCGAAGTGCGACACCGTCGCCGCCGATCGTCGCCGCATCCGCCTGGTCATCCGCAGGGTGAGGGCTGTTGTTTTGAAGCGTTTGCGACGCATTCCAGCACAAGGGATTGGTATCTGCGAGATGCAGGCCTCGCCGAAATCTTCCCAGTCAACATTAGTCAGCGAGGGGACGAGTCGCTCGGGGAGGTGGCCGGTGTATGGCGGTGGTGGAGTCTGCGGTGCGGTCATGAGAGAGGGGAGAAACCGTTCATTGTGATCAAGCAATTCTTGTATGTTGTCACGTATTATCGCTACAATGTAGCACAAATGTTGTTCCTGGAAAATATCGTAAGCCTCTCTGTAACCTTCGACAGCAGCCTCAATGACACAAATTCCTCCGCCGACATCCGCATCAGTAGTAGGGCGGCCCGACCCAGTCATGAACGTGATCAATACGATGACGAGCGCCCACGTCGTTGCATTGCTGGCTTCCCGGCAGTTCGAGGTGATCTACCAGGTGCCTTACCGCGGCACGGATGAGGAGGTGCAGAACATTCTCAATCTGTGCGATGGGCTCATTCAGCAGATCAGTGCTGCCGAGGTCAATGACCGGCTGACGCTGGCGGTGGGCGTTATCGATGCCTGTTTGATCGACAATTTGCATGCCCAAGAAGTACGTTCCATCATCAAGACCATTGTCCAAAAGGACATCGAACTCTTGTCGCACATGCCATGCACTAAAGCGATGCTGGCCCGGGTTCTTCGGGCGGTCGGGCTGTCCAATCTCCTGGCGCCGGAAAAGATTCGAAGGATCGCGAAGGACGTCCAGCAGTACCAGCAGCAATACGGAGGAGGGCTGGAATGAACATTCGTAACACCGCCCGTAAGGTTGGCAAGGGAATTCTCTGGGCACTATTCCCGGTCCAGGCATGGCGCAATCTTGTCAGCACCAAGGACTCTGTCAGGCGCATTGCGCAGATGGCTCGGCGCGGCAAGACCGTACGCCCCGAAGAGATGACCGAACTACAGCTCAAACGCTACGAGTTGGAGCAGGTCGGTCGGGAGATCGTCCTGGAACTTGAAGAGCACGAGCGCTTCGAGTACATGGCTCAGCAGTTGGGGTGGGACGAGGCAGGTCTGGTTGAAAAGGCTCGGGCGCTGACGCGCGCTCACGCCATTCGCTTCTGTCTACTCATCTTCACCGTGATCATCACCATCGGGCTCACCGCCAAGTTCGGCTTGCGTCCATTTATCTATGGTAGCGCTGCAGCGCTTTACTTAACCGCAGCGTGCATCAAGACCACGTGCCTCTACACCCAGCTCCAGGAGCGAGCCCTCTGGAGCCTCCCTCAACTCGTCACGCGGCCTAAGTTTTGGATTTGGCGGCGTGCTTTCTGGTTCCTGGACTGACCGATGGTAACGATCGAAAACATGCCGCCACCCCAGCCGCGGCCAGCACTTGTCGCTCCTGCGACTGTGGGTGCTGGAGGATATGAAACGAGTCGCCTGCAGGCCGCCGCAGTGCCCGCTTCGGCGGAGGCGCGGCTTACAGACCGTCGATTTGAAGTATCGCTCCCGGACCGCATCCCGGCGCACTGTGTTCGAGACAGCAGCGCCATCTATGAGATCAACCCGCTGCTGATGCTGGCCGTTCTGAAGGTCGAGAGCAACGGCCGGACTGGCATCGTCGCCCAGAATACGAACGGGACTTCCGACTTAGGGCCTTCGCAGTTCAATTCAGAGAGCTGGGGAAAGCTCCTGATTGTGCGTTACAAAATTCCTCGCGAAGCCCTGATCCACGATATGTGCCAGTCTGTACGCGCACTTGGCTTTGCCCTGCGCACCGAAATCAATGCGGCTGACGGCGATCTTTGGAAAGGTCTCGGAAACTACCATTCGCGCACGCCGAAGCACCACAATAAATACGTCAACCTCGTGTATGGCGCTTACAAGCAGATGATCACGAAAGGTAAGTTCTGATGGCAAGAAATGCACAAACGCCTAATGCCGATGTCTCAGGGATTTATGTGATCCCGCTGATGGTCCTGGGGTTCTTCATCGTCCTGTGGCTGGTGATGGGAAAGGGACTATTCTACGGCTCCGGCAAGATGGCCTATTACATGCTCTTGCCCTTCAATCTGATCGATGCGGTGCATGCATACCGTGTGCAGATCATCCATGACATCGTGCAGCCACCTTCACCTGAGAAGTTCTTCGAGTGGACCAGCAACGCATGGCGAGTTCCGTCAGCGCTTCTGGCATGCATAGCATTCCGGCTTGCATGGACGGTGTCCAAGCATCCGATTGGTAAAGATAAGGGTGGTTTGAGAGGGCGTCTGAGCGTTGACGCGCTGATGCGCTACCAGGCCTCGATTCATTCGCCGATCGCGCCTATTGTTCCCATCGCGAAGACCATCCATAAGAATGAAGACCCGCGCTTCCACGAGCCTTGGCATCCGCATGAAGTCGTCGAAAAGTTTGGGCTGGCCAAGGAAAACGGTGACCTTGACCATGAAAAAGCCGAGCGTTACCTGTTGTCGCAGCTAGGAACACGTGTTTATCGTCCTGGTATCGATAAATCCGACACCGTCTTCTCTGACCGGTTGAACGACTGGGAGAAGGCTGTCTTTGCAATGCTTGCTCCTGCTGCCGTGCATGGGAAGGAGGGGCTCGGCGAGTTCCGTGACCTGCTCGATAAGCTGAACTACTCGGCCGTGAATGCCACCCAGACGCCTGATCTTCGACTGGCCAACGAGCAATACAAGAAGTACCGTGCGCACCCGCTGCTGAATAATCTCTGGCGATCGCATCACTTCTCTGTGACATACCTAATGCAGGTCTACAAGCTGTGCAAGCGCGCCGGCAAGGTGACGACTGCGGAATTCGTCGGCTGGCTTCGTCCTAACGCAAACGGCCTGTACGCCGCTCTCAACAGCGTAGGCCGGCAACGTACAGCGTTCGCCGAGTGCGCAGGGGCTCACGAGCATTGGGAGCATGAGCAAAAGTGCCAGCGCCTGAATCGGATCTCGATCCTGCCTGTTGTGGTTGCCTCGCTAAAGAGCCTCGAGGACGAATACAACTTCTGGCGTACGGCGAACGCTGGGGAGACCCCAGAAACGCTCTGGGGTCGTATGACGCCCGATCAGTCCCGACTCGACACTGATCTCTTCCGCGAGCATGTGGTCGATCTGCTGGGCGTCGGCCGCCATGCGCCTGCGCCTGGCGCCGAATCCGAGTTCGACGCAAGCGAGGCGATCGCACGTCGAGAGTTCGAAGATTCACAGATGACCAAACTGATGGCCGGCTCGAAAGCCGCCTTCCCGACACAAGAGGAGCAGCAATGACCGAGACCGCCGGCAAACCTGTAGAAGTCTCGAATATTCCCTTGCTCGCTTCCAGACCGGTGCATCTTGACGGCCGTGGTAAGTTCGCTGCCTCAGTGTCGTATGCCGACGGCATGGTGGCGCTCTCCCTACGGCACGTCGAGCGGCGGTGGCTTCCGATGGCCCTGTTCGGGCGTATCATCGAGACGAAGTTGGTGCGCATTGGTGGAGACTCCGTGCGCGAGGTCAGCCTGATGAGCGACGCGACGGGGCTTTCCTGCACGATCACCTGCGTCGGCGGCAATGTTGAGCGCAACATCCTCCTGGGCGCCGAGTGGCCGGCATCGCTTCGTGAAGCTGTGCGCGCCGAGCTCGACTCAGCCGTGCACCGCAAGCCAGGCGGGCTCTCGGTTCATCTGCTCGGAAAAACTGCCACGTTGGCTGGGCTCTTCGTGGCATATGCGATCGTCAGTGGCCTGTCTGGTACCAAGCAGTCCACGGTCATTGCGCAAGGAGCTGCTGCGCCGATTGCGGGCGCGACGGCGCCACAAGCCCCGTCGGTGCAGCAGCTAACGCCTGGGGAGGCCGCAGGCATGTCTTCAGCCTCGATTGCCCAGGCCGCTGCGGATGCGCAAATCAGCCCGCTTCCGATTAAGGAGGCGCTGTCGAAAGCATCGTACATTACGCTGCGCGCGCCCGGCGCCGGCAGCAGGACCCTTGTGATCTGGTCTGATCCGCTTTGCCCGCATTGCCGTGACTTCGAGCAGAAGGTGCTCGCGAAGCTGCCGGTAACGTTCGGTGTGACCGTTATCCCGGTCTCGTTCAAGCACGGCTCACGCCCGCTTGTTTCGTACGCGGCATGCGCCGGCACGGCGGCCGAGCGCGCGTCACGCTGGAAAGTCCTACTGTCGGAACAGCCGACTGGTATCGACATTACCCAGCAATGCCAGACTGGGCCGGCGATTGCAGACGAAAATTCGACGCTTTTCGCTCGCGCAAGTCTGCGGTCCACCCCTACGCTGATGAAGCCGGACGGTGAGGTATTCCAAGGAGATCAGCATTCCGTGGAAGCTGTAGCTAACTGGCTCGCAAAATGATGGCAAATACCGTTTTTAAAGCATTGTCTGGCTGGTTCGCCGCGCGTGCCGCGCGTGCCCTGCGGCCGACTTACCTGCCGCTGGCAACCGCACCAGAAGGCCAACAAGCAGGGTTAGTTCTGCAGAAGGCATATCAGCAAGCGGTGGTCGAGGGGTATCAGGCGATGTGTGGCTTGATGGATAAGCAGCGCGGACCGAAAGCGAAAACCACGCTGCGTACCGACGACATTTCCGGAAACGTTCGTGAAGTCGGTGTGCAGTTTGCCAAGGCAGCCGCGACGCTCGACCCGGACGGTCTGGCCAGCGAGATGATCCGCCTCTTCTGTGTCGGCGTGCCGCATATGGACAAGCTCGACAATCAGCGTCGCGTAGCGACCGTCTGGTCGGCCCTCCTTGCGCCCGCAGTCGTCATGCGCCAGAAGCGCGGTCACGAGATTCTAGTCGACGATCTCGCGGGAATGGCCGTGGAGTGGATGCAGACCGGCTCGACTGATCTGGCCTTAGAGACTCATACCTCCCCCGACACCTGTTTTATCAGCGCTCACCCTGCTCGGGTGTACGACCTGCTGACTGACACGGCCAAGCAGCATGGGCTGGATCACATGAAGCTCTTGCGCAGTGTGTTGGAGCCGGTAATTCTGCCGCTGGGCCAATACATCGGCGCCCGTCAGGCCGCTGACGGTGTCAAGGTAGATCTGGCAGCTGGTCAGGCGGGCCAGGAGGAGTCGAAGTGAAGCACGGCCGCTATACAACCATCGAAGGCAGTCAGGAGGTAAAGGCTCTCCAGATCATCGTCGACGTCCGCTCAAACTCGCAGCGGTTCAAGGACTGGCTGGTCTACCCCAGGAATTTCAGTAAGGTGATGGCTGTTTTGGGTCTCGTCTGCCTGGTTTTCCCGTTTGCGTTGCCAATCCTCTTTTTTACATTCTTGGGGTTTGTCGACGAATACCAAAAGACATCGCAGTACGCGCCCATGCGCTACCCGGCCTGGTGCAAGGCGCGCGATCCGGGCCTGCTGCACCCTGGTACCGACAAGCCGATGGCGCCGACCGGGATCATGTACTTTGGCGTCATCGATGCTCAGGACCCTTACGAGCGCGGCAAGCAGGTGTTCCTGGCTGCGGACGACCTGACCAGGCATATGCTGGTGCTCGGGACAACCGGATCCGGAAAATCCGAATTCTTGAAGGGCATGACGTTCTGCGTGTTGTGCTGGGCGAGTGGATTTTTCGTGGCTGACGCCAAAGCCGACAACAAGCTGCCGACCGACATGTACTCGCAGGTGCGCATGTTTGCGCGAGACTACGATTACCTGGTCGTGAATTATCTCTTGGGTGGCCTCTCGCCAACCCAGATCTCCAATATGCGCGAGCGCTTGTCGAACGGCCTGCAGCCGGCTACGGCGGCGGACGCCGATACCCTGGTGCAGATGACGTCCAACATCATGGTCAAGGCGTCCGGAGACTCGAAGACGTGGCAGGACCGGGGTTTGAACCTCTTCCGAGGCATCTGCCGCGCGCTGACGCATAAGCGCGACCTGGGCGAGCTGACCCTGTCGATCGAGACGATGCGTGAATACCTGGCGTTGGACAAGATCGAGGAGCTCTACGTTGAGGGCTGGAAGCTCGCGAACGGCGGTCCGTGGCCAACTCCCTATCTCGGCGTGAAGTCGTACCTCGAGGTCGGCCTTCCAGGCTTCCAGCTCCAGAACATGCTGCGTAAGCACGGATGTCTGAAGGAGGAGGCCGAGGACGAAGCGGCTGCGCTGAACCAGGCGTTCGGCCGTGCGCCGGCGCCGGCGAAGAAGCCGCCCACGAACCAGACCAACGAAACTTCCAACCAGCATGGCTATCGTGCCGACCAGGTGTACCCAGCGCTGTCTCTGCTGATCGACACTTACGGGCACATCTTCAAGCGTAAGCATCCAGAGGTGGACATGCAAGACGTGGTGGTGAACAACCGCGTCTGCATTTCGCTCATTCCATCGCTCGAAAAAGGGGCGCAGGAGCAGGAGAGCCTGGGTAAGCTGAACCTGGCGTTGCTGCGTGTAATGATGGCGCGCGCCTTGGGCTCTTCGATCGAGGGGGACGTGCACCAGAACGTGGACGCCAAGATCACCGCCTCGGCCACACCGTTTGCTCTCTTCCTCGACGAATTCGCGTACCAGTTTGCCGAGGGTATCGCGCTGACGGCGGCCCAGGCACGAAGCCTGAATTTTTTCCTCTGTGCTCTTGCTCAGGATTTGGAAAAGCTCACCGAAGGCGATCGCGCTGCGGAAGCCGGCGCCATGATGGCGAATCAGGCGACCAAATTCTTTATGAAGATCGTCGGCTCGGACAAGACCCACGAACTGGCGCAAAAGACCTTGGGCGAGGCCGACGTAGCCGTCATCGCCGGCTTTGAGCAAAACCTTGAGTCGCTATTCGGTAATATCCGTCGCGACGTTAACTACAAGATCGAGAAACGGCCGCGCATCAGCAGGAAGACGCTGGAGGAACTCGCCTCGGGCTTCGCAACCTTCGCGTATCGCGAGCGGGCGCATGTGATGCGCACGTTCTACCCGTCGCCAGAGGTGCCGCGCGTTCGCTACCCGCGGATCAACCGCTTCCTGCAGATTCACGACCTGGGCGAAACGACGATGCTGACCAGTACTGTCGAGCTGGCGCCTAACGCGGATAAGTGGGTGATGGAGAAAATCCGCGGTCTGCTTGAGGCCGGCGCCGCGCCCACCTATCCTGAACAGGTGACGAGCGACATTATTCAGAGCATCGTGCGCGCTGCTTCGACGATGAATCCGCACACCCCAGCGATCGAGCGTGGAATTGTGCTCTACCAGGCCGGCGTTCAGGCGTTGCACAATGCGCGTGCTGGAGCATCGCTGTTGGGCGGCGGTGGCGGGAATCGGCCAGCGGCGAACTTGGCGCCGGCGGTTGCAACAGTGGTCGGTGCGGCGACGGTTGATGCCTCAGAAGGCTCTGCAGGAATGTTCGGCGGCGGCGCCAGAAATCCGGCAGCCGAGGTCGCGGCCGAGCTCGATGCGGTCAGTTCGATCGCGGGCGACGACTTTGATGTGGCAGGGCTGGCTGCTGAACTGTCCGATGAATTGGCAGCGGAGCCAGCTGCAACGGCTGCAGGTCTGGACGACGCAAGCTGTGAGGAGGCCTTGATTGGCTTCGATCCGTTCGACGAGGTCATGCGCGTTTCGCCACCGATCATCCGGCGCCCCAAAGAAGAAGTGTTTGGCGACGAGATGGACATCGCGTCCGGCGACGAAATGGCGCCAGCGGTTCCGCTGGCGCAGGGGGGCATTGACCCAGATCTTGAGCAAAGCGATGTGTCGCTTGACGCAGGTTTGAGCGATTTCGATGATGATGCGCACCTCGTTATGGATCTTGGGCCCGAAGGCGCCGGCCTCGACGAGGCTTCGGGTGAGCAGGAATCACCACTGATTGCAACCACGCCTTCTTCTAGGGCTGCTGATGGTTCTACACTTTCGACTCAGGGCTCCGAGCTAATGCGCGCGGGGCTGGAAGCACTGTCTCGAACGAAGGTTGACGCAGATCTAATTGAACGTATGGGCCCCGAAGTTATCGGCCTTAAAGATGCGACCAAGGATGAATTGGTTGGTCTTGAGGTGTCCCTCGGCTCGACTCCGGAGCAGGCTGCAGACGCAGCCCAGCGAACGGAGAAGGCCGTTGCAAAAGGTTTATCACTTTTAGATGGCAATAAGACACAAACGTCATCAGCTGACATCGAGATCCTATTTTCTGAATTGGCCAACTTGGTCGACAACAACTAATGGAGAGCGCAATGTCTACTGCAACCCAAACCCGCACCGCTCAACTCCTGAGTGCTCAACAGTTGCGTGAGCAGCAAGAAACCAGCGGTCGAGAAGGCTTGGTCAGCTTGCTAAAAGCTGTTCGCCGCATGCTCGACTGGCTTTTAATACCATTTCGGATGCTGGGTCGGGTATTATTCAAGCCGCGAATCGCTGTTGCAGATAATGCTGCGGCTGCGTCCGCTCCAGTGGCCGATCGAGCGGCCGCCTTCGCGAACTCTTCCCCAAGCGAAATCTCGCTGACCGATGGCCTTTCGGCCGGACAGTCGGGCGGGCAGGATATTAGTGGTCTGGTGAAGCAAGTAGCGAATAACCCGGATGGGGAGCTCGACATTGAGGTGACCGGCAGGCCGGACGATCTCGACATGGTATTACCGATTCTGATGCGTCATATTGACCAGATTTTGAAAACGCATCTGCCGTCGGATGCGCAGGAAGCGCAGGTGGCGACGCACCTGGTTGCATTGGCTGAGACTGCCGAGTGCTCGCGTTATGCGCATCGGTTGGTTTCTCGCGAAGTGGATTGCGCCCTGAAAGTTGTGTTGGCGGATCCGAAATATGTTGGGCTGAGCGCCGGGACCATCGAGGGAATGATCAGATCGGCGGCGCATTCGCCTGATGCTGCAGCTCAATTTGGCGATGGCTCGGCCGAGCAGCGTCTCCTGGCTCGTCTGGGCGTGCGTGACAAGATCGAGGCGAACTACGCGCTACAAATGCGTCAGATAGCCGTCACCCTTGCGCCGATGCTGGGTGATGCAAAAGCTGGCGACGAGATGGTCGGTCGCGGTAAGGATCTGCTGGCCAGCGCTCTGCAGGCGGCCGACCAGACTGCGGCTAAGCTTCGCGTGCGGCATGCCGCACATGGGGCATCGAAGGTATTGCCTGAAACTCTGCCGGCTGTGCGTGAGGGCGTGAATCGAGCAATCGAAAGCGTCGCCGAGTCGATGCAGACGAAAGGTGCGGCGGAAGCGCCGGCGCCGGCGCCTGCAGCTGTCGATGGCGTTGCAGCTGTCGATGGCGTTGCAGCGGCGGCCACCGTCCCGAACGAGAACGGTGCGGTGAAGTTCGAAGGTCTGGTGCAATCTGGGAAGGGGGAGGCTGCTGCAGTCCCGATTTCGGCCGTTTTAGCCCCGCCCCCAGCTTTGGCACCAGTCCCGAAGGTCGCTGAATCGGTTAAGGTGGCTAAGGCTGCTGTTATTGCCGTGCAGCCTATACGAGCTGGTGGAATGTTTGGTGGCGTTGCTACGATACAACGCAACCCAACTGAAATCGACGAGGTGAATCTTGTCGATGACGTATTTATGGAAGACGACGGCGAGAATCTCGTCGGCGGTTGAAAAATGGCACGTTGGTTTAGTTACAATAACCGGACTTGCCGAAAATCAATAGGAATGGAATGGCCCGAGCAGAAGGAAAATTAGAGCCAGGTGTACCACGAGCTGGAGCGAAGCATCCAGCCTTCGAGCCGCGCGCGCTTACGGGGTACGATGTAGCAACTTGGCAAATGAGGGAGCACCTAACAAATTGGGATGCTTCGTTTGCACTCGGCTTCACCTCATACCAAGCACTGCTCACGTTTTTGAGAGAGAATCAAGAAAGCTCCGTCGACGAATCGCGTGATCTTTTGGTCCGACTTTACATGCTCGAGCCATATTTCCCTACCCAATTTCGTCCACCGAATATGCAGGACTTGGTTGATTTCCTTTTCGGTCTGTCAGTTTTTGAGGCGTCTTATGCGGCCGAGAGGCGGAAGAAATGTGCTTCTCTTCTCGCTAAATTGTTAGGAAAAAACCGTGGTTCCGGTTATCGCTGGCTGAGGGCTGCCGAGAATTCGGAGCAAGCAGTGGCGACCCCTACACGCCGGCTTTCAGCCAAAGTGTTTTCGATGAATCCAGAGACTGCGCGCGCCGACTTTTGGCGGGCCGCGCAGGCTATGGCTCGGGGGAGGCAATTCGATATGGAAGAAATCCTCGAGTCTCTTCGAGACAACGGAGTCACAATTGACTAAGTCCTTGTGCCTGACGACGCCAGTTGTTGCCCCGAACGAATCTACGGTCCTTGCGCCCACGGCGGAATGGATGCATTTGGCTGGGACCCATACGGACCTTCTGTATGGCTTCCACGGTAGTACAACGTCCAAGCAGCCCTTTTTGTCTGCAGCCTATGACGCGGCCGACAAAAAGGGAAAGCTTACAAAACGAGAGCTGACGTTCTATTTAATCGACCTGACGTATCGCGCGCCAGAGTCGGCTGAATCGCAGAGCCTGCTCTATGGACAGCTGCCGCCCCACCTGCTCGATAAGACTCCTTTTATCGTATCGCGCCGTTTGTCGACAGAAACCGCGCACGACTTAGGTCTTATGTGGCAGGAAGAAGCTCGAGACTTGTTTGGGCTGCGAAAGCTAAAAGCGGCCAACGTCAATTGGTCTCAGCCGAGTTCCTATATGCTGGAGTTTCCTGAAGTGGCCGCTCAGATATTCAAACGCCTGCCGTTATTGAAATGCATGTTAATGCCTATGCGCATGACGACAATGTCTGCGGGTTCTGATATTTGCCTTGTTGGCGTCGCACCTAAAGCAGAGGCGAAAGGCGTGAAGGCTGATGTTCGCTATAAACCAGATGTGAAAGTCGATCTCAGTTTTGCATAATCCAGCCTCAAACGGAAAGGGGCTAGCGTTCCGGCTTCGGCCTTTAACGAAGAGGGTGAATTCAATGGTATTCATTGGTACTGGGGACCAGGCACTAGCCAATAGCGAATACGCCGGTGATCGATTTGGCGTTCGGTTCGCGTTGCAGACGATCGCAAATACGGCTGACCTTTCTGTTTACGGCTACGAATTCCTTTACCGCGGCAAGGTGCGGCCAACGTCTCCGACAGCGTGGGTGAAGGTCGACCAGGGCGTGCTGAAGTACCTTGGCGGAGTTGCCCTGGGGTTGGGCAAACCTTGTTTTATCAACCTTTCGCACGAGTCGTTTATGGCCATTCCAGAGGCAGTCTTCGTGACGGCTGCCGAAAAGAACGAGCTCCGGTTCGAGTTGAGCGAAGCTGTAGCGGAGAGCGGGCTTTTCGAGGAGGTCTGCAATAAGGTCAATCGCCTGATTGGCTATGGGATGCATTTTGCGATTGACGATTTCGGTGCTGGCTTAGACGGAAGTCGCCGGCTTTACGCGCTCGACAAAGTAGCTGTTATCAAGGTCGACCGCGGGTTGCTAATTAGCGCGGCCGGCAGATCCAATGCTGCGAAAATGCTGGCAGCTTCGGTCGCGAGCTGGCAGGCGGCTGGAATCCAGACTGTCGCGGAAGGCGTCGAGACCGCAGAGCTCCTCGCGTTTGCAAAGGGCGTGGGATTTGACCTGGTGCAAGGATGGCACGTCGACAATTTGGCGCCTGGCGCGCAGAGGATTATTTCGCGCTCTTTTTTTTGACCAAAGTTGTTCTGTTTTATGTATATAAAACGACTTTATGCAACCACGCTTGGCTTGCTCGGTTAAAACGAATGCTGGTCAGCAATTAAAAATAGTTTTCTGGAGCCTTTATGCCTGTACCACTTTCTGCCGATCCGAATCTCCTTGGTCGCCTGGCGGTCAAGTCAGCGCCGCGGCTGGCCGCAATGCTGATGGCTTCACACCACAGCGGGATGCCACTGGTCGCGACAGCGCATCGCGTCGGCGCGTCACCGGCAGCATCAATTCTTCTGTCTCCGGCCAACCCACTGGCCCGTTGGGCAGAGCGCGCTGTCGAGGCCATTGGGACGGCGCGCTCTGCAAGCGTGGATTCGCGAACGCGGCGCGAGCCGGCACCCGCGGCTCCTGCTGTTCGCACCCCAGTCAGCGTGGTTCGCGACGTCTACAGGCGGCTGCTGGGCGAAGCCCCCGCGAAGTCGCGCCCGCGCGCGATCGACGAGCTGGCCGAAGCAGCTAAGCCGGCGGAAGTCGGCCGTAGCGCCCAGGTGCTTGAACAGGTCGCGCAGGTCGAGCCCGATCGCACAAGCGAACTGGTTGCGCTGGCGGCGGTGGTGGTGGGCGCCGGTTATGGGGATCGGGTCGACCGTGCATCCACCGGCGGCGAGTTCGATGTGACCGTTTTTCAGAACCTGGCCCGCGCTGCTGACGTTATCGCGCCTGGCCGATCAATCGCGTCGCTTGATCCCGTGCGCCTGCGCGCTGTGTTGACCGCAGGCCTGCAGAGCTCGAACGGTGCATTCTTGGCGCTGCTGAAGGATGGAGGGCGCACGGGACATGCGATGATTGCCGGTGCCAAGCTGGCCCAGGATGGCGCCAAGGTGGCCAGTGAATTCCTGGTGAACGGGACGTTCAACGAAACAGCCTTCCTGCAGAAGACCGCCGGCGTGCTGGCGCCAGTCGCCCAGGTGGCGGCAGCGACGCCAGCCGGCGCGAAGGCGATGCTTCTGATCGCTGCGGCGGAAAAAGCAAAAGACCTTTTGGCCGAGGTACCGCGCCATGATGGGCCGCACGCATCCATGCGCACGAGAGTCCTCCAATCGATTTCCGATCGGCTGCACGAGTTGGATACGCTCCAGTCGCCGGCCGATCAGCCAACAGCACCAGGAGTGCGCTGATGAAGACCGCTGTCGAAGAATATGTCCTGGATCTGGGCGCCCTGCAGGATTTGCTTAGAGAGCAACTGCGCGACGATGCGCGCAGCGTGTGTCGGGAAATGATCACCCCGACCGTGAATCGTGTGCGTGCTGAGGAGGCCGAGCCCGCCTCCTATCGCCTGCTGGCGCTGCGGACCGCCCGCATGAGCAGTGCGCGTCAGCAAATGCAGCAGCGCATGCTCGCTGTCGCGGAGCACCGGCTGCCACTGGAAATGGAAAGTCAGCGCATCGCTCTAGCTGCGGAAGTCGGGCGTGCCCTTGAGTCATGCCTGCGGGTGCTCGAGTCGACTGATCTGCGCGAGAGCACTGCTTTGGTCGCCGATAACGTTGGGGCGATGAGCCACAACATCGGCACCATGGCCACATTGCTTGCACACCGCTATCCAGCGCTCAGCAATAAGCTGGCCGAGGCTTCATTGCGTGCAACTGAGATTGGCGCCAATGTCGATCTTATTGCTGCCGAAATGAAGGCCGCGTATGAGCAGGTTCGAGCTGAGCTGGCGCAAACCGGAGCGAGGTTGGAGGACGTACCGGCGCCGGCCCCGTTTCGTAGGGGCGAGGAAGCAACACCGATGCGCGCCCCGATAGTTTGATTGTCAGCGAAATATGAGTAAACAAGGCAATTCCGAGACGTCGGGGGATATTTCGGAATATTTGTTTTTTGTTTTAGAAACGTAACAAATAATGACAGGACGGTTTATGCTAAAGCCCAAGAATCCCCTCTACCAAGCCGCCAGCCTGGCGGCGCTGGCGTGCCTTCTCATGCCGGAGGTGGCATATGCTGATAGCGGCCTCCTGGATAAGATCGCAGGCCTTCTGACGACCATCAATCGCAACACGGACGAGTCGTTCGGTATGCTCCGGGCAGTCCTCGGCGACTTTGCGCTCGATCCATTCCGGACGCAGGACGGATCGACCGGCTCGCTTATGGCTTCGATGTTCAAAGAATTCAACATGTTCATTTTCTCGGCCGCCTGTATCTGGACCGGTTATAACATGATCGCCGGCCTGGCCCAGACCATGCACGAAGGAGTGGTGTTGGGTAAACGTATGTCGACCGTGTGGGTGCCCGTCCGCATTTCCTTCGGCACCGCTAGTTTGATGCCCGTTTTCGGGGGCTGGGCCTTTTGTCAGGCCTTGATGGTAATTTCCTGCCTGCTGGGTATTGCTGGCGCCAACCGAGTAACGAACGTTGCTGTCGATAGCACGGCAGCTTTTCAGACCACGGTGAACCCGATGGGCAACGTGAAGCAGGCCGCCCAGATCCAGAATATAGAGCTCTACATGGCCAAGGCTGCGGCGTGCCAGCGCGCGTCGTACGACATGGCGTCGGCGATGCAGGCAAACAGCCAAGCGACGCCAACGGACTTTCCGGTGACGTTTAACGCGTCGGCCGAGGGCGGCACTTCGATCGTAATGCAGTTCGCCGGTCGTCAGGCGAGCGGTCAGTATGGTAAAGCCGCTTGTGGCGAGATCAAGCTCAAGTTCTCTCCACGCTCGAACAGTGGCATGGGTAGCACGTTCGGATTCAGGATTGCAGACGTCAACTACACGGGTATTCGCACGCATGCAATGGAAGCGCACGCTACCACCCTGAACACCACGTATTCGATAGCCCAAGCCATTATCCAGGGCGTTTCACCAAACAGCTCGCCAGCCCAATTTGATGCGTCCGTGAAAGCTATCGCTGACGGCTATTTCGGGCTCTATACCAACACGTTCCAGAACAAGCTCAGCTCACTGGCCGCCGAAGTGAACAGCGCAAGCAACTCTGGCGCGATTTCCGACCAGCTGACGCAGCGTATGAAGGATGGTGGCTGGGCAACGCTGGGAATCTGGTACAGCGTATATGCCGAGGTGGGCGAGGCAATGAATGAGATGCTCGATCCGGTTGTCACTCTCCAGTCGCTGGACGATGGAATCGGGATACCCTCGACGACGGCTGACCTGCTGGCCGGCCTGGAAGCTGCAGTAGGCGTCGCCGCTGCGCAAAAACAAGGCGCACTTGCGACCTCTACTGGGAACACCTCGATCGGTCAGTGGATTCTGGGTGGCGCGCTCAATGCCACTATGGGCGCGAGCTCGACCGGTGCCGGGAACACGATTAATCCAATCATCGCTTTCAAAAACATCGGCGACAACGGCCTAGCTGCGGCACAGGCCATCTATTTTGCGTACAAGGCGTTTAGTGCTGCCGCTGACAGCACGATTGGCGGCGCGGTCATGGATGCGGCGAGCAGCAAGCTCGGCAGCGGTCTGATCGGCAAGATTCCTGTGGTGGGCGGAATCGCTAATACCCTGATGTCCATAGCAAAGGATGCAGGCGCCTTGCTGCTGCCGGTGGTCGGCCTGCTGTTCGTTACCGCGGCCGTGATGGCGTTCTACATCCCGATGGTGCCTTTCATTCAATGGTTTGCCGCCTTAATCCAGTGGTTCACCTCGGTAATTGAGTCGTTGATTGGTTCGTCGCTCTGGGCAATGGCCCACTTCGACTCGGATGGCGAGGGCATGGGGCAGCGTACCAGCTACGGCTACACATACATGCTCAACAACTTCGCTCGCCCTATCATCATGACATTCGCATTCTTCATCGCGTCCGCAGCCGTCACCGTGATGGGGACCTTTCTGTTCAAATATTTCGGCGCCGCTGTGGGTACAGCCCAGGGAAACAGTCTTACTGGCCTGCTGTCAATCCTGGCCTACATGGTCATATTCACCGTGATGGGCATGACCTTGGTGAATTCGACGTTCACCATGATGCTGCACCTGGCGGACCGGATGATTGGCTGGATCGGCCAAAACCAGAATGCTGCGATCGGTCACGAGGTCGAGAGCCGTGTGGCAGGTGTGTTCGTCAATGCAGCACGCGGCGGCAGCGGTGCGGTTGCATCGGCGATGGACCCGCGCCGGAATTCCGGTGCGGCGAAGGGGCTGGTCGATGCTGTGAACGGAAAAGGTCTTGGAAACGCAGGCGGTAGCGCGACGTGATTCGCTGTCAGGCTGGTCTAATAAAAAAAGCACCCAGTCTGGCGAGCCGTTCTATAAATCTGTTGAAATTTGACTGGCCGCGTGTTCTTAACGAACCTGCGGAGTCTCTTTGTTTTGACACGCAAGGCTATTGGGCCAACAATACGCTTTTCATGTAGCGTGCGAAATACGACACAATGCCCGCCACCGTCCAACAGCGGATCGAGAAGAGCCTGGCCAAATCCAAGGCCAGCGTCTTCGTGCGCGCGGACTTCGTCTGCTTCGGCAGCCCGTCCCAGGTTCGCCGCGCCCTGCGGGCTGCGCTCGACGATGGAGCATTGGTGCGCGCTGGCTTCGGCATCTACCTGAAAGCCCGCAAGTCGTCCCTGACCGGCAAGACTGTGCCAGCCCTCTCGCTGGTGGAGGTCGGACTGCAGGCCTTGGCCAAGCTTGGGGTCAAGGCGGGCCTTGGCCGCTCGGCCCAAGCCTACGCGAGCGGCCAGACCACCCAGATGCCCATGGCGGCCGTCGTCCAAGTCGGAAAGTCCCGGGGCGCCCGCCGCATCGGGTTCGGAAACAAAGCCATCCGCTCCGAGCGCGGATAGAAAGCCCCCATGCCCATCGCCATCCCGGCGGCCATCGCCGCCTACGTCGCCTCCACCGAGGCGGCCATGGCCCAGCTCGACATCCACGCCTATTGCGCCACCCTCGACGCCCTCGTCCCCGACCCGGCCGCGCTGACGGTTGACGAGCGCCGCGGCTGCTTTGCCGAGATCCAGGCGCACCGCTTCGTCCTCACCACCGCGGCCGATCGCGGCCCGTGGGGCATCTGGTTCGGCCCGGTCGGTACCATGCGGATGGAAGATGGCTCGGACCTCCACGGCCCAGACGTCAAGGGGATCGACCGGGACATGATCGAATATTGGGCGGCGCGATCCGAGGCCACGCCCCATCCCGTTCTTCTCGCGCGTTATGCCGACTTGTCCCGCGAGATGTCGATCCTGTGGAACAAGGAGCACCCGGACGATCGCATCCAGCTCCGCCGCGACTTGGCCCAACGGGCAGCCCAAGCCTATTTGGACATCGTGGCCCTTGGGCTCGAAATGGGCGGGAGCCACGCGTGGATCCACTTGGAGCGTGCGGCCTTCCTAGCCTTGCTGGTCAATGACAACGAACTGGCGGCCGCGGCCAAGGTGGCCATCTTCGCCCGCGGCCGCGCCCAAAGGGCCGATGGCGCCGGCCGTTGGTGGGACATCGACAATCTCATGGCCCGCCAGCCCAGGCTTGGGATCACGCCCGAGGAGGACGCGGAATTGATTGCTTGGATCGACGAGGCGCTGGAGGCCTATTCGAACATCGACGACCCCGAGCGATTCGACCCTCACATGGCCCTCGACGCCGCCGAGGGGCTGATCCGGCGCCACGGCGCCAAAGGGAGGGAGCTCGGCTTGGCGGCGCTGCGCAAGGCCGGAGCGGCGTTCGAGGTCATGGCAGCCAAGGCCGACGCCATGCTCGCGGGGGCTTGGCTTCAATCGATGAGCCAGAGGTATCGGTTGGCGGGGCTCGACGACGACGCCACGAGGGTGGACTTGATGATATTGGCCAGGGCTCGAGAGGCCGCCAAGCGAACGCTTCCGGCGTCGGCCCGGCCAGCATCGGCCTCGGCCTCGGCCTCCGATCAGGCTGCGGATCGGGCCGCGAATCCGTCGGAGGGGCCGGCGCCGACGCCGGCGCATGTCGACATCGACGGCGACGCCTCCATCATTGCGAGGCTGACGGAGAAGTCCGGCGCCGACTCCCTCGAACAGATTGCCCGGCACCTGATGGCGCCGGAAGGCCACCTTCGGGCGTCCGAGATCGCATCGGGCGAGAATCCGGGCTTGGCCGACCTGTTCGACATTGCGAAGGTCGACCATGATGGGTTCACGACGGCCACGATCGGGCCCGTCGGCAAAGACACGGCTGGGCGGATGGTCTACTTCGCGGCTTTGTATATGGACAAGCGGTCGTCGGAGCTGGATGGCGCGTTGAGGGCGGCCGTGGCCAGGTGGGGCCTCGACGCGCCCGCCATCGTCGACTTCCTCGGACAGTCGCCACTTTTCCTGCCCCGGCTCCGTGGATTCTTGGAGGCGGGCGTCGAGGCGTGGTTCGCGGGGGACGACATGAAGGCCATCCACGTTTTGGTGCCCCAAGTCGAGGCGGCCATTCGCGAGGTGCTGATCGCCGCCGGCGCGTCGCCGATGAAGCGCGACGACAGGGATGGCGGCTTCCAATCCATGGGAATGGGGACGATCTTGGTCCACGAGGCCTTGGTCAAGTCCATGGACCCAACCCTGCGGCTGCACCTTCGGTCGCTCTACACCGCCCCCAAGGGCCACAATCTCCGCAACGAGCTGGCCCATGGCTTGGCCACGCCGTCCCTGTATGGTCGCGGCTTGGCCAATTGGGTTGTCCACTCGCTGCTGGCCATCCGGGTGGTTGGCCACGCCAGCACTTAGATATTCGAAGCCGAAACGCTTCACTTGTGGCCGGCATTCGTCGGCCGCAATCACATCAGCGCGACAAACTGCCGCTCTTCACTCTCGTTTTTGAACGGACCCTGCGCGTCATCCCAATGGGCCGGAAAAATTGGAATTTCTGCTGGACAGAACTGGGGGCCAAGCATGTGCGCATCGTCCAGAGCTTCCTGGTGACCTGCCGCTTGCATAATGTCGATCCCTACGACTATCTGGTCGACGTTTTACAGCGCATCGATCTCCACCCCGCAGCCCAGGTGGAGCAACTAACGCCACGCGTTTGGAAGACGCTGTTTGCCGCCAATCCGCTGCGCTCTGATCTCTATCTGCACGACGCACGCAAGTCACGTCAATAACGCCGCTGATTTACCGCTTACGGCTACGCGACCCACGTTTTCAACAAATTAATAGAACGGCTCGCCAGTCTGAGGTGCTTTTTTAAGGCTTGAGTGTAAATTCGTAGATCCGCTGCGCTTGTCCATCGTCCGGGGCAAACTCGTTGTAATCCGGGTTTAGCGGCCGTCCGGCCTGGCTGTAGTTTTTTACCGTCTGCGTTGCGACGTTTTGACGGACTACAGCCGACGTAACCAAAGGGTGCTGCGGATTCAGTTTGCCGAGTTCGCGCAAGGCCACGACCTTCACCCCGATTTGGCGGCCCATGTGATCGATCGCTACGGTCTGCTGGTACTGCTCAGGCATATTGCCGGTGCGTTTGGCTTCTTCCAGCGCCTTCGCGTAGCCTTCTCGATACTGCTTTTCGGCCTTGGCATTCTCGTGGCGGTCGCGCAGGTGCGAGCCAATTTGAACCATGTTGTCCACCAGACCGGCCGTATCCATCTGTCGTTGCGTATCCCAGAAACTCATTTGCGACCTCGTTGTATTGCGTCCGACCGCTCTCGGCCCATACCGGCATTAAATCAAGCCCGCTTCGGGTCTGTCAAATAACCCGGCTGATTGCCAGCCGGCACGCGTGCGGACGTGTTGTTCAGGAAGGGGCCATGGCGCTTTCGCGGTCCCCATCTCCGCCCACCTCGTCGTCCTGGTCGTCCGCAGCCGTCGGCGCGGCCGCCATATAGCTGTACCAGATCGGCACGTCGCCGGACATTCCTGCTAGATATGAGCCGTGCGCCGACAGCTCCTCTTCCGAAGCTGGCAGCACCAGGGTGGCGGGCATCTCGGCGGCCACTTCGTCAAACGCATTGGCCGGCGCCGTATCAGCAAACAGATCGAGGAAGGAGCGCTGTTCTCGGAACATCACCTGCATGGCCTCGGCGCAGAGCAGAGCGTCGATTAGGGCACCATGCTTCTCCCGATGCGCCGTCGGCACGCCGACGCGCGCACACAGGGCATCGAGCGACGCAGGCTTGCCGGGCCAGCGCTCGCGGCTTTCTTTCATGGTGTCGAACACGCCGGCGATGAATTTTTCCAAGGGAGGGAAGCGATGGCGCGCCAATTCTGCGTTGAGCATGTCGATGTCAAACTTAACATTATGACCACATACAATTGCCTCGACCATTAGCTCGACGATTTGTGCCAGATAACCCTTGATAGGAGGCTTGTCCGCCAGGAATTCAGCAGTGATGCCGTGCACGCGCAACGCGTCCGGATGGATCTCGGTGCCACCAGGATTGAAGAACCATTCAATCTTCTCTGTAACCTTCCCGTCAATGAGGCGAACGTGGCCAAACGAGATCACACGATCGGTGCGAACGTTGATTCCAGTGGTTTCGGTGTCGATCACCGACGCCCGGCCGATCAAGGGGTCGACACGCTCCTGCGTTGCAACAGCTGCTGGTTCCATAGAGATATGACTTTCTGTATGATTGACGTGGGATGAGCATAAAATAGAACAACTTGCGTATAAAGGCGTGATTGCAAATGGTCGTAAAGCTGCAGCGTGTAGCTGGGAGAAAGGGGTGAGGATGGCAAATTCCAGTGTCTTGTGCCTCCCCAGAAACCGCGTCGGCCGCGACTTCATCGTCGGTGATGTCGGCGGTGCGTTCGACGAGCTCTTCCAGGCTATGCAGGACGTTGACTTCGATCCCGGCCGTGATCGGCTCATTTCCGTAGGACATCTCCTGGCCGGACAGGCTTCCCTGACCAGCTGCATCCGCTTCCTGCGAACCCCGTCCGTGTTCGCGGTGCTGAGCAACGGCGAACAGGATCTCATCGACTTGTTCGCAGACGGGCCGCCCGACGATGAGGCTGTAGAAGCGCTCGCGGCGCATGGGTACCACGGCATGGCCTGGCTCGCTGGCGCCGGCCATCAGCAGCGCATGCAACTGGTGGCCACCATGCGGCTGCTACCGCTCGCGATCTCGGTCGGTGACGTCGGCGGCGCTACAGGATATGTCCATGCGGGACTGCCTCAGGGGGAAGACTGGCAGGAGTTCCTCGCCGGGTTGCGCCAGGGGGAAGAGCGTTGTGTCTGGACTGCACTGCGGGGCGTGGCTGGCGACCATCAGGTGGCGGGCGTCGAGCGGGTGTTCGTGTGTTACACGCCTGAATGGGACTTGACGCACCGCCACGCGAACTTAGTTGCTGTCGCACCGGGCCCGTTGCCGCAGCTGATCGGCGATATGATGGCGGCACCGAAATTAGTCGAGGCCCGCGAGGTAGTCCAATAATGAGAACGTCAGAAACCCACCTCTTTGATAAAAAGTCGCACTGGCTTACCGAACCGATGACCGCTTTCGGCGGCTTCGTAACGAGCGTCGAGTTCGTCAAAATGGGCAAGCGTCCAAAGCCCGTGGGTGCCGACGGCAAGGTTCAGGAGCATCAGCCACTCGGGCCCCGTTCCGTGAAGGGTTACATGGCGATGTTCTCGAAGTTTGTCCGCTGGATGTCCAGTCAGAACCTCAAAATCGATGACGTGGCCAAGGAGCATATCCTGCAGTTCCTGGATGCGGAAATGGAGCCGCAGAAGAAGGGCCGGGCCAAGGACCTGAATAGCGAGATCCGCCGGCGGTACGTGCGCATCCTCGAGCGTGTGTACGACCACCTGCAGGTTCGTCCGAACCCTGCGCAGCAAGCTGCATTTTCGCTGGCGTCGGTGCCGGGTGGAGGAGGGAAGGATTTGCCGAAGGAATGGCTGACGCTCGAGCAGCAGGCGGCCTTCATGCTGGCGCTGCCTACGCGCGGTGCGATCCTGTCGGACAACTCGGCCAAGGCCTGGCGCCGCCGGCGCGATCGCGCAATGATGGCCCTGATGATAGGGGCAGGGTTGACGGTGGCCGAAGTGGTCGAGCTGTACATCGAGAACATAGGCGAGGAGGATCTCGCCGGATCGGTGCCAGTAACGGTCTGGCCGGCGCCAGGTAGCGAATTCGGCCGCAAGCACGTCACCATGCTGCGTCCGTTCGCAGTTCCCGAGGTCTCGCACTGGCTGGATGAGCGCGAGAAGATGGACGTGCGCGGCCGGCTCCTTTTTCCAGCTAAGACAACGGGCGGGAAGGTGGCGGCCGCCACGCTCTATCGCCAGGTACGCGCGACGTTCGCTGCGGCCGGAATCAAGCTGAATCGGGAAGGTGGCCGCACTTTACGTAACACCTTCGCGCGGCGCGAGCTGGAGGAAGGGACAACGCTCGATGAGCTGGGCGAATACCTTGGGCTGAACGAGCGCCGCTCGGTCGAGCGGTATGTCGGGGCGGGAGCGATAGTAAAGCGCGTGGCGCCGATCGCGACCACATAAAATAGACACACGGCCGACTTGCGGCGTCGTTTAGGCTCGCCGGAGCGAGAACTGGGGAATCACTTGAAAAAATACGCAAAACCCTCGATAACAAGCGCTTTTGTGCTGGTCGTCGCATTGACCGCCTGTGGAAAGCAGATCGTCGCACCGCAGGTCCCCGCAGCGCCTTTGGCTGCCGCCGCAGAGCAAGCATCAGCAGCCGGAAAAGCCACGGTGCTGGGCGCGCTTAACGACGTCGACTGGTACATGGTGGTCAAAGCCCAGGACAATAACAAAAAACCGCTCGTTATTTGGACGGAGTCGAAGCCAGCTTGCGACCAGAATGTCGCGGAGTTCAGTCTGAAGGCCGTCGATCCGGCATCGGCGGGGGACGCGCCGCAGGCCTGGTGCATGGTTGGCAAGGACGTGCGGGCGAAGCTGGGAGCTTGAGCCAACTATGCGGCAGGCGGTAATGCCATAGTTTTCGGGGCGCGGTCGTAGTCTGTGATCTCGCAGAACCTATGCCCAGGGCTGAGCCTGCCGCTCGTATTTGCCACATTCTCAACCGATCAGCGCCGCACGTCTATCGGCCCTGCCCTATACCACGAGACTGCTGCCGTGCAGAAGCTGCCGAGGGCCGGCCAGGAGATCCTGGTCGCAGTTGGCGGATCGGATCGAGGGCAACCGGCCGACCAGCACACCGTTCTGGCGCGAACAGGGCAGCAAGGTGGTGTGGACGCCGGCGGCCAGCTGTGCGCTGGTCGGCTGCGGTCGTTACGCACTGGTGCCGGCGAACGACGCCGCCTGAGTACTGGCAGCGTGAGGGGTTTTAAAGTACAGTAGTGCCAGATGCTCAATAATTGGAAACCGAAATCATGAGTTCTCGTGATGTTGAAGCTGCTTTGCTGTCTCGTTGTGCGGATGTGGCACAGGAGCGCGTGCTGGCGGCCGGAGATCAGCGGGAGGCGAATGTATTTCGGCTTGCCGCGATGGTTGTCCAGTCCCGCTTCCCACGACAGTCGCAGCGCCTGATGCGTGTGAGCGAGCAATACTTCGTGGCTCACCCGAACGAGCGACTTCCTGCCGCGGAGGTTGTGGCGAAAGGCTGGGTGTCAGGTCTTCCGCGGTTACGCGATATGCTGACGCATCAGTTCCATGTCCCTTGATCCAATTTTTTTTACGCACACGGCTTTAGCCGACGGCTTGCGAGAATTGTTCAAGCAGCTTGAGCAGCGACTGGCTTTGAGAAAACCCTTGAACGTTTATCTGGCGGGCGGGATGGCGGTTCATCTTTACACTGCCAACCGCGTCACCACGGATGTCGATGCAGAATTCGGCGGGCGCGTTCATCTGCCAAACGATCTGATGGTCGAGATCACACTGGAGGATGGCACTCCCCAGGTGGTCTACTTGGATACCAACTACAATTCGACGTTTGCCCTGCTGCATGAGGATTATCTCGACGCTTCGCTACCAGTCGATCTGGGCGTAGATCATCTTCGTGTGAACGTGCTTTCACCCGTAGATCTGGCCGTGAGCAAAATTTCCCGCTTCGCCGAGAACGACAGGGAAGATATCGCGGCGCTCGTGCGGCTCGGGCTCACAACTGCTGATGAGATTGAGGAGCGCGCGAACGACGCGCTTGCGGGGTACGTTGGCGGTCAAGCCATGCTTCAGTGCAACCTGCGGGATGCGGTCCGGCTCGCGCGCCAGGTTGAATCCGAAAGCGACGAGGATCACTCTGCTGACCGTGGCTCTCGGCCATGAAATGAATTGAGAGCACCATCTAGTCCGGAGTTTTTCCAGTGAGTGTTTGCTACCACGCCACAGGTGGCTATGTAGTATCGGTGCATGACTACTCCAACTCTCCCGGCCCTGGCCATCAACGACCTTCCGCTTACTTTGGCGATGTCCGGCACATCGATCGCCTATCCGCGGTTTCTGAAGTTGCTCAACGACAGCATTGCAGCTGGCGCCGTCGCCAAAGTCACTCACATGGAACTCAAACAGCACTTCGGGCGCACGCTTGAATCGCTGTGGGAAAAGCACGTCTCGGCTCACTACTTTTACGGTCAGGGCATTCAAGGCACCACGCCCCAAGATTTGCTCGACTTTTACTACGGCGACAACACGGCGCTCCATCGTGTCGAGGCTACGCTCCGCAGAGTGAATGCGTGCGGCGTTCAGCACCCGGCTGTTGACGCGATGCGCCAGGTCTTGACCGAGTTCGTGCCGATCGCGCAGCGCTTGGCCGCGCTGAAAGAATGTATTGTGAAGCGCCATGTGAAATCGCAGGAGGAGCGAAACGCCGAGCAACGTTTCGTTCCGACTCCAGCGACGCCGGCTGCGACAATGCATGTGTGGGATGTGCTCATGAAGGTCACTGCGCGAAACGAGCGACAGGTGGTCGAGTGCATCGCGGCTGATTGCGCCAAACGGATCGATATCTTCATGTCGGCCAGTCCGACGATGCGCGAGAAGCTCGTCCGGAACTACGAAAACAGGATGGCAGTCCAGGCCAGCGTGGTGCCGAATCGATCGCCACAAGGGGAGTACTTCCTGAAGTCTGACTTCAAGGCGGAGCTCGTGGCCCTTGCCCGGAAGGACGTGACCGAGTTGCGCGACTCCTTCATTTTCAAGGTCGTCAGCAAGATCGCGCCGATCGTCGAAGCGAAGGGTAACTTGGCCAGTGTGACCGAGGTAAGCAACACAATTCACGTCGGCCGACTCAGCGGCACCCTGGTGGTCGAATTCGCCGACGGATCGCGGTTTCTGGTCGACAACAACGTGGTGTACTCAAGCAGTGTGCGCAACAAGGCTTTTGTGCGTTTCCCGCTGACCTTCCACAATGTGATCCTGGCCGACGGCAGCCGCATGAAGCAGCCGTCGGAGGAGCGGATGCACTCAATCTTCTGCGCGGCCGGCGAGCTGGCGCAAGTCGCCCTGGCGGATGAGGCCGAGTGCGAGGGCGAGGAGATTGGTTCGCGTCCAGGTTGCTGATGAGCGCCGCTCTGATGGGGCGATGCGTCGGCCGCCGGCCTGGGAGATTACAGTCGGCCCGGCCGGCACGCTGAAGTAACGGTTCACGTCTCATGTCGGCGGCGCCCAGGTTGATGGCTTGCCGGTTTATCGCGAGGCGACCGGAGGCTTCGATATATCCGGCGGCGGCGTGCGCGATGACTAACAGGGACGGCGTATGGACACGCAGTTGCTCGACTTCGCTTTCCAGGAGACTTGCGCCGACCACTTCACGCTTTCGACTGGGACCACCGGAGACGGAAACCAGCTGGTGCTCGCGTACTTCGAGGGATGGCGCGATGGGCTGCGCGTGGTGGGTGGCCGTGCCGTTCAATTCTTCGGTGAGTGGCAGGGGGGGGGGCGGTGCGCATTCCCAGGCCACGCGTCAGCGCCTGCCGAAAGCGATCAATGCGCGGTCAACCAGTATCATCCCAGATAGACCGCAGCAGCGTGAAGCTAATCCGGCAGGTCCTCGCGAGGCAAGCGGGCGCTTGCGCCAGGTGGGCGGAATTCGACTATTACGGGCGTTATGTTTTCATGCCCAGTCAGGCTGAGCGAGATATTTTTCGTGACGCATCACGAAAAATCTAATGCGGTACTACTGTTGTGCAACGGAACGCCGTTCCTTCCACGCCCACATCAGCGCGTCCTCGATAGCCATCAGGTCGACGGGCGCCGACCAGGATCACGGCCGGGCCGTGCGGTTCCAGTAGTTCGGCGACGGCACTGATCCCGCGCAGGTCAATCGTCGGCGAGAGATCCAGCAGTGGGGCGATCTCGTGCGTCGGCATGGGGGCGCCGCATTGGGCGCTGAGGATATCGACGGGAATGGACAAGTGCACCGGGCCGGAATTGGCACGGGCCGCGTGCAACGCCGCCATCAGCTTCACTTCCAGCTGCAGGGGATGGGACACCAGCGCATTGTAGTGGGTGCAGTAGCTCATCATGCCAACTACGTTGACGCCGGTATGGACCGACTCCTGCAGCGCATGGCGGCCGACATGACCAGCATTGGGATGCGGTTCATAAAGGCGGTGGCCACGGCGGTGATCATGTTTGTGGCGCCGGGGCCGGCGGTGGAGATGCACACGCCGATCTTGCCGGTTTCGCGGGCGTAGCCGTCCGCCATGAACGCGCCGCCGGCTTCGTGACGGGCCAGGATGTGCTGCACGTTGCCGCCCTCGTTCTGGTGGCGGGCCAGCGCGTTATACATCGGTTCGATCGAACCGCCGGGGGCGCCGAATACGGCATCGATGTCCAGTTGGGCGATGTATGCGACCAGCAGATCGGCGACAGAAATAGCGGGGGTGGAGGTATGGGCGTGCGCAACCGGCGCAACAGCGGGGGTGTTGGAGTACATTAAATTTTCCCTGCCTGCAATAACCGGAGGCGTCGGTGTTGGCGATAAGCCGTTGCTAGAATAGTTCGAAAAATATCCAATTTGGCAAGTGCAAAATACAAATCCTTTTCTCTGTCCGTCGTGATGGCTCACCATTTGCGGCCAAACTTGACCGGAGACAGTAAATCGCGCAAACATAGGGGGACCTCGAAAAACCTCCCCAGCCATGGCATGATGTCATTGCATTAAATTTGACGATCTAACCATGATGAAACCC
>JAIENA010000451.1 GCA_019751755.1 Burkholderiaceae bacterium | reverse complement strand
ACCCCGTCAGGGTCCGCAGTCCGGGCACACATAAGCCAGGCGCCAGGCACGATATCTTTGTTCGCCTGGATCACAATGGCCAGCACCCCGGCGCTGACCGTCAAGGGAGTGGTCGACGTCGCGTTCGTGCCCGGCGCCGCCAGTGCAGTGGCTGCGCTGGCAGCCGCCGCAGCCGCAGCGGCAGCAGAATCAATACCGGCCTGCACCGCAGCGTCAACAGTCGGCAGCCGCGCGTTGAACTGCTGGACCAATTTCGGCAACGACGTCATCAGAGCGTCGCCCTTGGAGCTAAAGTTATCCGGGTCGCTGCGGGTGGGCGCGTCCGGCAGGAGGTCCATCGGTGTTGTCATACCAGTCCTTCAATGGTGATAGTGCAATAGCTTTGGTTTTTATAGGCCACGTCGACTTCGAAGTCTTTGAAGAAGCCCCATACGATCAGGCAGGAATACAGGTTGCCGGCGCCGATCCAGACTACCGACGTGTCGCGCAACTGCGCCAGGATGGCCGCGACCTGGTCCACAAACTTGCCGTCGACGACCACGCGCCCGGAGAAACGTTTGTTGTACGGGCCTTCAACGATTTCGACATTGCCCCAGCGGTCACGGTCCTTGGTGCCGTAGGTTGTAATGCCGGCCTTTGGACTCCAATCGAGCTCGCCGAGCCGGACATAGCGGCCGATGGAAACATTGCCGATCGCGACAGCGGCGGGGCCGGTGATCGTGATCGTGATAACTTGGTTGTAGTACGGCAGCAGATCCGTCACCACCACGTCGTCCTGCGCGACAATCGGCGCGATGAAATAGGTCTTCCAGTCGTAGACGCCGATGTCGGTTTGCAGGCTGATGGTTTTGCTGTAAATGGCCAGGCCGCCGGATGTGCAAGTGATCGTGACTTGGCTGCCCAGAAGGTTCAGCAGCGCGATACTGTCCACAACTTCGCCCGGCGTGATCGTCATCGACAGGCTTTGCAGCGCGGTTATTTGCGTGCCCCATTTATTATCGAACGCGGCGAAGGCATTGGTGGCGCCGACAAGGATCCACAGGTCCAATTCGCTGCCGACATTCAAATCCGGGCTGGTGCTGCGTACCGTAGCCGTATGGGTACCGGTTTGCACGCCAGTGCTGCCCACCGGCGTGCCGTTCGGCTCCGTCGCCAAGCTGAAACCGTTGGTGGTGACGGCAACAGCGTAATACGGGGTATCCGCCGCCACGCCGCCCGGCAGCGAGCCGGTGCTGGATAAAATCACTTGGGTACCGGCCGGCTGGCCATGATTGGGCCAGGTCACAACGCAGGGCGATGCGATCGACAACGTCACCGTGGCCGACGTCCCATTCGTTCCCTGATGGGCCATGGCGCACTCGTAAACGCGGTGCGTGCTTGCCAGGCGCACGTGCGCGCCAACCTGGTAAAACGCCGCAGCATTCCATGTCAGCGCCTCTTTGGTCGACACCTTCCACTTCGGCGATGGGCCATCAATGGCTTGTGCCGGCGCCACGCCGCTGTTGGCGCGCAGGCATTCATAGCAGCGCTGGGTTGCGGCAACGCTGACCACATCACCTGGCGAGTAGGTGGCGCCAGCCGACCACGCCGGCGGATCAGCCTCCACCACGGTGGAACTGGTCAGCATGGATTCCCGAAAGTCGACCGGCTTGATGATGGCGAATGGATTTTTTGTCGGCTGTACCATTACGCCTCCACAAGCTTGGCACGCAACGCGGTGCCGTTCACGCTGAGGTCACGCAGGAAGCGCGCCAGATCCTTCGTCGCGCTGACGCCATCCGCCGCGCCACGGCGCTGATCGTCAGCCAAGTCATCAAGTTTCGAAATCAGCGCGCGCAGCAGCGCTGCGAGCTCGCCATTGCCGGCACCGTTCAGGATATTGCGGGTCTGGTTGGCGTTGAAGATCCTGGACGGTCCTGTCACTTCCAGTTCCGGCCCGTTTTCCCCAACCAGGCGCAAGCCGCCAATGTGATCGCCGCCGGCGGCAAACGCGCTGACCGGTAAAGGCGTCTTAAACCCACTGTCACGAGCGGCCGAAATCGCGAACTGTGCCTTGATGGACGCCGCATCCTCAGTTTTCAGACGGTTGAGCCAGTAATCGACCTCAAATTGCTGCACCTGGTAGAAACTGCCGTGACCATTCGACTGGTACTGGGCATTGTTCGCGTACCAGCCACGCACCATGGCTTCGTTGGCCGACATCAAGCCGGAATTAGTCGGGACCACCTGGTTTGCGGTTTGCGTAGCCTGCGCGGCGGCAATCGCACTGGCGGCGTTGGCCATGGCCTGCACGGAGGCGGCGATGCCGCTGGCCGTGGTCGTCACGACGTTGCCCCAGTACGTCATGCCTTCGCGGGCGATTTCCTGCGCTTTCAGTGTCGCCGCACTGCCTTCCAGCAGTTTGTTACCAGCCGCAGCGAACAGCGCCGCCGCCGCATCCTTGGCCGCCACCGCGGTCTTGTTGACCTCCTTGATCGTGGTCACGAAGTTTTCCAAGGACGTCGTTTGGCGCAGCTCCAGCCCGGCCCTGATCTCGTTCGCGGCATCGAGCTCGATCTGCGCCTTGCGCATCTCGAACTGGGCGTCAGCAAACTTGTTCACCAACTCGGCGCCGTTCGTCTGCAGCGCTTGCCACGCATTGCCGACGGTCACGCCGGTCCGGGCGACGATCTGAGACCAGAATATCAATTCAGCCCCGCTTTGCTGCTGCGCTTGCACGGCTTCTTGGTACCCAGCCAACAGGCTGTCCGCCGACTTGGTGAACGATGCACCAGACGATGTCACCGCCTCGGTCCAGCGCGCTTGCTCGGCCAGGGCTTTGGCCAAGTCGGATTCCTCGCTTGACGCCTTATTGCCGGCAACGCGCCCGGCAGCCAGCGCAGCAACAGTGCCGACGGTTCCGCGTACGCTGGCGACAAGCCGGGCAAAGTCGGTCGAAGTGCCGGCCTGGGTCTTGCCGATAGCCAGTAAGTTCTTGGCGATTTCCGGCAGCTTGCCGCCGGCATCGGTGTCGCCAGCACGCGCTCGAGCGGCCGTGATCGTGAATTGCGACGTCAAGGCCGCATAGCGCTCATCCGCCGACGCGCCGGCGATGTCGGTCGTGTCCAGCGAAGTCAGGAAATCTTGCAACGTGGTACCCAGCTTGGAGAAGGAGTCAACCACCTTTTGCTGTGCCGCGACGACCTTATCCGTCGCCGCGATATAGCCGTCGGTGATCTTTCCTTGCTCAGCCGCGACCTTCTTCTTGGCGTCGTTATCGGTATTGAGTGCCTTGGTGTAGGCGTCGCCAATTGCCTTCCCGGCATCGGCAAACGCCTTGCCCGTATCACGCACGCGATCCATAAAGCCCTGGTACGAGCTGGCTGCATTCTGCATTGCCGACTTGGCCGACGATACGGCCGACTCGTAGGCGTCCTGGGCATTTTTCAGGTCTTCGTACGCCGCAACCATTGCCGCCGTGCTGCGGATCGTTTTATCCACCTCTGCTAACTCCATTTCGCGCTTGGCAGCCAAGGCGCCGATCTTGTCGCCCTGCAATTCCATCATCCGAATTTCCAGTTCGCGCTTTGACCGGGCGATCTCCTGCGCGGTGGCCGCTTTTTCCGTTGCGGGATAGAGCTTGTTGAAGGCGCCAGCCAGATCTAGCAACGTCGCGTATTGCTGCGCGCCGGCATCGGTCGCCAGCTTGCCGGAATTGGCCAGCCCCAGCACCGTGTCCTTGAATTTTTCGCGCGTGTCGATACCGGCCAGGCCCATGGCCGCCAGCTGCTCGGTCACATATTTTTGCACCGGCACCAGGCGCTCAGCCTCGGTAAGGAAATTTTCCGCGAACGAAGACGACTTGCTGGCCAGGTCGCTGATACCGCCGGCCAGTTCAATCAGGTGTTCGCGCGCGGCAATGCTTGCCAGGCCGGTGGCGCCGAAAGCGGTACCTGTGGCAGCCAGAATGGAATCGAGGTTCGCATAGTTATTGGCGACGCGGGTCAGGGTCTCGAAGTAACCTTCGCCGACCTTCTGGAATTGATCCAGCCCGCCCACGCCGAATTTCGCCATGTCATCGCCGACCTTCGCAAAGACCGACTCCAGCGCCTTCTGAATCTCGTCGCCCGTCAAGTCCTTCAGACTGATCTTGCCGATGTCGACCACGAATTCATTCAGATGCCGAGTGAATTCGTCACCGCCCACGCCCAGCAGCTTGCCGGCCTCGGCTACGCCGGAAGCCAGGCCCGAAACGACTTTCGTGAGCTGAGCGCTGCCCTCGGCACCCAAGCCGGCCAGGTTCGTACTGTACTTGTCACTGCGGAACCAACCGCCATCTTTTTTGACATCCGTGTACTGGTTCGCCGCCAGGCCGTTGACCAGGACACTGCCCAGCGCAGCCTTGTCGGCGGTGATACCGGTGTCCAGCGTGGTGACCTTGCCACCAAAAATCTTGCCCAAAACCGCACCAGTGATCTTGCCGACCAAGCCGCCGGTAATCTTATCGAGAGCCAGTCCAATGACACCACCCGCCAGCGCAACACCAAGGGTCGAGCGACCGAATTCCGCCGCACCGCCCGCTTGATTCGGCGCCAGCTTGCCGGTGATGCCGCTGGCGCGCGCCACCACGCTACCCAGCCCAGCCAGTGAGCTTTCGATATTGCGCAGCGATGCCAGCATACCGGCGGTATGCGACAGTTCGATGCCAGAATTGGCGGCCGTCAACTCCAACGCCTTCGCGATGGAATCCGATTTGGCGCTGGAGTCCCCCAGGACGGAGCCAGTGCCTTGCACCTTCTGGCGATCCTGAGCAGTCGTGTCCGCGCCGCCGCCACCGACCGATCCGGCCACGCGGGCGCCGATGGCCACCACAGCAGCCAGCGTCGCGGCACCTGCAGCAAGGTTGAACGGGAACGGCAGGGAGGCGATCGCCTTGACAACGGCGGTCACGCCCCATGCGCTGGCCTGCGTTCCAGCCAGCGCAACGGACGTCCCGGTCTTTGCCACTTCCGCCGCCGTTTCCGTCGTTTTCGACGCGACAAACAGGCTGGTGAAGGACGTCAGCAGGCCGCTCTTGACCAGCATGCTTTTCAGTTCCATCGCCATTTCATAGGCACGGAACGCTTTTTCCGCCCCCTCCAGCACCTTGTAGCCGTTAGACTTTTCCTTGAAGAATCCTTTCGCGGCGCCGGCCATGTCACCGTACGATTTGATCTGCGCCCGCGCGCTCAGCTCTTGCGCCGCCGCGTTGGCCTTGGCCAGCTTGGCGGGGTCGCCTTTGGAATCCTGAGTATCCTGCGCCAGCTTCGCCGCGATCGCCGCCTGCATGCGGGAATAACCGGTCAGTGCCGTGGTCAGGCCGCCAATGGCTTTACCGACCCGGCCGAAGGACGCCTCCATGCCGGCCGCCGCTTCGCGCGCGCCGGTATCCAGCGCTTCCATGACCTTCAGCGCCTCGTTCGCACGCGTCACGTCGGCGCTTGCTAGCGCGGACTTCGACTGGTTTGCATACCAGGTGTTGAATTGGGTCTGCAATCGCTTCTGCTCTTCGGTGCCACTTCCCGCCAGGCGGATGCGCTCGCGCCATTCGTTGGCATCGATCTCCAGCCGGGCCTGCGCGCGTGCAACCGGGTCGGCGATGGAATCGGCGGCGTAGCGCTCGTTTTCCTTGCGCAATTGCTCGGCGCCGGCCCGGGCTTGCTGCTGCCCCATGGTCGCAGCGATGTCAGCCTTGCGCTCGTCCGTCAACTTGGTCAGAGCGGCGCGCTCTTTATCCGTGGCCTCGTGCCCGTCTTTTTTCCAGCTGGCCAGCAACTGGCGCGCCTCGACCTCGACCTTGATCTGCGCCACGGCGATTTTGCGGGCCTCGTCGGACTGCCCGAACAACGCCGCCTCGTCCTGTAGGGCAGCGCGCTCCGTTTCGGAGGCAATTTTCCACGCTTCCGCTTGTGCCGCGATCGCGTTGGCTGGTTTGGACGCCACTTCCGCCGTGGCGCCTTCCGCCTCCCGAATGATGTTGGCGCGCCGCTGCTGCAGCACCGCCAGGGCACCAACATATTTAGCGCGCTCGGCCAGGTCGGCCTTGCCGGACGCGATCTCGATCTGGGCCCGGACCACTTTCATATCACCATCCAGATCCTTTAACTGGATGTTGCGCTTGGCGGTGATATAGGCTTGCTCGCCGACCAGGCGCTGACGATGTCGGCTTTCCAAGTCGGCCAGGCTGCCGGACATGACTTCTTTTTCCAGGTTGCGCTGCGCCTCCAGCGCGGCCAGCGGCGCGTTGCTCAAGTCCGAATATTTGGTGCGCTTGACGTCCCGGATGCGGGTGTCGATTTCCTCCTGCGACGCGCCAGCTGCCTTCCCCTTGCTGCGGATGGCCACGATTTCCCGCTCCATCTGCAACTGCTTACTCAGGTGAGGGACACCATCGGCCGCCCATTGCGTTTTTGCCTCTTCCAGCTTGACGCTATCGGCCTTGGCGGTCGCGGCCTCCTTTTCCGCTTTTTGCTGCGCCAGCAATTTATCAACCCGTGCCTGGGCATTGTCCAGGCCGGCCTTGCCATCCGCCCCGCCGCCGATATAGGTCAGGCGTGCATCCTTCGCTCTTTTCAGCGCAGCATTGGCTTTCGCCAGCTGTTGCTCAAAACCTTCCTCGCGGCCGATATCCAGCATGGAATCCCATGCCCCTTTGGCCATGCCGGCCACACCCTGCCACGCCTTTTCGATCGTGCCGAGATTGGCGGTAATTTCCTTGGTCCGCTTATCCATGGCGCTTGCGTACGCCTTTTGCGCGACCGCTCCCGCCTCTTCGATCAAGCCCTGATCTTCCAGCGCCTTGATCTGGTCATAGGTTGCGCTGGTCAGATAATGGTATTGCTCGGACAGCTTCTGGCTGGCCTTCAACGGCTCCTTACCCAGTTCGGCCAGATCTTTCGCGGTCTCCGCCGTGCTGCGGCCAACGGTTTTTTCCAGCTGCACAGCCACCTTGCCAAACTGTTCCAGATTTTCTGCACCAACCTGACCGGTGGCCGCCAGTTCCGTCAGGGCGGCAGCCGCTTCACCCTGCGTACCAACGCTCTTGCTGATGTTCTTGGCCATGTCGGCCAGCTGGCCGGTGGATGTGCCGGCAGCATTACCGGACATGACCAGCGCCCGGCGGAAGCCATCAGCCTCTGCGGAACCTTGTTTGTAGGCCAGAGCCAGCGTTGCGCCAGCTGCTGCTGCGACGGTAAAGGGATTGACCATGCCCACGACGTAGGAAGCCAGGGCACGCGCTGCGCCACCAGCACTTCCGAACGAGCCGGCAAGCTGGCTACCCTGCTGCAGGAGGACCGTCAATGGTGCTTGGCCGGCCTGGAGACTCACAACGATGTCCATGACCTGCATCGGCAACTGCTGCAGTGCCTGGGCTTGCTGCCCAGCAGTCTGGGCTACAGACTGCAAGGTACGGTTGCCATTATTCGCCAGATTCTGCAACGACGCCGAACCTGCGGCACGCAAACGCTCATATTCGGCGACCGCCTGGTTCGCATTGGCGGTAATGACAACGCTGGTATCAGCCACTCTTGCTTTCCTTATTTCGTCTTTCGTCCCATGCGTCGAGCATGGCCCGTTCAATTGCGCAGATATCGTCGATGAGTTCCGCGCGGCGCTTGCGTTTGAAATCCTTCATCCGCAAGTAGCTTTCTACGCCGGCATAATTAAGCCCGGTTGGCCCGTCCATGTCGCGCACCCACTGCGTTCGCAGCTCTTTCTGGAACAGGTTCCAACTGAACAGGTTCTCGGGCCAGAGGTACAGCTCGAGCACCTGTTCTTCGGGGATGTCGGCGACCAGCCCGAACGCGGCCAACGCCTCATCGACTTCCCGTCGGTCGCGCTGCTGATCCGCTTCGGAATAAATCTCGCCGAGCGCAACGCAGCGCGCGACCTGGGCTAGTTTTTTGCCTTCGCGCCCGACTCGTTCACGTAGGCATTGAAGGCCAACTGGGCAACGCCCGGGATATCCATCAATGCTTCGAATGCTTCTTCGCAGAATTCGGCCGGCGTATCGTCGTCTTCCAGCACCAGCTTCTGGTCACGCCATTCGGTGGTCAGTGGTGCCAGGAACTGCGAGATGTCGGCTACAGCCAGATCGGTCATCGCATCGCGCAGCTGCTTCGCAGGCAGGCGTTTGCAGACCAGGCTGAATTTGAAAGGCTTGGCTTTGCCATCCTCGTTTGCCAGGACGCCTTCGACCGTCACCAGTACTTTGTCGCTGACGACGATTTGGTATTTCTTGCTCATGGTTTTCCTTAAATAAAACGGGCAGCGCCCGGGTTAGAAGCTGGTGACGATGCGGAATTCGTCGTCGCCCACCAGCGGGTTGATGTTCAGCTTGTAGCCACACAAGCGCTTGCCGTTCAGGTCTTCCTTGGTCGGCTCGACGCGCTGCACGTTAGGCGCCCAGACCAGCACTTTGTCGCCAGCAACGGTGCCGTGCGTCATGCCGACACTGGTGAGCGTGCCGGCCTTCACAGCGGCCAGGAACGCGACTTCCTGTGCGGCGGTCAGGTCGAGCTTGATGGCACCGGTCACCTTGCGGTCGGTGATGTCGATCGATTCGCCACCCAGCATCGGCATGAATTGCGAAGTCACGCCCAGGTCAACGGTCAGGCCCTGGCTGATGTATGGCGTACCGGCAGCCAGCACGGGGGCGGTAGCCGTCGCGTGAGTGGCGCCCAGGATGACATCGCCGGAATTGGCTTCGTTGATGATCTGAGGTACACGCCAGGCGGTCAGCGTTGTTGCCGGCAGACCGACCGCCGTGGTGCCGCCGTCGAGGCCCAAGAACTTGAACGAGAGCACCGGCTTTTCGCCAACACTCATCTTCAACGAGGCACTGCCGCGAGCGCCCAGCAGCTTGTGCAGCACGCCGTCGTCGTACCAGTAAATGGTGACCGATTCAAAATTGGTGGACACCGGCACATAGTCAACGCGAGTACTGGCCGTGATTACCTCGGCAAAGCCGATGGCGCGCATCAGGGCGCCCCAGGCCGGCGCGGTACCGGCCGTGCCGGAACCAACCAGCTCGACATCGAAGCCGCCCTCCATATAGCCGGTTCCGACCAACTGCTCGGAGCCACCCAAATAGGCGCGGATAATGTCGCGGCTGACGTTTTGCGCGTTCAGCGGGTTGATGGACAGGTTGCTGACCACCAGCGCGTTGGCGGCGCCGGTTGGCGCGGCATCGACTGCATAGGTCGCTTCGATCTTGGCGAGAATCGCCGTTTTACGGATAAGGCGAGGCATGAGCTATTCCTGTTCGGGTTGTTCGTTGGTGGCCGGGCCGGCGGTTTTAATCAGCTTGCCGGTGTCCAGGTCACGCATGTAGCTGCCGCCCGACGTTGGCTCGGCATGCTCGATGTTGCTTTCGACAGAACCGAGTTCCTGCAAAACGCCGGTATCAGCCGGTCCGGCTTCCACCACCGATTCAGTGAGTTGTTCATTAATCATGCTTTCTCCAAAGTAAAACTTGCAGTGCGATGCTGGACCGGGTAAGTCATACGGACCCAGCCCGTCTTTTTTCCATCGCTGCTGTATTCCGCTTCGATGACGGGGGTGCCGGTATCAGTCGCAGCGCCACCGAGAGACGGGTCAGCGGCGATAGCCGAGTGGACACGGAACAGCAACTGGTCGATGGCCACATCCGGCGTCTGCGTGGTGGTCCTGGCATACAGGTCGATGGTGAACCGCGAATTCCAGTCGACTGGTGCCCCCAACAACGCGCCTTCCGGTACGCCGGCATTGAACTGGACGTTCACCGCTTCGACTTCTCGGTCAGGGATGGGCCGGTCGTCAGCCTGCGTGATGCGCACTTGGTTGCCCAACTGCGCGGTCAACACGGCCACGATTGCTTCGGTGATGCCAAGGAAGGCAGTTTTCATGCGGCCTCCAGAATCAAGACGGAGCAACCAGTACCATCCGGCTCATGGTTGACGACGCGATAATCCTTGCCATTCGTCGCCAGAATGGTGTCGATGATCTCGACCGGCAGGCTGGCGGTTGCGGTGGTGTACGCAGGATGCGTATTCGACATACCCATGCCACCACCACTTACCTCGTAAGCAGCGTCGAAGATGCCGATAATGGGCAAGCCATTCAGCGTGTCATCCGCTTCCGAGAATTCGCCGGCCACGAAGAATGGGGACAGGTCGTCACCGATCATTGCTGGCGATCCTGCTCAACCTGCTCTTGCTGGCCTTGGGCGGGTTCGCTCAGGACCGGCTCTACTTCGAGCTTTGGGGCAGCAGTCGGTTCCGCCTTCGGCTTATCGGCCGACTCGGCTGCGCCGGCGGCAATCAGGTTTTTCGCTGCACGGTCCGCGATGTTGACGGTATCGCCGACTTCGAGCTCCTTGCCGTCATGCTGCACAGGGCTGGTGATGGTGATTTTCATAGCCACCGCCTTTACGCCACGGCGTTGGAGATCAGGTAGCCAGCATCAACGCCGGCAATAACCGGCGCCACTTCGTCCGTGACTGGGAACACCCAGCTCTTGGCACTGCGGTCAAAGTACGGCACTTCGACAATCGCATAGCCTTCCAGCTGGTAGGTGTAGCCATAGGACGGCTTACCCTGGTCCTGCAGCGTGCCGGTTTCGGTATAGGCCAGGATCACATCCTTGCCCCACACATCGTAAAACGCGCCGCTGTCGTCGGAATAGACTGCATCGCCGATGTACAGCTTGGTCAGGCCAAACAGTGCAGCGAGCAGTTCTGGCGTGGCGACGTCGCGGCCGGTGTACTTGATACGCTCCACGATTTTCGGGTGTTGTTTCAGCGACGCGAAGACGGCCGCGCCCATCACCATGGTGTTGGCACGCTTGCCGATTTTCTTACGCACAGCCTCCTTACCGACCTCCACTGCGGCGACCGGATCGGAGACACCGGAGAAATCGCTCCATTGCGACGTGCCGGACAGCGTGATTTTGTTGGACGCGGAATAGGAAGCAGCATTACGCGCCGTGTCGGCCTGCTGCTTTTCCAGACGCAACGCGATGATGTTCTGCGTGCCATTGATCGTGCGGGATGCCATATCGATGCCGGGCACCGATTCCGCCTCCTGCATGGTTTCGACCGGCAGCACACCTTCCAGACTGTGGCTTTCCAGCGCATAGGATGCGCCAGCGTGGCCGAACTGGACGCGCTTGGTGTTCTGGCCAGGCGAGCGGCCAGTCGCGTACAGCATGAAGTCTTCCTTGTTGAACTGGATGATCTTGCCGCCGCGCTGGGTGACCGTCACAGTCGGAAACAGGGCGCTGCCGACAAATTCGGCGTTCTGGTAGCCCTGGGCAACGCTGGTCAATACGGGATCGACCACGCGCGCCTGGGAATTGCTCATTTGACCCATTTGTAATCCTTGCTATGTAAAGTGGTTGGCGAGGTCAGTTAGGAATGACCAGGATTTCGATCAACTGGCCGGCTGCGGTGGCTGCCGCCAGTGCATGGCCGACGGCGACACCGCTGGACTTGGTGATGACGCGGCCCGATGCATCGAGCTCCAGCGCGGCACCAACCGCCAGGGCCGCGCCTGCCTCAGCGACAACAGTGCCCATCGCACCGACGGACACGCGCTCATTGATTGCCGCAGGGAAGTCAGTGAAGCCCAGGCAGCGCGCACCAGCTGCTGGAACGGCGCCGGCGGCGGTGACCGCGCGGTTTGCCAAGAGGGCGGCAGTCGCCACCACGCTCAGCGTCAGAATTTTGGTAGCTGCTGCTGCCATGTCGTATTCCTCGGATTATTGGTTGATGGAGGTGTTACTTGCCGCCGACGGCCTTGTAGGCCGCGATGTAGCTGGTACCCGGGTGATCGGCCATGTACGCTTTGGCTTTGACGTCGAGTTCTTCGCGCGACAGTTCAGCGCCAACTGGGGCAGCTGGCGCGACAACCGCCGGCGTAACCGCCGCAGGAACTGGCGCCGGCGCATCCTGTGCAGACGTCTGCACATGCTTGGCGCGGCTGGCTTTCTCGGCCGCCAGCACCGCCAGCGCAGCATCGCCGCCGGACGATTTGCCGTCGAACTTCAACTGAGCGATCAGCGTTTCATGGCCAGGCATCGTTTGCGCTTCCACGGCCTGGATGCGCGCGCGCTCGGCCGCTGCGCCTTCGGCGCGCAGGGCGTCGGCCGCTTGCGGGTTTTCTGCTTGGAATTGCTCTGCGGAGATGGCCACGGTGTTTCCTTTCGGTTGAGTAGAGGTAGGCAGACTTGCCGATGGGCGGCGTGGAGCCTGCGAGGACGCATGCTCCTGATTCAGTTTTGCGATCAGGGCATCAAGGGTCAAAATGCCGTCTACCAAGCCAGCATCGATTGCCTGCTGGCCGGTGAAGACGCGGCCATCGGCCATCTTTTCGAGCACGACGTCGACCGATACAGCGCGATGCTGAGCGACGGCGCCAACGAACAACGAATACAGGTAATCGATCTGGTCCTGGATGCTTTGGCGGCCCTCGGCCGTCAATGGCGTGTACTGGCTGGCAATGCGCTTGTATTTTCCGGCGCTGATCTCGGTGGTTTTGATGCCGCGCGCCGTTTGCTCGGCGCTGACATCGGTGTGCGAAGTCACGACCCCGATGGAGCCCACCATGGTGGTGCCGTCCGCGATATACACGTTGCGCGCCGCGCTGCCGATCCAGTACGCCGCGCTGGCGACCGTGCCGCTGCCGTGTGCAACGATCGGTTTCTTGGCACGGCCGGCCAGGATGGTATCGGCCAAAATCTGCGTGCCATCGACCGCGCCACCTGGGCTGTCGATGGCCAGAACGATGCTGTGCACGGCCGCGTCAGCCAGCGCATCGCTGACGTACTGGTTGAGCATCTGGCTGCTGGCCCCGCCGGAGATCCGGCTGAACATGTTCATCTTCTTTGCAATGACGCCTTCGACCGGCAAGATCGCTACGCCATCGCGGATTTCGTAAGAACGCGGCTGGTTATCCAATGGCTTCCCGATCCGCGCTTCGATGGCGCCGATGTCCGCCACTTCGCCGCGCAGGTGAGCAGCGTAGATCGCGTGCATCTCCACCAAGCGGGATGGCTCGATGGCCCACGGGGCGTTGAGGATGTCGGAAATATTCATCGTTGGTGTCAGTGCGGCAATGAGTGAAACTTTAGAGATCCGCGTGTCTCAAAAACAGGGCAAATTGAGACGACTTTGCTTATTCGTCGGCAGGTGGCACTGGTTCCGGCTGGTCGTCATCAGACGGGGGCGACGGGTCATTGCCTCCGGCGCTGTCGCCTGGCACCGCAGTCCGTCCAATCGGCAGCGTGTAAATGCCGTCGGCTTTCTCCGCATTGATTTCCTTGACGCGCTGGTTGTGCTTGTCCTGCCAGGACACCCCGTCGTACTGGATGCTCTCCGAATCCTTCGTGCTGATACCCAGATCGATTCGCTCCCGCGCCGCAGCAACTTCCTTGACCGGGTCAATGCTGCCAGGGCCATCGCCAGTCCATATCGCCTTGCACCAGGCTTTGCGTACGATGTCGCTGACGAAAAAGCCGGGCGCGGCGATACGTCCCTCAGCCACCTCATCGGACAGCCACAGTTCAAACACCGGCTGGCACAGGTACGTGGCAAGCATGTCGCGCCGTGCCTTGAACGCTTTCCAGGCCATCAGCAACGCGGCGCGCGCCGCGCTATAGCTGCTCTGGAAGTGCATGGTCAGCACTTCATACGGCAGTTCCAACGCCATGCCGATCTGCCGGACGATCGCGCCCCAAAATGGGTCGAAGGCGGGATTCGGGCGCCCCGGGGTCGAAGTCTCGACGCTCTCGCCCGGTAGCAGATTGACCGCCTTGCCGGATTCCATTTCGCCACTCCAACGGCTTGACTTGTCGACAATCGCACCTTTTGCATCGTCGTCGAACAGATCTTGGAACGCCTCTGGATCCATCTTGATGAACACAGCGAACATGCTGCTGACCACCGCGGCGTTGAGCTCCGCGTCGGTCCAGCGGCTCAGCTGCTTGAGTGGCTCCAAGATCGGAGCAATCATCGGCACGCCGCGCACCTGTCCCGGGCGCAGCGGCTTGAACAGGTGCAGCACATTGAGGCGGCCGGTGTTATCGCCCCGCACCGTGCGCCGGTCCCAGGTGCCGCCCTTGGCGGCCGGATCGCCCGGGTGATGGCGCGCCACATGCACGGCAATGGTTTCGCCAGTGTCGGGACTGAGCTCCATGCCATCGACCAGAGTAGATGTATCGGGGACGCGGTTGGGATTGCATACCCGGTCCGCCTCGATCAACTGCAGCGCCAGGCGCGCGGCGGCGCCAGCACGGGGTACGCGCGGCGTCAGAATGAAGTGATCGCCGCTCTCCAGCATCGAGCGGAAGGCCAGCTCCTGGATGCCATAGAAGTTCAGGCGCCGCGCCAGGTCGCAGTCGAGCGATTCGGCCCAGGTATTGAAGCGACGCTTCGTGTCGACCGACCAGGCATCAGCTTCATCCGGGGACAGCCCAAGGCAGGCAGCGTCGATCGCGGGCGTATAGGTCAGGCCAGTGCCGACCACATGGCTCACCGTGGTGTTGAGGGCGCCAAGTGCAACCGGGGCATTGCGCATCTGGTCGCGGCTGCGCGCGCGCAGTACCGGCAAGTCGCGGATGATGTCGGTGGAAGGCGAGCCGCTGCCGGGCATCCAGCGACTCAGTGTGGTGCGATCAAAGCGCGCACCGGTGTAACCTCCGGCCATGGCCAGCTGTGTGCGCGCCATCAGGCGCCGCTGGGCGACTTGGGGAGCCACGTAGGCGATGATCTTGTCGAGGACGTTTTGGGGTGCCAAGGGCAGTTGCATTGCCATGTCAGCCTCCCACCACAATGGTGCGAGCGCGACCACGGCCACCCAATTCCTTGCACCGACGATCCCACGCAGTAATGCCGGCCTGGATCGTTTGCAAATCTGCCCGCGTCAGCTTGCGGCCTGCGATTTCATACGATTGCCCGGCCAGTACCGCTGTTTCGGCATTGAGGTAGTTTTCCAGCTGCGCCTGCGCTCGCGCGAGGGTGATTCCTGCCATGGTGTTCCTCCTTGAAGTGGAGGAAGTGTAAAAATCACAGCCATCTCAAAACAGGGCAATTTGAGACGAGTTAGCGTTTTTCTGCGTCAAATTTTCCCGGCTTTCATCCACCGATACAGCGTTGCGCGGCTAATACCGTGCTTGGCCGTCACAGCCTCAGTGGGCATGTCCGACAGGCCATCGTTAAATGCTCGCTGACGGTCTTCCTCAGTGGGGTGTTTGCGCCGCTTTGGAATCCGGATGCGCTGGCCACCGTAGTCGGTTCGGATTTTCGACTCGATCAGGCGCGCAACATCCGGATCAAAACCTTCTGCCTGGCAGGCGAGCAGAATCACTTCAACGATGTCTGGTTCATATTCCAAGTTCAAACTGCGCCCCTCCTGGTTCCTGCCAACGAAATTTTTCCGCCCCGTACCGTGCCAGTCGCCGCCGGCGCCGCAAGTTGCGGCTTGGCTTCCTCTGGCGCATACAGCGCGGGCTCGGCGTATTCGGCTGCAACCGGCTGAGCGAAGAGATCTGTAATTGCTGGCTGAATTTCTTCCTCCAGCTGATCCCATAGCCGCGCCGTTTTCTTTGCTGCCAGCTCGAAGTGCGTTTCCAACCAGATCGTGTACACCGTACAGTCCCATGCTTCCTGGCGATTGCGCAGCTTCGTCCAGCGGGACTCGCGCCCGCCAGCCGTCGCCTGCTCGACGCGAGCCTCGCCAGCCATCTGCTTGAAAAATTCGTCGCTCGCGTCCTTTGGGAAATGGACGTACCCGGGGCCTGGCTTCGTGAGCTGGAGACGTCCGTACAGCAAGTCCTTGGCCAGGTTGGTGCCGACCCACCACAGGATGGCGCCGCGCTTTTTGACTTTGCCGCGCCAGTCGATGTCCATCCGGCTCACGCCATCCTTGATGTGTTTCTCGCGACCCGACCGGCCATGCACGGAAAACACGTTTTTCCCTGCATGCTCTTGCGCGAACGAGTAAACGGCATGCGTGTGGTGGCCGCCCGAATCGATTGCCGTACCGTGGATTTTCAGATAGGCGCCGCTGGCATGCGGGAATTCGGTCTCAAACAAGTATTCGGCCACTTCCTGCCAGATCGCATCCTCGTCCGGGTTCCCGTAGAAAATCCGGTAATCAACCAGCCACATTTCGCAGCCACGGCCATAGCCCCACACAGCAACCTCAACCCGATTGCCCTGGGTGTCTGCACCCGCCAGCAGCCGCAGGCAGCCGCGTGGCACAGTGCCAAGCTTGTAAGGCTCGGCGCGCTCCTTCAACTGGTCCGCGTCGGTCTTTTCCATCTCGACAGCCCAGGTTTCCCCGCGCGTCGTGTTGACGAACGCCTTCAGTTTGCTGATGTCGCCAGTCTGCGCCTTGTCGTGCGCATCCATGAACTCGCGCACCAGGTTGGCCCAGGTGACCATCGGGCTGTATGCCGTCCAGACGTGGAACGCGATGCGCTCCACCGCATCCACGACGGCGCCGGCCGCATTGCGGAAGACCCCGTCGAAATCGATCGTCAGGCTACCGTCGGCGTTTTGCCAGCGCCCGCGCTCCGCTGCCGCCAGGTATTGGCCCTGGTCGATCAAGCTGCCGCAGTGCGGGCAGGCGTGGCGCACGGTCTCCGGATCACCATTGAGCCATTTGAAACCGTGCTGGTCGTCCTTGCCGCCCCACGTCAGCGTATGGTGCTCACCGCAGTCCGGGCATGGGATCGCGTAACGGAACCGCTCGTCGGCCGCATTGAAGCGGTCTTCGATCAGCGAAAAGCCTTGCAGCTTTGGTGTCGATCCCGTGACGATTTTGGGGAAGGTGGCACCCTCGACGCGCTTGCCCGCCAGGACGTCCGGGGAACCTTCCTTCTCGATGTCGCGCAGGAATGCGTCCAGTTCGTCCAGGAACGCCACGTCAACCGAGATCCGGCGGTAGGCGCGCGCCGCAGTGCCACCACGCGTGTGCAGCAAGCAGCCCAGGAATTTCTTCTGCGCCAGCGTGTTGTCCTTGTTGCGCGACACGTGGCCCGGCATAGCGCGCGCCATCACCTTCACGTCGCGCAGCATCGGATCCAGTTCGGTCTTCACGAATTCGTCGCTGTCCCCGTCAGTCGGCTGCCACAGCGCCTGGTTGCGGCGCTTGTGCTCGGCGAAGTAGCCGATGGCTGCCAGCAGCATCTTGGTGTAGCCGACCCGGGCCGACTTCATGAAGTCGATGGAACGGATGTCGTCGTTGCTGATGCAGGCCATGATGGCGCGCTGGAATGGCCACGGCACCCATTGCTGCTCGACGTAGGAGGATTCCTTCGACAAGTAGAAGTGCTCCCGGGCCCACTGCTCCAGGGACACAGGTTCTGGCACGCCGAAGGTGCCAAGGCCACGCTCGACGGCCTTGGCCAGCTCCGGCGAGTCCCAGTGCAGCACATCGTACATGTTGCTCAAGGCTGATCGTCCTCCAGGTAGTTATCGTCCTGCTCGCCGTCCTCGCTGGCCTCGCGCAGATCGGCCAGCGACATGCTCGCCGCGATGTTGCGGATCCGGGCAATCTCCTTGGAGATGTTGTTCACCTCGTCGGAGCTCAGACTGGGGACGCGGCGGCGAACAGCACCGGGAATGGCATCGAACATGCCAGCGATGCGCGCGCCAGCCTTCGACAGCACTTCCTCGATCAACGCCACCGGCGCCAGTTCCTTGCGGGTGACTGCATTCACCATGGCGAGACGGTCTTTCTGTTCCTTGGCTAAACCGGCGCGCTCTGCCACTAGGTCCAGGTCGCCACCTGATGCGCGGCCGGCGGCGTGTTCACGCATGTGCGAACAGTAAGCGTGCAGCACCTGCTGGGCAGATGCATCCATGTCCAGCACGCCACGGGCGACCAAGGCACCGATGGCCTGCCGGCTGACGCCGACCAAGGCGCCAAAATCAGCTTGTGTCATGGGTTGGTTTAGATCGATCGTCAAGGCAACCCCCTTACAGTGCGTCTGTGACTAGAGAACTTGCGAGGTTCGAATTACCCTTGCCAGCCCCGGTCCCGGAAGTACCTTGATCCCCCACCCAGGCCATCCCCACGGCGCGCGCCATCGACGTGCGCTTGGGCGGCAGATCAAGCGACCAGCACTGCTGACCGTCAACGAGCCACGCACGCGTGCTGCCTTCGAGAGAGATGGTCAGTTGTTGACCGGTGGCAACTAGCTCCACATCAAACGCCATCATCGCGCTGTCCTTTGCGCTTCGACCAGGGCGCGTGCGAACTCGCCAGCGAACTCGGTATCGACCGTGTGCTTGACGACGTACGCGAAATCGAAGCGCTGCTGGTACATGGCCGACCGCACGAATAGCAACACGGGCTTGATGGCGCTGCCGAAGCCAAAGCCGGTCCGCTGGTACACGCCCAGCGGCAGGCGGTCACCCGGGTGGCCGACGAAGTAGGCCAGGCCCTGGCGCTTGCGCGTACCGCGCGCCAGCCGGGCACGCCCTGCATCGGTCATGTTGGCCTTGTAGCCCATCTCGGGGAAGGCGCGGAACCACGCCAGGATCTGGACGATCTGCCCACGACTGATGTTGCCGAAGGCGTCCAGCCGTGCTCCCTCACCCGGCACGGCGCGGTAGCCGGCTGGCATCACGCCTGCGGCCTGCAACGCACGCTCGAATCGTTTCTGCCCACGCTGCCCGCCGTCGATCTGCGGCGCCAGGAACTTGGCCGCAGGCGTGGCCTTGGTGGCGTCGTCCTTCAGTTTCACGGTCGCGGACAGGCGTGTCTTCGTGGCTGGCTCCACGAACACACTGGACAGCGTGTATGGCGTAGGGCTGTGGAATACGTCGCGCATCTCGCGCTGCACTGCTGGCTCAGCCTTCTTTGCGGTACGCGTCAGCGCAACGCGGGTGGCAAACTGCACCTGCTTCTGGCCGGCCTGCGCCAGGCTGGTGATGCTGGCGATGGCGCCACGGACATCGATGGACATCACACACCTCCCGGCAGGCTGGTGCGGGTGCGCTGTTGGAGCCGCACGATCACGGACGTGACGATGGCCATGCGCACGGCATGGTCGGTGCTGGGCCAGTCGGCCACGACCACATGCCCCAGTGCCTGGTCGCGCTTGACGTAGACCAGGCCACGGTCCAGCAGGCCCAGGTCAGGCGCGCAGCGGAACTGGGTCATCAGTGTACCGCACGCCTGCCAGTCGCCGCACCAGTCCGGCACTTGCGCCTGGCCACGGCTGGCGGGTGCGCCATGCGGCGGGGTGCCCAGCAGCGCGCCACCACCGACGGAGCAAAGCGAGGTCCAGCCCAGCAGGGTGGCCAGCAGCCAGTTGGCCTGTTCGAAGCGCTGGTCAGTCATGCCACACCCGCCGCGAAATGTGCCTGCACACGTCGATTCGTCTCGAAGCGCCACGCTGCGTCATCGAGGAGCCGCTGCTCTGCGGCAGCATTGCGCGCCTTTTCCTTTTCCAACTCAGCTTCCGCCAGCATGGCCTTGATGCGCGCCAACTGGGCCCGTGCTGCGTCATCCGCCGGGGTGCTATCGGCAGGAGCAGGCAGCAGCGCCTGAGCGGCTGGCGCCGGCAGCAGACCGGCTGTCGCGGCACGCCCCAGCACTGCCACGCGCCGGCCCTGGTCCCAGCCCAGCGAGGCGGACCAGTTCACCGGCCGCCCTTCGGCGCGCGCCTGCGCCACCAGCCGCAGGTAGGCTTCACGGAACGCCATCCGCGCACCCACCTCATCCCCCAGCGCAAGGATCGGCGAAGCGCATGCGAACGCTTCCGCACATTCTGCCGTCCACACCACGGTATCGGACTCGTCGCGGCTACCCAGCGAAATGGCCCAGGCTTCCTCCGCACCAGGGCGTCCGTCCAGCAGCTTGCAGCGCATCGCAATGCCAGCCGGGACCGGTGCGAACTCGCCGTTTTCATCGCGGTAGACGCGCATTGCCGCTGCAACTACCCGCAGCGGGTAGGGTGCCAGCTCGACCAGCCAGGCGCGCGCCATCGCCGCTTCTGGCAGTGGCTTGCCGTAAGCGGCCATCGTCGCGGCCAGCAGCCGCATGAATTCCGCATGTTCCGTCTCGATCATGACGCCTCCATTTCAATCGTGTTGTCGTCCATTCCTGTCATGCTGCCGAGCAGCTCGGCCATCACCCGGGCATTGGTCTGCTCGATGCTTTCGGCGCCAGCCCGGGCCTGGCCGTTGTCCAGCCCGATGAAGCGGTCGATATGCTCGGCATCGCGCAGGATCAGGCCCAGGCCGTTGAACTTCGTGTTGCGGTCGTTCTGCCCCATGTTGTGCGGCGACTTCGAGCAACCGCGGATCGCCTTGCAGACTTCGGCTGGCGAATAGCTGCGCAGAGCCTTGGCGATCAACTTGCGGCGGTTGTCGTCCAGCACCGACTTCGGCGAATCCATGGTTTTTTGCCAGTAGGCGAAAATCGTTTTGACAGGATCGTCAGCCTTCGTCGGGCTGGCCGCCAGGTCGAGCTGGGGTTGCTCGACAATGGGGTTAACCTGTTCCTGTTCCTGTTCCTGTTCCTGTTCCTGATTAGGCATAGGCTTTGCCGAAGCCTTCCCGAAAGCCTTTCCCGAAGGCTTCGGCAGAGACTCTTCTCGATCCTCGGCAGGTGCTTTCGCCTGTTGTGGCGGGGCGTCTTCCTTTGCGAACTCGTTGAACGCTTCCGCGTAGGCGGCCCCGATCGCGGCCAGCGCTGTACGCATTGCGGCCACCGCTTCGGTTTTGAGGGCGCACTCGGGCAACAGATCGAGCTCCGCGCGCCACGAGCGAACCACGTTGGGAGACTCCGGCCGGTTGTACTTGATGGCGTTCGGCAGCCATACCAACCGTGCTTTAAAGTCGGCTTTCGCCATGCCATTGGCGAAGACTTCGGCGAAGGCTTCGTCAAAGGCTTCCTGTTCCCATCCCAACTCTTCCGCCATCGATGCCCGACCGGCGCGGAACAGCCCAGGGATCGGGCCAGTGTGCGGCCCGGTCAACAGGAAAAACCACAGCCCTTGCCCCGATGGCGGCATGGCCGACAGGGCGCGGAAACGCTTGTCGGTCCAGGTCTTTACTTCAATTTTGCGGTAGCGGCTCATTGCGCACCTCCATGCGCCAGCGCTGCCGCTTTGTCTTCCCGCTGCTTCCGCTTATTGCATGTCTCGCACAATGTTTGAAAGTTTTCCACCACATTCCTTCCGCCGGCCTTCAGCGTCAACATGTGGTCAACAATCAAAATGTCGTGGTATTCACCGACAAACGTGTTAGTCCTGAGTGTGTGCGAACCGTCGTAACAATCCGGAACTGCAATCGCAGCGGCTCCGCAACGGACGCATTTGTAGCCGTCCCGATGGAAAACGTAAGCGCGTAGCGCTGCATGGGCGGGGTATTTGAATTTCAGCCGACGCTTACTTTGAATAACAGGCCATGTTCGCCCCGTGTGATCGGTCCACGTGTCGGCTGTCAATTTCGAATAGTCACGCATCATGCCACCCGCGCAAACCGTTGCTCATCGCCGAAGTTATCGCGCTTCATACACGCGCCTCCTGCGTGGCGCCGGCGGGGCCAAACAACGCCGCCACCAGGGGATCGCGCTGCACACCACCAGCCTGCCATTCCTTGGCGAAGCGGACCTGGCGCTCAAGTGGCGGCGACACCTCGTCGTCGCCCAGCGCCCACAGCATGCTGCGCTGGCGGCCCGATGCCTCGCTTTCCATCCCCACCTGCTTTACCAGCCCTTCCAGGCGCAGCGTGTCGAGGCAATGTCGTGCCGAACCGGTGCCCACGCCGCAATGCGTCGCCAAGCGCACCGTCGTCGCCATCCTTTGCTGACCCAGGTAAGCCAAGATTTCTTGGCGGGTGATATTCGCCCGCGCTTGGGCCGGCGCCTTGCGCGGAAGCGCGCGGGAGTGATTTTTTTGTTGTGATATCATAGATTCCTCGATGTAGTTGATGTACCTAAGGCCCGCCTCGCTCGCGGGCCTTTCCTATTTCTGGCCCGCCGCTTCGCGCGCCAGGCGCTCGTAGTGTTCGCGGGTCATGACCTGGCCAGGAACGAACGGCATGCCTTCGCCGTCGTTCGGGGTGCTTGCCGGTTGCTGATTTGCTGCCTGTTTCAAAAACGTTCCTTTCTTTTGGGTAGTCGCGAACCCCTGCAACAGAGGTACGACAGGTTGTTTATGGGGCGAGGGTTACCCAGTGCGTTACCATTTCCGTTTCACAACACAACAACGCAAAAGGAAACCTCATGACTACTTCAGGTGGGCAAGTTAATGCCATGGGATGGGCTTGGTACCGAGAATCTGACTATGACCGGCTCAAGGCAATGTTTATCGACGGGCATGTTCTGCCGCGCAGCTTCCTGCAATGGCAAGATCAGTCCGAGCAAGGACGCAAGCGTATGGCGCGCCAAGGCACGGTGGTCGTCAAAGTTTACATCGACCCAGAAACCTTCCCGGCCTGGTGTCTCGCGAATGGTTGCAAGCTCGATTCCAATGGTCGTACAAAGTTCGCCGCTGCCGAGGCTTACCGAATCCTCACCGAGTCCGAGAAACAGGCGGACGTCAGCTAACGCCGCTTGCGCGGGGGTTACATGTGCCATTGCAGCTTTTATTTCACGTATTGCCTGCAATTCTGCATTTGCCCGGGCAGCGCTCTCTTGACGGAGAGCTTTCACCGCCTGGGTTAAACTTTCAATCTCCGCGATCAGGTCACTTCCGGCGCTGGATTTTTCCGCTACGCCTTCAAAGGCCTGCGGGATCGATTCCCGCACGTCCAGCGCCGATTCCATCACAGCAACCCGCGCTTGCAGGCAACGCAACTCAGCGCGCTTGCGGTCGATTTCCATTTCCGCAAATGTCCGAGGCAACGCCAGCGGTCGCATCGAGCCGGCAGTTGCACCGACGGCGCCCGCAACTGGCACGCCTTCGACGCCCCGCGCCTTCTCAAACGCCGCCAGTCCGGCAGCAAATGCTTCCGCAGCTTTCTCTGCCGCAGCCTTGACGTTCCCGTCAACTTCTGTAGCCTCGCGGATTGACTGACGCAAGACTCCGCACAGTGCATCCAATTCGGGCCGGGGCAATAAAGTGTCGAGCGAAACAACGAGCGCTTCTTTCGTCATGCAGTTCTCCTATAAAAGTTGGGAATATCGAATAAGCCCGGCACCGCGCCGTTACGCAACGCGGCGCGCGCCCAGTGCATTCGTCTGCTTGCCAGCCTGTTCGGCCTCAGGCTGCCGGCAATGCACCTTGAACATGGTCCCCATCAACTCGCGCATCGTTTTGTGCATGGCCATTTCGATGCGCTCCAAGGCCGCGCGCTCGCTGGCGTCAATCTCGCCATCGTTGTTGATGGCGCCCTGGTAGGTGCTGGACAACTCGCCCAGTTCGGCATACAGCTTATGGAAATGGACCAGCAGGTCGTGACCGTCCAGCAGGCCGGCTTCGGGCATTGGGATGAAGACGCCGCCGCTTTCATTGGCCACGGCTTCAGCGAACAGCGTGGTGCCGGACTGCTTTTGCAGCAGCATCGCGGTGTTCACGTGCATGTAGGTATTGCTGACTTCGTAGACGCGGTTCTCCAGCACCGAGCGCGACATGCCGAGCATGGCGGCGGTCCCGACCCAGCCGTGGACCTTGATCATTTCTTTGTAGGAGCGGGTGATTTCATCCATGGGTATTTTTCTTTCTATTCATGCTTCTGTTGTTTACCGGCTGCCTACGGAATAACATTTCTCGTAGACAAATTTTCAACGGTGAGGGTTATCAAATGCGTTACTATTTCCGTTCCACAACATCCACAACAACGCAGAGGACCCCTCATGGAAGGCACAATCAAGCTACTGACGCGCAACGGGCAACGGGCAGCAGCCATAACGGAATACGGCTATACGGTCTTCGACCTGGAGAGCGGGCAAGTGTCACTGGGCGACGTCGTCAGTGGCGATCTGGACACGCATGGCGGCGAAATCCTGACCAATCGCACATCCGGGAAGCGGCTACACGTGTACATAGAGGCCATACACGCAACTCAGTCGGCGGCAACCGAATTGCTGCGGTCACTTTGACCCTCGGCAGCATCCAGCCTGACCAGTGTTTGCTCAACCCGGCGCAACACATCGAACACTGCGCCGAGTTCGTTACGCGGAAAAACCAGATACGTGTCGTTGTCGGGGCTGAAAATCCACACGCTGCCATCGCGGCGAATGGCAAAATTCGCCTTCTGTCCGATGACAGCGCCTTGACCCGCCGTTTCAATTGGAGCGCATTCCGTTGTGGGCGCAGCTGGATAGCTTGCGTTCAGCATGGGCATGACTGCATTTTGTTCGCTCATTCAGTTCTTTCAGGTGCATTGATAGGGATGGTCGTTGATCGGGGCTGCATTTCAGCGGAGACAATGCGTGCGGGCTCCTCGCATTCAAACCGCCAGTGGCTGACGGTGTTGACGCAGGCATGTCGCGAGAATGACCGGCAACGAAGACGAGATCGCCCGCACGTATGAAGCCCCAATCAACATCAGGACATAGCTCCTCGCAGCGGACAACACCATCAGTCAATCGCTCAATTTTCGGGCAATGCCTAGGAGGAATAGGGCGAGCGCCCTTAACCCATTGACTGACAACACCCGGGGTGACGCCAAGATTTTCAGCCAAAGCCAACTGACTCCCGAAAATCGCGCATGCCTTCCCGATTGCTGCCTGGACTGTATTTTTCATTCGCCAACTATAGCAACGCTACAGATCAAAAGCAAGCCTTGCTATATCGTAATTGCAATAGCATCGCTATATGAAAATATTGACAATTGAGGAAGAAGCAGAAAAACTGAAAGCCCGGTTCGAGGGGGTGAATCGGGCAGCCTTTGCTCGGGAGCAAAGGCTTAAAGGCGGCCAAGCCATGATTTATCAACACATCAATGCGATGCGCCCCATCAGCCTGGATGCTGCCTTGGTATACGCGAAAGGGTTCAATTGTCCACTTGAGGAGATTAGCCCGCGGCTTGCCAAAGAAGCTATGGAGGCAGCCCAACAAACAGGTGAGCAAGGCAGACAATCCAACGCCGAGCTTGAGAATGCCTCTCGCCCGACACCTCGGTCGGCACAAGTCACCCATGTCCAACGCATCAATGAGAGTGAGGCTGAACTCTTAACGATGTATCGCCTAATGGACGATGTTTGGAGAACGCGCCTAATCGAGGCAGCAAAAAAAATGCCGATGATGACGCTACCGGTTGGTTCGAGGCACCAAGGTTAAAACCCTCTGACTCCGATCGGCCTCAAGAGGTTGTGGAGTAGCTATTGGCGCAGCCGCCCAAGACCGCATCATCGCAAGCACGACGTCCCTCCCTTGCTGGTCAAGTGCAAAGTATGCTGCGCGAACTTCTGTATCGAAAATTTCCATGTCTATTTGTTAAAGTTCGACATGTTAAAAACCGTTTCCCTACTGCAATCTATCCAATAATCACAATCGCCTTCAGATTGAAGGCAAAAACAACACTTTAAGCCGTTGTCGCGCAAAAATCGCGCGATGATAAAGCCCCCCATTCAGAAACAGGCCCAACAGGACTACATTAAAACGGCGCTGCGCATCCCTCGTGATCTACATGCAGACATACTCGATGCTGCGGAGCGGAACGGCAGGTCAATGAACGCCGAGATCATCGCCAGACTGCAGGCTGAGCCGGTAAATGATTTACTTACGCAACTTGCACGTGACGTCATTGAAATCAAGGCACTAGATCGAGAAATTCTTGATGTAGTAAGTAGTCGGTAGCGCCTAGTCTGACGCCAGATCCTGCACTTCACACATTTGCATGCCGTGATAATTCGATAGTTTTACTATTGCAGATAAAACATATAATTCTCCAGCGCAACGGCACGCAACGGATGCCGCAAACGGAGACTAAATGGAGCCGATTCACTGGGTTATCGTATATTTAATTCTTGCTGGGCTTTGCTCCTTAGTTGCATCGAAGAAAGGGCGGAGAGGATGGTGGTTCTTTGTTGCTCTTTTAGTAATCCCTGTACCACTTATGATCCTGGTCTCATTCGGGCTTGGTGATTCAATGGAAAAGAAACCATTCGCCATGTGGCTGGCGGCCTTCATCTGCCCCGCAGCCGGCTTCATCATTGCGCTTATGAGCGATACGGCGCAACAAGTGGCTGTAGAAAAAGGCGAGTTTGGCGATTACAGAAAGTGCCCATTCTGCGCGGAGTCAGTCCGACGCGAAGCATTAAAGTGTAAGCATTGCCATTCGGAACTTAGTCAACTGACATAGTCAACAATTTTTCCTCCTGCAGTACCCGATGCGCTACAAGCCATTAGCGTAGCGCATCCCCTTCTCACAGTCGCCCGGCGACATTCACGCGTTACCCTCTGCCCTCCAGTCGAATCCTGCTTTTCAAAGCGTCGGCTCAATTCTTTGCTCCCACAAATTCACTGAGCTACAAGCGCCACTACGAATGCGCTCTAGAGAAAACTAAAGCATTGCTATTGTTAATTTTATGTAGCACTGCTATTGTGTCGTCCATAGCAACACAAACTATGGAGAACAAATGCCCTCTCGACTTGCACCAGCCCTCGCTTCCGCCATCAATGAGTGCAGCCGACGGCATGACCCCGCCCAGGTTAAGCAATTTACATGCGCCGCATTTCCCGAATCACAGATAGCACAAGAAGCGATTGCCGCAGCAGGCGAACAATAAAGCTCATCCAGCGCAAGCCACCAGCAACACCACCAAAGTACGAGGAACCCCATGCGCATCATTTTCAACCTGTACCGCATGTACCGCGCACGCGGCGCCACGGCCCGGAACGCCTTCCGGCGCGCGCTGCACACCTACAACAAAGGATATTAACCATGGCCCGCGAACGCCCCGACCGCGCCGCACTTGAGATTGCCCATCGCCGGCTGGGCGCCAGCACACCCCTGGATGAAATGTTGAAAGACCCGGCCCAGCGTGTGGTGCTGGAGAACCGCGCCCGGCGCCACATGAAGCGCCGCGCCCGGTTCGACGTGCGCCGCGCGCAGGCCGGCGACAACGATTGAATCACCCATCAAAACGAACAGGAGCAGCAATGGAAAACCAGCACAAGAAAATCAAGGG
>JAIENA010000082.1 GCA_019751755.1 Burkholderiaceae bacterium | reverse complement strand
GATGCGGCCCGGGTGGCGGGCGGTTCGTCGGGCGGCGAGGGGGCGCTGGTGGGGTCCGGCGCCGCCGTGTTCGGCCTGGGCTCCGATATCCTGGGCTCGATCCGGATTCCCGCCGCGTTTTGCGGCGTGGTCGGTTTTAAACCGTGTTCGGGTGCGGTCGATGGCGAGGGCACGTGGCCGCAGGTGGCGGGGGAAACCGCCAACTGGCTCGGTATCGGGCCGCTGACGCGCAGCGTGCGCGACGCGCGCCTGGTCTACAGCGTGATTGCCAACCAGGCGCCGCCACCACCGGCCAGCGTGGCGGGGATGCGCCTGATCGGGCCGGACGGGTTTCCGTTCCGTATCGACGACGACGCCATCGGCCGCGCGCTGGCTGCCGCGCAACAAGCGCTGCTCGACGCCGGCCTGCGCCGCGAGCCGGCCGGTAAAGCCGTGTTTGCAGACGTCGGCAGCCTGTTCTTTAAAGTGCCCGCCGCCATCCTGCACGACAGCGCCGCTGCCTGGCAACGGTTGCTGAGCACGCCGGAGGCGGGGCGTTTCAATGTGTGGGGCGAGGCGCTGCGGCAACTGACGGGTCGCGCCACCATCGACCGCGGCCTGTTCCTGTGGCTGCTGCAAAACGCCACCCTGGCGCAAGCGATCAAGCCACACAGCGCGCGCGCCGCGCGCCAGTTGGCGGCCACATTTGAACAGGCGCGCGCGCGCTACCGCGCCTTGCTGGGCAGCGACGGCGTATTGCTGCTGCCGCCGCTAGGGATGCTGGCGCCACGCCATGGCGACATGAACCGCAAGACCTTGCGGCCGGGCCCGAATGGCCTGGTGACGCCGATTACATTCTGCAATTACTGTGATTTGCCCGCCATCTCGATTCCCGCCTGGCAGCACCGGGACCGGGCCACGGGACTGGCGCCGGCGGTCATGCTGGCCTGTGCGCCGGGGGCCGAAGGCCGCTTGCTCGATGCGGCGGCGGTTGTCGAAGCGGCATTGAATTAAGCCACCGTACCGCATCGATTGGTTTGCCTGACATCGTGTGATTTTTGGATAGATTTTTCCCTAGATCAATGTGCATAATATTCTCCAGGAGTTGCTTTCTGGAATAAAGGTATTGCCAGAAATATAGGCCGCCCCGCCCCTGCGCCGCTGTTGACTCCTTCCCTCTCACACTGCCGCGTGCTACCGCGCCGTAGTGTCCGTACGTCAGGTGTTGCGCTTAACAGGGGTGTCATTATGTTCAGGAATTTGAAGATAGCTGGCAGGCTGGGGTTGGGGTTTGGCGGTGTGGTGGTGCTGCTGCTGATATTGGCTGTTGTCTCAGTACAACGTCTGGCCAGCATTCATGATCAAACCCAGCTGATTTTGGACGATCGTTACGCCAAGTATGTTTTGGTGCAGAACGTGGTGAAAAATTCGCTCGACAACGCTCGCCTGCTCGGTGTCTTGCTGATTGCGACCAACGAGGCGGAAGCGGAAAAAATCCACCGTGCCGTGGAAGTCAACCGCACAGAAATGACGGCAGAGCTGGCCAAATTGCAAAAGCTGGCGACCAGCGAGCGCGACCGGCAATTGCTGAAAGAGGTCAACGACAAGCGCCTGGTTGCGGAATCCAAATTCGAGCCCTTTTATGCGCTGGCCAGGCGTGACCGCAAGGCGGCCGCGGAATTCCTGCACACGGAAGTGGCCCCGCCCAATGATGCTTTCTTGAGCACGCTCGATGCGCAGGCCCAGCATCAGTCCGAGCTGATGGACCGCACCGGTGACGATGTTAGCGCAACCTATGACAGCACCCGCACGCTGGTGATCGGGTTGGCGTCAGCGGCGGTGCTGACGGCGATCGGCATCGCCGTGCTGATTACCGTGACCATCGCGCGTCCGCTGGGGGAAGCGGTGGCGGTGGCGCGGCGGCTCGAAGCGGGCGATCTCAGCATGCAGGTGACGCAGGGCGGCCGTGATGAGACCGGTCAGTTGCTCAGCGCCATGGCCAGCCTGGTGCTCAAGTTGAAGCGCGTGATGGACGCGCAACAGGTGGCCGTGGTTGCCGCCAACCGTGGCGATTTTAACGCGCGTGTCAACGTCGACGGCTTGCAGGGCTTCCAGAAAGACCTGGGGGACGGCCTGAATCAGTTGATGACAACCACTGGCGCCAGTATGGCCGAAGTGGTGCGCATCATGGCCGCTGTCGCCGCAGGCGATTTAAGCAAGACCATCGACAAGCCTTACGAAGGCACCTTTGATCAGCTGAAAACCTATACCAATAGCACCATCAGCAGTCTCAACCTGATGATCGGGGATATCAGCCGTGTGATGGAGGCGATTTCCGAAGGCGATTTGAGCCAGACGGTTTCGCGTCCGTATGAAGGCGCCTACGGTAACCTGAAAAACTACGCCAACAATACCGTCAGCAAGCTCAACGCGGTGATTGACAGCCAGCGCCGGGTGGTGGAAGCGGCCAACCATGGCGACTTTACGTCGCGCATCGATGCGACCAGCCTGAAGGGCTTCCAGAAGGAGCTGGGCGCTGGCATGAACCAGTTGATGGTGACCACGGGCGGCGCGATCGATGACGTGGTGCGGGTGATGGGGGCGCTGGCGGAAGGCGACCTGAGCAAAACCATTGACAAGCAATATGAAGGCAGCTTTGGTGAGCTGAAGTCCTTTGCCAACAATACCGTCAACAGGCTGTTGCAAGTGGTCATGGAAGTGAACCAAGGCGCGCACTCGCTGGCCAGCGCCTCGGAAGAGGTGTCCGCCACGGCGCAATCGCTGTCGCAGGCGTCGAGTGAACAAGCCGCCAGTGTCGAGGAAACCAGTGCCTCGCTGGAGCAGATGACGGCGTCGATTTCGCAAAACACCGACAACGCCAAGATGACCGATGGCATGGCGGCGCGCGCCTCGCAGGAAGCGACCGAGGGTGGACAGGCGGTGGACGCCACGGTGGCGGCCATGAAACAGATTGCCACCAAGATTGGCATCATCGACGATATTGCCTATCAAACCAATCTGCTGGCGCTGAACGCGGCGATTGAAGCGGCCCGCGCCGGCGAGCACGGCAAGGGCTTTGCCGTGGTGGCGGCCGAAGTGCGCAAGCTGGCCGAACGCTCACAGGTGGCGGCGCAGGAAATTTCCGCAGTCGCCTCCGGCAGCGTGCAACTGTCGGAGCGCGCCGGTCAGTTGCTGGGCCAGATGGTGCCGAACATCAAGCGCACCTCGGACCTGGTGCAGGAGATCTCGGCGGCGTCGGAGGAACAAGCGGCCGGTGTGGCGCAAATTAATTCTGCGGTGCAGCAGTTGTCGCAGGCCACGCAGCAAAACGCCGCCAGCTCTGAGGAATTGGCGGCCACGGCCGAGGAAATGAGTGGCCAGGCCGAGCAACTGCAGCGCACCATGGCCTTCTTCAAGGTCGATGTCGGTGTGCCAGGCCACAAGTTGCACAGCGCAGTACGCAAGGGGATCGCGCCACGGGCCCATGGGCGGCGTGGCAATGATAGCGCGGCCAGGTTGGCACCCGAGGCCGATACCGATGAAACCAGTTTTGCCCGCTTTTAAAATGGAGGATGCATGCTGAGTAACTTGAAAATCGCAGGACGCCTGGGGCTGGGATTCGGCTGCCTGGTCGTGATGCTGGCGCTGCTGTCGTTTATCAGCATCGAGCGCATGGGGACCATCAATGACAACACCAAGCTGATCCTGGAAGACCGTTATGTTAAATATGTGCAGGTACAGGAGGTGGTGAAAAACTCGCTGGACAATGCGCGCCAGATGCGCAACCTGTTATTGGCCAGAAACGAGGCTGATGTCGAGAAAGCGCGCCGCGCCGTCGAACACAATCGCACCGAAACCAACGATGTGTTGGGCAAGTTGCAGAAATCCATCGTGACCGACCGCGGCAAGCAACTGATGAAGGAGGTCGCCGACAAGCGCGCCGCGGTGGAGGGCCGGTATGACCATTTCTTTGGGCTGATCAAGGGCGATCACAAGGCCGCCACCGACTATCTGTTCAACGACATTGTTCCTGCCAATGACCTGTACTGGAGCGCACTGGACGCGCTGGCGCAATCGCAGGCCGATTTGATGGACAAGTCCGGCGACGAGGTGGCTGCCACCTACGACAGTACGCGCAACCTGGTGATCGGTCTGGCGTTGGGCGCGGCGGTGTTGTCGGCCATTATTGCCGCTGTCATCACGCGCAGCATTACCCGTCCGCTGGGCCATGCGGTTCATGTGGCCGAGCGCTTGCAGGCCGGCGATGTCAGCATGGACGTGGCGCGGGGCGGCGCGGACGAGACTGGCCAGTTGCTCAATGCGATGCGCAGCATGGTGGTCACGTTGAAGCAAGTGATCGAAGGCCAGAAGCAAGTGGTGACGTCCGCCAATCGGGGCAATTTTGGCGTGCGGGTTGAATTGGCCGGGCTGCAGGGCTTCCAGAAAGAGTTGGGCGAAGGCTTGAACCAGTTGATGGTGATTACCGGTGCCAGCGTGGCCGATGTGGTGCGCGTGATGGGGGCGGTGTCGGCAGGCGATTTGAGCCAGACCATCGACAAGCCGTATGAAGGCGAATTTGAAGAACTCAAGAAATTTGCCAATAACACGGTTCGCAAACTGAACCAGGCGATTGAAGGCCAAAAGCACGCGATCGACTGCGCCAACCGCGGGGATTTCAGTGCCCGCGTCGACTTGACCGGGATGCAGGGGTTCCAGAAAGACCTGGGCGAAGGCTTGAACCGCCTGATGGCCACCACCGGCGCTGCGATCGATGATGTGGTGCGGGTCATGGGGGCGCTGGCCGAAGGTGATCTGAGCAAGACTATCAACAAATCGTATGAAGGCAGTTTCGATGAATTGAAATCGTATGCCAACAATACCGTCTCCCGGCTGCTGCAAGTGGTGACGGAAGTGAATCAAGGCGCGCATTCGCTGGCCAGCGCCTCGGAAGAAGTATCGGCCACCGCGCAATCGCTGTCGCAGTCGGCCAGCGAACAGGCCGCCAGCGTGGAGGAAACCAGTGCCTCGCTGGAGCAGATGACGGCGTCGATTTCGCAAAACACCGACAACGCCAAGATGACCGATGGCATGGCGGCACGCGCGTCGCAAGAAGCGACCGAAGGCGGACAGGCGGTGGAAGCCACGGTGGCGGCCATGAAACAGATTGCCACCAAGATCGGCATCATTGACGACATCGCCTATCAAACCAATCTGCTGGCGTTGAACGCGGCGATTGAGGCGGCCCGCGCCGGTGAGCACGGCAAGGGCTTTGCCGTGGTGGCGGCCGAGGTGCGCAAGCTGGCCGAGCGCTCGCAGGTGGCGGCGCAAGAGATTTCCGAAGTCGCCTCCGGCAGTGTGCAACTGGCAGAGCGCGCCGGCCTGTTGCTGGGCCAGATGGTACCGAACATCAAGCGCACCTCGGACCTGGTGCAGGAGATCTCGGCGGCGTCGGAAGAGCAGGCCTCCGGCGTGGCCCAAATTAATTCTGCGGTACAGCAATTGTCGCAGACCACGCAGCAAAACGCGGCCAGCTCCGAAGAGTTGGCGGCCACGGCCGAGGAAATGAGCGGCCAGGCCGAACAGTTACAGCGCACCATGGCCTTCTTCAAGGTCGACAATAGTGGGCTCGGGCTGGCACAGCGCAGCCGCAAAGCCACCGCGCCACGCGCCTTGACGCGGCGCCCGATGGATAGCGAGCGCTATGCCCAGTCGGGACCGGATGAAGCACAGTTCGCGAATTTTTAGCATGGCAGGCAGGGGCGGCGCCAGAGGCGGCGCTGCGCAGTGATTCAGGACATTTGCGGGAGGAAACATGGCAAAAACCATCATGGTTATCGACGACTCCGCTTCGTTGCGGCAGGTAGTGGGGATCGCGCTCAAGGGCGCCGGGTACAACGTCGTCGAAGCAGTGGACGGCTCGGATGCCTTGCACAAGCTGCCGGCACAGAAAATCAACCTGGTCGTCTGCGACGTCAACATGCCGGTGATGGACGGCATCACGTTCGTCAAGGAGATCAAGCAATTGCCGAACCATAAATTTACGCCGGTGATCATGCTGACCACGGAATCGCAGGAAGCGAAAAAGAAGGAAGGGCAGGCCGCCGGCGCGCGCGCCTGGGTGACGAAACCATTTAAACCGGACGTGCTGTTGGGCGCGATCCAGAAGCTGGTGCTGCCATGAATGGACAGGTGACGATGGTCGAGGATGACGGCGAGGAACTGGAGGGCGGCATGGACAAAGGCTTTATCGCGCTCGATGGCGCGTTGAACATTTACCGCGCGGCCGATGTCAAGGCGCTGCTGCAAGACGAGCTCACGCGCTGCACCGTGCTGGAAGTGGACTTGGCGGGCGTGACGGAGATCGATAGCGCGGGCGTCCAGGTGCTGATCCTGGCCAAGCTGATGGCGCGTGACGAAAACCGTGAACTGCGTCTGGTGCACCACAGCGATCCGGTGAAGGACGTGTTTCAGCGGCTGGCACTGGAGCGGTGGTTTGGGGATGGCTTGCCGACACCGCATTGAGGACGTGCGGGCCCGTGCCGAACCAATTGTGTTGTACCATGGGCGTGGCCACTTGACATTGAGCCTGAAATAGTTGATGCACTGAAAGTTTAGGGCGAGCTGTGCTAGAGTTTCGTGCTGGCTTTTAAAAAACTATCTTGAGGCATCAATGAACACTTCGAATATCACTATTGGCAAACGCCTGGCGCTGGCATTCGCCGGTGTGTTCTTGCTCGTCATCATGCTGTCGGCCATGGCCGTGTCCCGGGTTAACGACATCGATGCAGCCCTGCGTCAGATTAACCAGGTCAACAACGTCAAACAGCGCTACGCGATCAATTTTCGTGGCAGCGTGCATGACCGCGCCATCGCCCTGCGCGACGTGGTGCTGGCGGCGGACGCCAACGGCGCCCGGCCGCATCTGGACTTGATCAAGAAGCTGGAAGAGAACTACACCCGGTCCGCTGGTCCGCTGGACGAATTGTTCGCGCAGCGCACTGACATCAGCACCGAGGAAAAGGCGGCCCTGGCAGGTATCAAGGAGAGCGAGCGCAAGACGCTGCCCTTGATTGCCAAAGTGGTCGAACTGCGCCTGGCCGATACCACGCCGGAAGCGACCGCGTTGCTGGCCGCGCAGGCTTCGCCCGCCTTTGTCGAGTGGCTTGCCAGCATTAATAAACTGATCGACCTGGAAGAAAAATTGAATGCCGGCGAAGTGGCCAAGGCGTCCTCGCTCACCAGCAGCTTCTTGACCTGGATGGCCGTGTTGTGCGCCATCGCCATTGCCGTCGGATCGCTGGCCGCCTGGTACATCAGCCGTGGCCTGCTGCGCCAGTTGGGCGGCCAGCCCGACTATGCCGCCGAAATCGTGCGCAGCATTGCCGATGGCAATCTGGCGGTACGCATCGATACTGCCGCCAACGACAATGTCAGCCTGCTGTTCGCCATGAAGGGCATGCGCGACAGCCTGACGGCCATCGTGTCCCAGGTGCGCGCAGGCACCGTCACCATAGGCAATGTCTCGAGCGAAATCGCCGCCGGTAATATGAACCTGTCGGATCGGACGGAAACCCAGACCGGCACCTTGGAACAGACGGCGTCCTCGATGGAGGAACTGACCTCCACGGTGCGCCAGAATGCCGACAATGCGCGCCAGGCCAACCAGCTGGCGGTGTCGGCGTCGGAGGTGGCCGTCAAGGGCGGCGCGGTGGTGGCCCAGGTGGTCGATACGATGGCTGCCATCAACGATTCGTCCAAGAAGATCGTCGACATTATCGGCGTCATTGACGGCATCGCTTTCCAGACCAATATTCTGGCGCTCAATGCCGCGGTGGAAGCGGCACGCGCGGGTGAGCAGGGGCGCGGCTTTGCCGTGGTGGCGGCCGAGGTGCGCAATCTGGCGCAGCGTTCGGCCGCAGCCGCCCAGGAAATCAAGACCCTGATCGGCAATTCCGTGGAGCGGGTCGATGCCGGCGCCAAGCTGGTCAATGAGGCCGGCAGCACCATGCAAGACATCGTCTCCAGCGTCAAGCGGGTAACCGACATCATGGCCGAGATCAGTCTCGCCAGCCAGGAGCAGACGGCCGGCATCGAGCAGGTCAACGTGGCGATCGGGCAGATGGATGCCGTGACCCAGCAGAACGCCGTGCTGGTCGAACAGGCAACCGCCGCGTCGTCCTCGCTCAGTGAAGAAGCCGAAGCACTGGCACGGGTGGTGAGCGTGTTTACGCTGGGCACGGAGGCGGGCAGGCCAGCAGCAGTACGGCACAGCGTGCCGTTACTGCAAACCGCGCGCGGCCCTGGGTAACCGTCGGCCCATATCGTCCACTTTCTTGCATGGCCGGTGTTTGCCACATGCGGGATGGTATTGACGACTTTTGTCAGTGTTTATTTTGTCGCTGTTGCCGTCTCCGGCAGGTTCAAGTTCCGGCCCCCGTCCTCGTTATGCTGCGAGTCTATTTATGAGCAACCGTAATCCAACCTACCCACATGCTGCACTTTTCGGGGTCATCGGCATGTCGTTCATCGTGATATTTCTGGCCGGAGCGCTGGAATCGATGGGGCCGGATAGTGCGGTTGACAACGGATTAATACACGCCTTGCCTGGCGTATTTTTTATCGGTGTGCTGCTTCTTGTTCCGCTCTGGTACATGTTTCATCATGTCGGGAAAAAACAGTATGAGCTTGGCCCGTCGCTTCATCTTGCAGCGGGCTTTTCCTTCCACGTCGCATGGCCGCTTGCCGCCATGACGCTTATTTTCGGATTTCTCTCGGCACCACTCGTGGCATATCCAGCGGTGGCTTTCAGCGCGCTCGTAATCCTTGCGTCAATCGGGGGCATCCTCTTTGTCGGTGGTTGGCTCCAATGGCGATTGATAAAGCGCCAAATCAGTTGATTGAACCCGGACGCGCTGCGCTTAATCTGATCACCCCAGACAAGCGGGAGCGGCAGTGGTGGGCGCCTGTTTCGCTGCTGCTTCTGGCGAGTTACACCTACGTTGCACGCAATGCCTGAATACCGATGCATCACAGCCGTTGACACCGCACTTGAGTTTTCCGTAAGCTTCACTTCTTGTCACCCCCACGCCCCCTGCACATGACAATATCCGCGCTCGACGACAATGGCCAACCGGTAGATTGGTGGTTCGCCTACAAAGTGCCTCAAATGAGCCAGCAGGGCAGCAACCCTTCGGCCACCGGGTATGAATATGTGTACTACGATCCCATTATCGGCAAGGTGGTGCAGTCGCCCAACTTGCTGACCGATGGAAAAGGCGCGCTGGATTTGACGATCGCATCGGTCTTTTCGAATCCTGCGCCGAGCACCGGATGGATACTCTATAACGACGAGATGCCGGCCGATGCGCAGCGCGCCGACAGCGCCAGTTTTGGTCATACCAAGGGCGTGCTCGCATTTGACACCGCTTCGCAGAGCGCGCTCTGGCTGCTGCACTCCTGGCCCAAATACGCCGATCCCAAGGCATCGGACATGCCGACCCCGATCTACGGCCAGACCTTTCTGTGCATCTCGCTCGACCTGGCCACCGCCAGTAAAATTGCCGCGCAAATGGCCAATCACCAGGAGCCACAGGTCTATCTCAACCGGACCCCAAGCGGCCTGGACGAAACTGATCCGCTGTATGCGCTGACACAAACGCTCAATCCGAATGCGGCCGGCGACGCCGACGTGCTCGAGTGTGCGTCGCGCGGCGGCTTGGCCTTCAAGGTGATTGCGAAAAATCGCAAGTGGGGAAAAGACTTTTGGAACGATCTGGTCGGTCCGACGCTCCAGGCCGATATCAACGTCGAAACCTGGATACGCGGCACGATCCCGCCCACGCTCGACAGCGATGGCGTACACCACACCTATGACGTCAAGTATATCGACCTGCGTCCTGTGGGCGTGCCCTGGACCTGGCCGGAAACCCATGATCATGCCAAGTGGGCCGTCAGCGTGGGCGATGACTGGGTCTGCGTCGGCGATATCAACCGCATGGTGTCGCAGCAGAAGCGCGGCGGCGGAACGATCGCGTTCCAGCACCGCCCGCTGTGGGATGCGCTGTCAAAAACCGACTTGATTGTGGCGCCGCCCGGCTATACGCAGGCTGATGCCCAGGCGCTGATCCAGTCCACCCATTGACCAACGCGGCGGCCGAAGTGCTGCGGCGCTACGGTTCGGCGGCGGCGCCCGGCCCGCGATAAGCGCCGGCCCATGTCGTCAACTCCGCCGCCGGCATCGGCCGCGCCACCAGGTAGCCTTGCATCGCCCCGCAGCCTCGCTCTGCCAGCAGGCTGCGCTGGGCCGCTGTTTCCACGCCTTCGGCCACGGTTTGCATGCCCAGCGCCCCGGCCAGCGCGATGATCGCTTCAATGATGGCCAGCGCGGCGCGGTCATCGAGCAGTTCGCGCACGAACGACTGGTCGATTTTCAGCACATCGACCGGGAAGTGGCGCAGGTAGTTCAATGATGAAAAGCCGGTGCCGAAATCGTCGATGGCGACCGCAAAGCCCAGCGTTTTCAATTCCGCCAGCGTCAGCGTGGCGCGCTGCACGTCTGTCATCAGCATCGATTCCGTCAGTTCCAGCTCGATCGCGTCCGGCGGGCAGCCTTGCGCGCGCACCAATGCACCGATGGCGCTGGCAAAGCCCGGCTGTGAAAACTGGCGCGCCGAGATATTGACGGCGATCCGCAGCGGCGCCAGACCGGCCCGTATCCACGCCAGGTGCTGGCGGCAGGCTTCGGCCACCACCCAGTCGCCGATGGCGGCAATCAAGCCCGATTCCTCCGCCACCGGGATGAACTGGCCGGGCGGGATCATGACGCCGTCCTTGCGCCAGCGGATCAGCGCTTCGACGCCGTGCAGCGCACCGTTGGCGAGGGCGATCTTGGGCTGGTAATGCAATTCAAACTCGCCCGCGTCGAGCGCGGCCCGCAAGTCCATTTCCAGTTTCAGGCGCGCCAGGATGCCGGCGTTGAGTTCCGGCGCGTAAAACTGGAAATTGTTGCGGCCCCGGTCCTTGGCCAGGTACATCGCCGCATCGGCATTGCGCACCAGTACTTCGGTGCTGTCGCCATCTTCCGGATAACAGGCGATCCCCATGCTGGACGACACGTGCAGCGCCATGCCCATCACATGGTAGGGCTGTTCCAGCTCCGCCAGCATGCATTGCGCGCGCGCCGCGATCGCTTGCGAGTCGACGCCGGGGCACAGCAGCACGAATTCATCGCCGCCCATGCGCGCCACCGTGTCGCCGGCGCGCACCGTGTCCAGCAGGCGCTGGGCCACCTGTTTCAGCAATTCGTCGCCGCTGGCGTGGCCCAGCGAATCGTTGATATTCTTGAACCGGTCGACGTCGACAAACAGCACCGCCAGCGCATGGCCGTCGCGCCGCGCCTGCAGCAGGGCCACCGCCAGCCGGTCGGCAAACAGGCGGCGGTTGGGCAGTCCGGTCAGCTCATCGTGGAAGGCCAGGTGCGCAATGCGCTGTTCCTGCGCCTTGCGTTCGGTGATGTCGGCAAAGACGGCGATGTAGTGTTCCGGGCAGCCCTCCGCGTCGCGCGCCAGGCTGATCGAAAACCAGGCCGGGAAGGCGCTGCCGTCGCTGCGCCGGCTCGGCAATTCGCCTTGCCACGCGCCGCCCGTATCCAGGTTTTCCCACATGGCCTGGTAGCGGATGCGGGCGCCGACGTTGGAAAACAGCAGCGCCGGGTCGCGGCCCAGTACATCGCTGCTGGCATAGCCGGTGATGGTCTCAAACGCGCGGTTGACGGAGACGATGCGGTTGTGCGCATCGCACACGAGGATCGCGTCATTCGAGGCGTCGAACACTTTCGCCGACAGGCGCGCGCGCATCGCCGACAGCGCCAGTTCCCGCATCGCCTGGTGCGCGCGCAGCAGGTAGCGCGTGCGGTTGGCCATGGTGCCCCAGCTGATCGGCTTGGTAATGAAATCGGTGGCGCCGCACTGGTAGGCGCGCTGAATCGAAATGTCATCGTGGACGCCGGTGACCATGGCGATCGGCACATCGCGCCCGGCGGGCAGGGTGCGCAAAGTGGCGCACAGGTCGACACCGTCGCCATCGGGCAGCAGCACGTCGAGCATCACCAGGTCGGGCACGGTGGCTTCAAACAGGGCCAGCGCCTGCCGCACTGTGCCGGCTTCCACCACGTCGAAGCCACCTTCCTCGAGGGTCGCGCGCATCAGCAGCCGGGCCGACAATTCATCGTCGACGATCAGGATCAATTGCCGTTCACGCGCTTCCATCATTGCTCCCGGTCGCGAATCGCGGTCAGCTCAAGCAGCGTGCGTTCGAAGTGGCGCGCCAGTTCCGCGATGGCGTCGCCGACCTCGTCGAGTTGGCCGTGGCGGCCGCGCTGTTCCAGTTCCGCACACAGCTGCGACAGTGCGCGCGCGCCGACATTGGCGGAACTGTTTTTCAGCGTATGGGCGCCACGGAACAGGGCCGCGCCATCGCCCTGGGCCGCCGCCTCCACCATGTCCTGGTACAGACCGGGGGACTCCATCAGCCACGCGTTGAGCACGCGCAGCAGCAGCCCGGGTCGCAATTGCCGGATGGTGTCCAGCGCTTGCGCATCGATGCCGCCCGCCTGCTCCGGCCCGGCGCCGGGGAGGGCGGCGAAGGTGCTAGTGGCGCTGCTGGCCGCCGCGCCGGCGTCGCGGCGCGGCGCCAGTTGCACCGCGTGCAGCCAGCGCCGCAGCATGTCGCCCAACTGGTCTTGCGTAAACGGCTTTGACAGGTATTCATCCATGCCGCTGTCGATGCAGCGCTGGCGGTCGCCGGCCACCGCGTTGGCGGTCAGCGCGACGATGGGAATGTGCCGCTCCGGTCCCTCGGCCGCGCGCACCGCGGCCGTGGCCTGGAAACCGTCCATCACCGGCATCTGGCAATCCATCAGGATCAAATCGAATGGCTGGCGCTCCAGCAGTGCAATCACATCGACGCCATTGGCCGCCACTGCCACTTCCACGCCGAGGTTGCGCAGCATGGCCAGCGCCACTTCCTGGTTGGCCAGGTTGTCTTCGGCCAGCAGCACGCGGCCCTGCAATTTCAGCACGCGGCTGCGCGTGGCGCCGGTCGCTGCGCCATTGGCCGAAGCCATGATGGCGCGCTGGCCGGGGCCGCCCTGGCTGGTGCGCAGCGCCTGGCATAGCGCGTTGTACAGTTCCGACTGGCGCACCGGCTTGGTCAGCACCTGCGGCACCGGGCCGCCACTGGCGCCGTGCCACTGCATGCCGGCCGAGCTCAGCATGATGACCGGGATCGCCGCCAGGTGCGGCTGCTGCCGCATCGATTCGACCAGGCCGGCGCCATTCTCGTCGGGCATCATCATGTCGGTCACCACCAGTTCGAACGGCGCGCCGGCCTTGGCCAGTTGCGCGCGGGCCCCTTGCACGTCATGCGCCTGCACCACCCGGCAACCCCACGAGTGCAATTGCGCCGCGAGGATTTCCAGGTTCACCTGGTTGTCGTCGACGATCAGGACCCGCATCGGCGCCAGCATGGCGTCAGCGGCGTCGAGCCCCATGTCGCAGCGCGGCAGGCGCACCGTGAACTGGAATTGGCTGCCCTGGTTTTCCACGCTGCGCATGGTGATGGCGCTGCCCATCAAACCGACCAGCCGCTGTGAAATCGCCAGTCCCAGTCCGGTGCCGCCAAAGCGGCGCGTGGTGGAACTGTCGGCCTGGGTAAAGGCTTCAAACAAGCCGGCCTGCTTGGCGGCGGGGATGCCGATGCCGGTGTCGGTCACCGTGAAGTGGATGTCGGCCAGGCCGTCACCGCCACCAGCATCACCACCATCAGCGGCAACGTCGAGCACGTCGGCGCGCAGCACCACGTGGCCATGCTCGGTGAATTTGATGGCGTTGCTGACCAGGTTCGTGAGCACCTGACCCAGGCGCTTGGCGTCGCCGCGCAGCATCAAGGTGCGGGTCGGCGCCGCGCAACCGAGCTCCAGGCCCTTGCCGTGCGCCACCGGGGCATAGCGCTCAGCCACGTTCTCCATCAACAAGGTCAAATTGAACGCGCAGTCGTCGAGTTCAAAGCGGCCCGCTTCGATCTTGGAAAAATCCAGGATATCGTTGAGGATGGCCAGCAAGTCTTCGCCGGAGCGGCGCACGATGCGGACAAAGCGGCGCTGGCGGTCGTCCAGTTCGGTATTGGCCAGCAAGTCCGTCATGCCCAGCACGCCGTTCAGGGGGGTGCGGATTTCATGGCTCATCATGGCCAGGAATTCGCTTTTCGCGCGGCTGGCCGCTTCGGCCGCGTCGCGCGCGCGCACCAGATCGGCCGTGCGGCGTTCGACTTCCTGTTCCAGCTGGTCGCGGTGGCTGGCCAGTTCCAGGTCGCGCGCCTGCACCTGTTCCAGCATCTGGTTGAAGCGGCGGCCCAGTTGTCCGGCTTCGTCAACACTGCCGGCATCCGGCGCGCGCAGGCTGTAATCGCCGCCCTGACCGACCGCGTTGGCCAGCGCCGCCAGTTTCAGCAGCGGGGCCGATAGCTTATTGGCCGACAGCCGCGCCACCGTCGCCACCAGCAACAGCAGCAACAGCCCGGCGATGCCCGCCACCAGCATCGCGTGATACAGCGCTTGGTCGACATAGCGCAGCGTCGCCTGCACTTCCACGGTGCCGATCTCGGCGCCTTTCTGGCGCACCACGGCGCTGGCGCGCATGCCGTGCGTGGCCCCGGGGATGTCATCGGGGCCGGTATAACTGACAAATACGCGGCCGTCGGCAAGGCGCACGGTGGCGTGCACCACTTCCGGCACCGATGCCAGTGCCTTCAGGGTCTGGTTGCCGCCATCGACGTCGTCAAAGGTCATCGGCGCGGCGCTGCCATAGGCGATCATTGCCGCCAGACCGTCCAGCGAACGCTGGGCCTGGCCCTGCAAGGTGGCTTGCTGGGTTTTCAGGAATACCCCCTCGAACAGCAGCAGCATCAGCGCGCACACCGCCACCACCATCCAGGTGATTTTCTGCCTGAGCAACAACTTGCTCCACATAGACGCCATCCGTACCTTCCTCGTTACCGCATCGCAGTTATCGCATCGCAGTTACCGCATATTCACGGCCAGCCGCAGCAACTGCGAGCTGAGCTTGTAATTACCACGCTTGAGCATATCCAGGTTGACCTTGAACTGCAGCCGGCCCTGGAACTCGACCAGTCCGATCACGCCGCCGGCTTCCGTGAAGTCATCCTGATCGCCCACCGTCAGCAGGTTCGGGTTGCCGGCCACCACATGGGTCAGCAAGTCGCGCCCGAGGTCATGGATGTACAGCAAATGGCAGGCCGCCACATCGCCGCCGCGCACTGTGCGCACCTGGATCGTCCGGTTTTCAATCATCCGTCCCTGCACCTGCGCAAACGCGGCCTCGGTTTTCCGGTCCGGCCCGGCCACACACAATGTCAGGGGGGCGTTGGCCGTGTCCGCCGGCCACTCGGTGAACTTGAGGAAATTGAACACCAGCGCGGCCTTGATCTGTTCTTTTGGCACCGCGCCCTGCGCTGTGCCGATTCGCGGCCAGCATGCCGCCGCCCATAGCGCCGTCATCAGTACAGTGCGCGTGGCCGGCCAGCGCGCGGCGGGCAAAGAGCGGATGGCCAAGCGACTCCTTTATGGATGGTGGTGGCGAAAGGGTGACTCACGGCAAGTATAAGCGCATATCGGTCTGCTTTTGGCCTTGTCGGCGGCGCGGCGCGGCGGATGTGGCGTGCCTTCCAAAATGTTGTGGTGGAATTGCCAAAATAGTTACGATGGACAGCCTTTCGGTCTACCATGAGTCGTCGCCCGATACGGAGGTCAGTGCATGCAGTGGAGTCAACGAGGGATGGCATCATGGTGGTCGCTGGCCGCCGGCGCGGCGCTGGCACTGCCGCTATCGGCACAGGGACAGGCGCAGGCACAGGAGCAGGGCCGGGACTTGTTTAACGTCAGCGTCGAAGCGCTGCTCGACTTGCCGTTTACGACGGCCAGCCGTCAGGCGCTGGCGGCGCGCGACGCGCCCGCCGTGGTGTCCGTCATTACGGCCGAAGACATCCGCCAGTTCGGCTACCGTTCGGTGGCCGATGCGCTGGTGCAGGTACCCGGCATGTATGCGGTGGTCGACGGTATTGCGCCCAATGTCGGGGTGCGCGGCATCCATGCCGGGGTGCGGTCCTGGTCGCGCATCCTGAAAGTCATGATCGATGGCCAGCCAGTGGCCTATCGCCCCGATGCCAGCAATTTCCTGGGCGCCAGCTTGCTCAATATGGCCGCCATCGAGCGCATCGAGGTGGTGCGCGGCCCCGCCTCCGCACTGTATGGCGCCGACGCGTTCCTCGGTGTCGTCAACATCATCACCCGGCCTGGCGATCAGCGCGCCTTTGCCGCCACGGCCACCGTGCTGCGCGGCGCCCAGGACGGTGGCGGCACGGCGCTGCACGCGTCCGGCCAGACCGGGGCCTGGCAATGGCTGGTGTCGGCGGCGGCAGACAGCGCCGACCGCAGCGGCGTGGCCTTGCCCCGTTCATCGCCGCTGTATGCGCGGGTGGTGGTGGCGGCCCGCGGCGACGTCTCGCGCGGCGATGGCGAACGGCCCCGGAATGTGCTGCTGCGCGGCGCCTATGTGACGGACCACAGCGAGACCACGCTGATGCTGCACGGCTACCGGCTCGACGCCGATGGCGAATTCCTCGATTTCGGCACTCTCAGCCACAACAACCGCCTCGCGCTGCACCAGTCCACCGCGCGCTTGCAGCATGAATACCGGGGCATCGAGCAGTGGACGCTGCGGGCCAGCATGGCGCGCGCACAGGGCGGCCCGGACCGCCGCGAGCGCCTCAGTCTGGGCGCGGCGGCCACTTATCCGGTGCGGCAGTTCGGTTTTGCGTCGCAGGAACTGGGGCTGGAAGCGCAATACAGTCTGGGCGACCAGCACAGTGTGGTGGCCGGGGCCGACCGGGTGCGCGACGACGAACAGCGCATGCAAATTTTCAGTGTCGATGCCGCCAGCGGCAAGCGCACCCTGGTGTCCGGCACGGGCGCGCATGAACGCATCACCAACCAGGGTTATTACCTGCAATACAGCGTCCGGCCGTGGCGCTGGGCCGGCGTCACCGTCAATGCGCGGCGCGACCACCACAGCATCTTTGGCGACAGCACCAACTGGCGCCTGGCGCTGGTCGGCAACGCCACGCCGGCGCTGGCGTGGAAACTGCTGCACGGCACCTCGTACAAGGCGCCGAGCGCGGCGCAACTGTATGCGCAGCCGCTGTATGCCGGCGAGGTGCTGGGCAACCTGGCGCTGCGCCCGGAAACGTCGCGCAGCACGGAAGCGGCGCTGCAATGGCAAGCCAGCCCGGACCTGGTGCTGGCACTCAATGCGTACCGGCTGACGGTGCGCGAAAAAACCGAATTGCTGCCGCTGGGCGCCAACCTGCAGCCGCAAAACAGCGGCCGCCAGCAGGGCCGGGGCGCGGAAGCGGAAGCGACCTGGCAGGTCGGAGCGCAGCGCTGGCGGGCGCAATGGGCGTGGGCCGATACCGACGACTATTTCCAGCCGCGCCTGCAGCCGCTGCAAGTGACGCCGACCGCCAGCTATCCGCGCCTGATGGCGCGCCTCAGCTGGCAATACCTGCACCCGGAATGGGGGCAGGTGGCGCTGGCCGCGCGCACGGTGTCGCCGCGCCGCTCCAGCAAGGTTAACAGCCAGGAAAACTTCCTGCGGCCGTACCAACTGGCGTCATACGCCACGCTCGACGCCAGCTGGAACCACGCGTTCGGCCCGCACCAGGTGGCGCTGCGTATCACCAACCTGCTGGACCGTCGCTATGCCGAGCCCGGCTATGGCGGCGTCGACTTGCCGGCGCCGGGGCGCGGCGCGGCGTTCAGTTATACCTACCGTTGGGGCGCCTTATGACTAAACGTGCGGCGGCGGCCTTCTTGGCCGCCATGACGGTGCTGGCCGGGGGCTGCGGTGGTGGCGGTAGCGGTGGCACCAATGTGGATGCGAATCCGGCCGCACAGACCCGGCCGGACACCCTGAAACTGGGCTTGCTGGTCTCGCGCACGGGGGCGTCGGCCAGCCTGGGCCAAATGGTGGAATACGCGTCGCGGCTGGCGGTCAAGGAAATCAATGACGCCGGTGGCGTCAATGGCCAGCAGCTGGAATTGATTTTGCGCGACGACAAGCTCGACGCCGACGCCGGCGTGCTCAGTGCGCGCGAGCTGGCGGCGCTCGACCCGGTGGCAATCTTCGGCCCGTTTTCCAGCCGGGTGGCGATCCCCGTGGCGCAGCAGGTGACGATCGCCGCCGGCATCCCGTTTATCGCCAGCGGTTCGTCGCCGCTGATCTCGTCGCTGGACGACAAGGGCACCGTGTACCGCACGGTGGCGTCGGATGCGCTGCAGGGGGCGGCGCTGGCCGACCATATCATCGAGCAGGGCCTGACCAGGGTGGCGCTGATCCACGTCGATGACGCGTTCGGTGTCGGCGCCAGCGATGCCGTGCGCCAGCGGCTGGTGGCGCGCGGCTATCCGCCGCTGGCCAATATCGCGTATCCCGCCACCAAGACGGTCGGCTTTGATGCGGAACTGGCGGCGCTGAGCGCCAATGGCGTGCCACAAGCGGTGTTGATGGTGGGATTTGCGCTCGATGGCGCGTCGATTGCGCGCGGCCTCAAGGAAAAACTGGGCAGCCGGATGCCGCGCCTGTTTGGCGCTGGCAATTTTGGCACCACCTTTATCAGCAATGCGGGCGACGCGGCGCTGGGCATGCAGTGGGTCTCGCCCACGGCGCCGCGCAGCACGCCAAGCTTTGCCGCCTACCGCGACGCGTTTGTGCGGCAGGTTGGGCTGGAGCCGGAGGGGACGTCGTTTACCGGCTATGACTCGGTGTACCTGTTGGCGCTGGCGATGGCGCAGGGCGGCGCCAATACGCGCGCCGCGATCCTGGCCAATTTACAAACCGTGTCACGGCCCGATGTGCGGCCCGACGCGCGCCCCGAGGATCCGGCGCCGGTCGCGATCGGCCCCGGCCAGTTTGCCCAGGCGCTGGCGGCGCTCAAGGCCGGGCGTGATATCGACTACCAGGGCGTGGCCGGATCGGTCGACTTCGACGCCAATGGTGATCCGACCAGCGGCACCTACCTGATTTCCGAAGTGGTGCGCGGGGCGGACGGCAGTGTCGCGTTCGTCGAACGTAAAGTGTTCACGTTTGCGCAGGGGAAGTAGGACGGATCCGGTGGAACGCCAAGCCTCGCCTTACAACAGTTGCTTGAGCAGTGCTTTGGCTTCCTCGGCTTGGGCAAACGGGATGGGGCCGGACAGCACCATCTCGAGTTCCTTGCGCGCGCCCGGTTTATCGCCGGTTTTTGCCTTCGCCTGCGCCAGGTGGAAGCGGATGTCGCGTGCTTCGGGTGCGGCGGCGCTGGCTTTTTGCAACAGTGACAGGCCGCGCGCCGCCTGGCCTTGCTGCACCAGCGCCCAGCCCAGCGTATCCATCACGACCGGATGCTGTGGCGCCAGCTTATAGGCTTGTTCGGCCGCCGCCACCGCACGCGGATCGTCCAGTTGCTGGTAGGCCCAGGCCAGGTTGTTGACGGCGGTGATGTTGCTTGGATAGCGTTGCACCAGGCCTTGCAGGTAGCTGGCGGCGGCCTGGTATTGCTTGTCGGCCAGCAGCGTTTCGCCCTTGTACTGCAGCACCCGCACATCGTCCGGATGCTGTTTCAGCCACTGTTCGATGCGGGCGGCGCCCTCGGCGGTCTTGCCGGACGCGCGCAGCGCGTTGGCGGTCTTGATCAGCAATTCGTCGGTGGGGGAAATCGCCAGCGCCCGCTCAAACTGCGGCACCGCCAGCGCTGGTTTTTTGCGGGCCATCAGGATGTCGCCTTCGAGTTGGAAGCCGCCGGACGATTTCGGATAAGCCTTTTGCAGCTGGTCTGAAATCATCAGCGCCAGGTCGAACGCGCCGCGTTTGACGTAAATTTCCGCCTGCGCCAGTTGCGCCGCGGGGAAGTCCGGTTGCATCGCCAAGGCGGCTTTCAAGTGGTCTTCCGCCGCGCCCACGTTGTTCAATTGCACGTATAGCGCCGCCACCTGCATGTGCACTTGCGGCGAGCGCGGCATGGCGATTGCCAGCTTTTTATAGGCATCGACCGCCAATTCCAGATTCTTGTCGGCAATATGGCTCTTGCCCAGCATGTCCAGCAAATCCGTATTGTCGGGATTTTTTGCCTGCAACGCGCCGGCCAGGGCGGCGGCCTTGCCGGTTTCCCGCAGCAACAGATAATGGTTAATCAGGCGGATGCCCGGTGCGATCGCCTCCGGATGATCGTTGTGGGCTTTTTCCAGCCAGCGCGTGACTTCCGGCAGATTGCGCTCACGCGCCGCCAGCGCCGCCATGGCCGTCATGGCGTCGACATGGCCTTTGTTGTTTGCCATGAAATCCTGCAAGTGTTTTTTCGCGGCGGCGGGATTTTTTAGTTCCATTTCCAGCCGCGACAGGTTGGTCGCCGCCGGGAAGTACGACGGTTGCAGCACCAGCGCCTGTTCGAATGCGGCGCGGGCCGGCCCCAGTTCCTTGCGGGCCGCGTAGACCATCCCTTTCATGTTCTGGATGACGGCGTTTTTCGGCTGGGCTTTTTCCAGATCCTGCACCGTGGTCAACGCCTGTTCGTTGCGATTGAGCGTCAGCAACGTGGTGGTCAGTGCGATCCCGACCTGGGCGTTGCCGGGGTCACTCCGAACCGCTTCCTGTAAATCCGCCAGCGCCGCTTCGCTATTACCCTGGCCCAGCTTGCTCAACCCCATCGCGGTACGCAAGCCCGCGGTATTGGGGGAGATTGCCGCGGCTTTGGAAAACAGTTCGCCCGCTTTATTGAAGTCGCGCGACTGCATGAACGACTCTCCGGCCAGCGCCAGGATTTCCGCATCCTGGGCCGACGTATTGAGCGCCGGTTCCAGCACGGCCATCGCATCCGGCGCCTGGCCGGCTTTCAACAGCGTGGACGTCAGCAACTTGCGGGCATACAGGTTGCCTGGATTGAGTCGCAGGTAGTTGCGCAGGTAATACTCGGCTTGCGACAAGGAGCCCATGTTCATGTTAATGGCGCCTGCCATCAGCATGCTGGGGGCGTGTTCGGGGGCGGCGCGCAAGACTTTTTGCAGCGAATCGAGGGCGGCGGCGTCCTTGCCCTGGGTGAAGTCCAGCAGTGCCTGGGTGTACAACACCATCATGCCGGTGGGGCCGGATGCGGTGGCGGCTTTGAGTTCCGCTTGCGCCGCCGTGAACTTTGCCTGCGGAATCAGAATGTACGCCTTTTCAATGTGCGCGGAACGGTGTTCCGGCGCGATGGCCAGGATTTGATCGAGGGCCGCCATGGCGTCGTCATATTTTTTCTGCGAACGCAGCAAATCCGCAGCAAACAGCAGGGCGTCGGTATTGCGCGGTTCGGCCGTCCGTGCCTGGGCCACGTACTTGCTGGCCGCAGCGATGTCGCCCGCCGTTTGCGCCAACCTGCCCAGGCCCAGCAGGGCGGCCGGCAATGTCGGCTGGGCCAGCAAGGCGGCGTCATACAGCGCCTTGGCCTCGTCGGACTTGCCCAGTGCGCGCAGGGCGTCGGCGCGCAGGCACAGCAGGGCGGGGCCGGGTTTGACGGCTTTGGCGGTTTGATCCAGGGCTTTTTGGTATTCGCCTTGTAGCAGCAGTGCCTTGGCCAGTTCGGCCAAGGCCGCGTCGTTTTCATAACCGAGATTGATGGCGCGCCGGATTTCCTTTTCCGCCGTCAGTGCTTCGCCGGTTTCATTGTAGGTTTGTGCCAGCAGGTAACGGGTTTCGCCGTCGTCCGGGTATTGCTGCAGCACGTTCTTGAATTCAATGGTGGCCGCGCGCAGTTCGCCCTTGGCACGGTGCTGCCGGGCCTTGGCGACCCCTGCGTCCTTGTCCAGTTCACTGCAACCGGACAGAGCAGTAGCCAGCAGCAGCGTGGTCAGCGGGGCGATCAGCGGGACGATCAGGCGGTACGGCATAGGATTCCTCAATGAAACAACGGGTGTGCAGTCCCGCATGGTGGCATGGTTGGCGCGGGGCTGCAATATGGACGTTTTATCAAGCGCGCCGCGACGATCAGTATTTAGTTGCCCGATGTGCGGTTTTGTTGCCTACATTAGTTGCTGATCTCAGCAATTCTTGAACAACTTTCACTGCCTGTCGAGATTTTGCTTGCTTTTAGGCATTTTTATTTGATATCTTGTCATTATGGTGTCGAAAAACTTTACAGTTACGCATGGCAACAGAGTTGATCTGGCGCTAAGTATTTGATTATTCAAAGGTGTTAATTTCAGGCATGATTCGTGCTTTAAGGGAACTAACTATTTACACGGGAAGCATCATGAAACGACTGCTGAGTGCAGCCATTGCCTCGTTGGCACTGACATCTGGAGGCGTCGCCAATGCCGGTGCATTTGCGGACACGATTACGGACAACTACTGGGGCTCCGATGCCCATGGTTTAAAAGACGTGATCGGTGACACCAATGTCTATGACATCAATAGCGCGAAGATTACGCGTGTCAAGGATGTTCTGACCATCACCATCAACACAAAATTTGCCGGCAAAGCAAAGTCCGATCCTTGGGCCTACACGGAAAACAATGTGGCCAAGGGGATTGGCTACGGCGACGTGTTCTTGTCCGACACCTGGAATCCGGTGGGTACCGTCGGCGACCACTATGCGGCGGACAATGCCAGTAACAGCACGATTTGGGATTACGGCTTCAGCCTGAATGACCGCTGGAATAATAACGGCGGCTCGTTCACGTTGTATAAGTTGAATGGCAAGACCAACGCGCTCAATACCAAGAATTCTGAAAGTTATATCAACTGCACCAATAATTGCCTCTATCGCAATGGACAGGAAGTGGCCGTCAATACCGCTGCCAACAACCTGGCCAACGTCAGTAACACGGGCAAAACTGGTAGTTGGACGGTGGTCAATGGCCAGTCGCTGCAATTCACCATCAACGTGTCGGGCACCGACCTGGCCACGTTCTCGTCGCTGGCCATGCACTGGGGTGAAACTTGCCAGAATGACGTGATTGAGGGCATTGTGCGTCTGACCCCGTTGCCGGGTACGCTGCCTTTGCTGGCGCTGGGCTTGGCCGGCTTGGTCGTGATGCGCCGCCGGCGCCAGTCGTAAGGCGGCTTGCGCTGACTGCCTGAAAAGCCGTGGCTGCACGGCTTTTTTATTTCATTAGTGACATTCTTGCCACAGCGGTGACGTGATTGCCGGCGCCGCGCTTATAATCCCTGTTTTGCCCGCAGGCCCGGATCATCCGCATGCTTGATCATTTCCCGAACTCCCCCCTGGCCCAGCGCGCCGCGCCAGCCATTACCCAGCATCCCACCCTGTTCAAACGCGTTCTTGGCCTCGCCAACATGGGGCTGGTGGTGCTCGACACGCGCAAGCGCATCGTGCTGTGGAATCAGTGGATGGCCAGCCATTCCGGCATGGCGGCCACGCGGGTGGAAGGGCAGGACTTGTTTGATCTGTTTCCCGACCTGCTGGGGCAGCGCATGGAATTGGCGGTACACAGTGCGCTGGCCAATAATATTGCTGCGCACTTGCCGCAGGCGCTGAACCGCACGCCATTTCCGCTGTATCCGTCCGGCACGTGGGGCGGTGAGCGGGTCGAACAGGCCATTGCCGTGACGCCGTTTTCCGAAGGGCGTGAGCGTTTTTGCCTGATTGAAATCAGCGATGTCAGTTCCACGGTTGGACGCGAGCGCCTGTTGCGCGACCAGGCCGAATCGCTGCGCGCGCAATCGTATGTCGATGGCTTGACGGGGATCGCCAACCGCCGCCACTTCGATGTGGCGCTGCAGCGTGAATTGGGGCGGGCCCAGCGCCATGGCGGCCACCTGTCGCTGTTGCTGATGGATATTGATTCCTTCAAGCTGTATAACGACCATTTCGGCCACCAGCAGGGCGATGCTTGCCTGGCCATGGTGGCCGAGGCGTTTGCCGGCAAATTGCAGCGCGCCGCCGACCTGGCGGCCCGCTACGGTGGTGAGGAGTTTGCCGCCGTGCTGCCGGACACCAGTCCGGAGCAGGCGCGCCAGCACGCCGACGCCATTCGCGCCTGTATCGCCGCGCTGAACATTACCCATGCGCCCACTGCCGCCCGTCCACACGTGACGATGAGTATTGGTGTGGCCGGTTTTGACAAAGAGCGGCTGAGCGAGGCTGAGTCGCTGCTGCGCGCCGCGGACCAGGCCCTGTACGCGGCCAAGCGTGGTGGGCGCGACCGTGTTGTGGTTGACGGTGATCCGCTTTCCGCGCTGCCGGCCGGTTGATGTCATTGTGTCGTGGCGGCTCCGCCACGGCCTGCTGGTGGTGTGACAATTGGTGAGGGTTTGACGGGCAAAAGCACGTAGAATTCGCCGTCATGCTATTTAGAAACATTCCATGAGAAAAGTATTAATTGTCACCGGCGCGGGCCGTGGCATTGGTGCGGCCATCGCGCTGGCTGCGGCGCGCGAAGGGTACGCGGTTGCCGTCAACTATGCGCACGATGCGCAAGCCGCAGGCAGGGTGGTGGACACGATTTGCGCGGCCGGCGGTGCGGCGGTGGCGATTCAGGCCGATGTTGGTGACGCCGCCGGCGTGGCGCACCTGTTTGCCGAGGCCGAACGGGTGCTCGGTCCGGTCACGGCCCTGGTCAATAATGCCGGCATCACCGGCCGCATTACCCGGTTTATGGAAGCTGATCCGGCCATGATTGCCGAAGTCTTCCGCATCAATGTGCTGGGTCTGATGGAATGCTGCCGCACGGCGGTGGCCTCGTTTCAGCGAAACAACTTGGCCGGGGTCATCGTCAATATCTCTTCCACGGCCGCCGCCAGCGGCAGCGCCGGCGATTACGTCCACTACGCCGCCAGCAAGGCGGCTGTCGAAAGTTTTACCCTCGGCCTGGGGCGCGAACTGGCCCCGCTGGGGATCCGCGTGCTGTGCGTGGCGCCGGGTATGACCGAGACCGAGATTCACCAGCGGGGAGGCGACGGCGCGCGTTTGCAGCGTGCGGCACCCGCAATTCCACTGCGGCGTGTGGCCCAGCCCGAGGAAATTGCCGCGCCCGTGGTGTGGCTGCTGTCGCCAGCCGCGTCGTATATGACCGCGACGACGGTCACGGTCGGCGGTGGGAAGTGAATGTCAGCGCTGAAAATCAATCAAATCAGAATGTTACGTAATAGTGACAAGTTAAGCAGCGTTGCAAAATTACACATAAAAAACATTCCGATAGGAAATTTCTCGAGTATACTGATAATTGATTGCAATTTTTTTGATGGTTGCCCGGGAAAACGTTTAAAGCGTGAGTGAAAGTGGTCGCTCTATCGTATGAGACAAACCGCGTGGAAACGCGCGTTTCCCATCGGATAGTTATTTCTAGCAAGTATGTGTTTGCCAAAAGGCATCACGATTATTTATTAAAGTAAATTAACTTGCTGGCCGTAAATGTCTACGAGCGACGTCAATAAAATAGTTGCAGGTTAGTTTTTCTAAATACAAGTAGCGAGCATGGAGGTAGCCGGGTGACACCGGCTGCCTCCATGTTGCTAGTCCAAATCAGTAGCGTCGTCCCCCAAGGAGAACGGAAGTGAGCCTCTTAACCCTCTTGAGTACCTCCCAGATTGCCAATCTGGAAACCGGCCAGATTGCCTCGTTCGGTTCAGCAGATCTGGCGTCCCTTGGCACCAACCAGATCGGTGCACTGACCAGTACTCAATTGGCTGTTTTGAACACGCTGCAATTGCAAGGCTTGACCACCGCGCAGATTTCGCTGGGCGTGACCTCGACCCAGATCGCCGCGCTGAACTCGCTGCAGCTGAGCGCCTTCAGCACCGTGCAAGCCAATGCGCTGACCACGGATGGCATCGCTGGTATCGAAACCACGGATATCATCGGCTTCAAGACCGCCACGGTGGCTTCCCTGAAAACGTCGCAGATCGCGGCGTTTAATTCCTCCCAGGTGGCGGCGCTGACGTCGCTGCAATTGGGCGCGCTGACCACGCTGCAAGTAACCACCGGCCTCGATACCGTCGATATCCAGGCCCTGAATTCGATCCAGATCGGCGGGCTTAATTCGGCGCAACTGGGATTGCTGAGCACGGTCGGCCTGTCGGTCCTGAGCACCGATGAGGTGGCGGCGCTGTCCACCGCTGCGCTGGCCGGCTTGAAATCGACCCAGTTGGCCGGGCTGACGTCCGACCAGGTGGTCGGCATGACTACCCTGCAAATTTCGTCGCTGAACTCGTCGCAACTGGCGGGCCTGACCACCAACCAGGTGTCGAAGATGGACGACGCCGACCTGGCTGCCATCAAGACCAATGTGCTGTCGGGTTTGTCCACCTCGCAAATCAACGCCATCGGTACCAATCAGGTCGATGCGCTGACCACTCTCCAAGTCGGCGCACTGAGCACGCTGCAGGTGTCGTCCGGCCTGAACTCCGACCAGATCGCGGTCTTTAGCAGCAATCAACTGGGTGCGCTGTCGACCAGCCAGTTTGGCGCGTTGAACACCAATACCCTGGCGGCGATTGCCACCGCCGATATCAGTACGCTCAAGACCACCATGATTGCGGCGCTGAAATCGACGCAAGTGTCGGGTCTGACCACACCACAAATCGCCCAACTGAGCAGCGCGCAAATTTCTGCCTTGTCCACCGCCACCTTGGCCGGTCTGACGACGCTGCAGGGCATGGCGCTGAGCCAGACGCAGGTTGCTCTGCTGACGTCGGCCCAATTGTCGGCGCTGGCCACCAATGTGCTGGCCGCGTTCGGTACCGAAGATATCGCCGCCATCAAGACCAACGCGCTGGCCGGCCTGAAATCGAATCAGATTGCCGCCCTGACGTCTGACCAGATCGTCGGCCTGAACACGTTGCAGGTCTCGAACCTGACCTCGGCCCAACTGGCCGGTCTGAACACGCTGCAAGTGGCGAAGCTGGAAGACGCCGATCTGGCCGCCATCAAGACCAACGTGATTGCCGCGCTGACGTCGACCCAGTTCGGCGCCATCGGCACCAACCAGGTGGA